>JAJYAG010000198.1 GCA_021779665.1 Bacteroidota bacterium | reverse complement strand
ATTAATAAACCTATAAAGTAAAAGATTGCGAGAATGATAATGGAAATCATCCGGCCTACCAGATACTGTTGAGCAATACTGCTGACTTTATGAATCACATTTTTTACTTCCTCCCTTTGCTGGTCTTTATAAAACATCACGAAAAAATTCTCGTACTTTTCACGGTTCAGTAGAAAAAGAAAGGTGAGTACCAACATCAGAACCGAGCTCCCGATAACAGAAACAGTTCCCTTCAGCATATTTGCCAAAAAGGCTCCGGCATTGCTCATTGCGTCCTTCAGTTGATCTTTAAGTACCGAGGTCTGACGATTACTGCTTATTCCGAAATTATTCTTTATCCATTCCTGTGTTCCATTGATAAAGCCTTCCAGTTTGGTTTGAATTTTAGGAAGATCTTCGCTGAAAGATGAAATCTGGATAATAATTAATCCCAATACAATTGAAAAAGCAATTACAATGATAAATACCGAGCTCAGGGTGGAAAACACCCTGGACATGCCCCAGCTTTCAAATTTATTGGAAGCCGGGGCCATAAGCATTGCCAGAAAGACAGAAAACATCAGGAGGATTAGTATGTTTCGTCCGTAATACAAAACGGCGGTAGCAAGAAAAGTGAATAAAAGAATATAGGTTACCTTGTATAAGGAAGGGGGCTTAAGCATAGTTTACCAATATAAAATTTACCGATTCTCAACAACCAGATACTTCGAAGCAGCCCAGAATTTATCAGGGTCTGTTATTTCAAGTACTTTTTCTTCGGTCGAATCCACAATAGTGTAGGTATCAGCCGGGTGTGCGGTAACAATTTTAAATTTGTCACCCTGTAACGGGATTATTGTGTCAGTCAGAATATCAACCGTACTAAACTCATTCCGGCTGAATTGCGGGTTTAATTTATCCACTCTGCCAAACAATCCTAAAAAGCCACCCTTTTTGACAACTATCTCCTTTTCTTTCAAATCCTTGGGGTTACCAACTACAAAGTGCGCGGTATTCAGTTTAGTAACCATATTGTCTATTTTGCTGTTTTGATCAGCGTTAAGGGACACCAATCGGTTTATTCTTAATTGTTGGGTGTCTAACTGGGTTTTAAGGTTTACCAGTTGCTCATTCAATCCGGCAATCTGATTCTCTTTTGAAGAAATGGTATTACTCAGCGAATCCACTTTGCCGTTGAAAATTGATCTCTCGTTACGGTTGTTTGCTATTACACGTTGGAGCGACTTGTATTTGCGGTCGTTATTCTCCAACAAATCCTTCAGATGAGCAATGTCCTGCTTAATTCTTTGAGGAGCATCGCCTTCCTGCTTATCCAGACCCAGTGTTTGTTCCAGCTCGTCGAACGAAGCTGTAAGCTGGTTAATGATAGAATCGCGTTCATGTGCGAGATTCGAAAGTTCCTGATTCTTTTGATTAAGTTGTTCAATGGCCTTCCGTTTGCAGGAAGAAAACACTAACAACAATGCGGTTAAAATAAGTAAATATCTTTTCATATAATACATATTTTGGTTACAAAACCCTCAAAGCCAAAACTATTCCACAAAAGTTATGGAATGGTAAAAATATCGTGAGCCGGCAATGAAATAACGGTCAGATTGAGATAAACTGAATATGGAGTATTTGCCTGTGAGTACAGTTATTTCCTCATTTGCAGCAAAAATGTAGACTTCTTTACTCATTTTTTCCTTAATGAAGGATGTGTTCCAAATTCTTCCCTGATATAGAGCAAAATGTACTTTCTGCTTGCCTGAGGAACAACCCGCTCCAGTACCGGGGAATGGATCCCTTTGAACGAAGCATTATATAGCTGAAGGGAATCGTACAAGGTAATTCCCGGGCTGTTGAGGTCAGATGGTTTGGGATTAAAACTCTGACCTACGGGACCATTTCCTTTACCATCCTCTCCGTGGCAGAAAACGCAATAATATCCATAGAAGACTTTACCTTTTTCAATATTATCCTTATTTACGGAAGGTGCTGGAATAGAAGCAAAGTCATTCCTGGGGTCAAAAAATGGTACAATGTCTTCCGGGGGAAGAGTGAGTTCCGCCTCATAGGCTTTTAACGATGGCTGCCGTTTCATATGAGGACCTGACAGTAGCAGCACTGCAACTGTTACCACAAGCGCCAAAGCGAGTACACCGGTGATGATCAGGAAAATCTTTTTCATGGTACTGCCTTATGAGGAGTTGTTTTCTCCTGTTTAATATCTGGTAATGGTTCAATCATTTTTTCCATAACACTGTCGCGGATGTCGGTGGTTGAATAAACCGATTCGGATGGAGTGAATGGCAGGGTTCCATGGTCCCATTGTCTGGGAACTTCGGGAATCATCATCAGGAATTCCATAAAAATGAACAAAGAGGATGATAATCCCAGTATAAACAACCAGCTTTTGCCGGTTCCCCATTCGTGATGTTCTTCGGAATCGCGCATAACTACCAGTTTACAGGATGAATAAACAAGTCAATGGTATACAGAACCATAGCCAGAGAAATTACCGCCGAAATAACTTTTATGGTCCATGGTATCCCTTCCCATGTTGAAAGATAACGTGTATCAGATTCATCTGGCTTGTCGTCTTTCAATTTGCGGGGTTTCCATATGTCAATATAAAACAGACAGGTAAAAAGCACCAGTGCAATTCCGCTGCACAGCACCAGAATAACCTGTCTGTTTCGCAATATTTCGTAATCGAACATTGAAACTAATATTTAGTTTTAAGTATTTAGTATTTATACAACTGCCAGAGTATTGATTCTGATACTATTCAGAAATTTCCAAAGGCAGTTTTGACGCCTTGTCCTGGTCATGAAATTGTCTGTTCTTTTTTGCCCAGACAAGCACACCAATTATAATTCCAAGCATAAACAAGGTGTATCCAAACCAGAATATCATAAACAATTGCTGAGCATCCGATTCCATAAATATTTATTGGGTTTTTGCTTTAAACTAACCATTACACTCCAAACTTCTTTTTTACAACCCAAATGCATAATAGAATTTCTCTCCGGAATTTCCGTAGATACCTTCTACCATTACACCATTGCCCTGACGGATACTTAAAGCAGATTTCAGATCGTCGAGGCTTCTCACCGGTTGATCATTTACCTTAGTGATAATAAACCCTTCCTTAACGTTCGCATCTTTGAGCTTCCCCGACCGGAGATTTCGCACTTGTAAACCGCCACTAATCCCTAATTTGCCTGCAAGGTTTTTATCTATGGGTTTTAAATCGGCTCCTAAAACCGATTCGAGGTTTCCTGAACTATTCTTGGGTGAAATGGCTGTACTTTCGTTTCCGGGTTTAAGAACGACATCAAATTTTTTCGTATCGCCATTCCGGTTTACTGTTATGTTCACCTTATCACCAGGACGATGTTCGGCAATAATTTCCTGCAATTCCGATGTTTGTTGAATGGATCTGCCATCAACGGCTACAATAACATCTCCTGATTTTATTCCAGCTTTAATGGCTGCGCTTTCCGGCATAACACTGTCAACATAGGCACCCTGGTTCACTTTCAGGTTTTTCTCTTTTATAAACTTACCGGTAATGTTTCTAAGCATTATACCCATGTAACCTCTCTTAACAGTTCCGAATTTAATGAGGTCATCAACTACTTTGTTTACCATATTGGATGTCACAGCAAAGCCATATCCCGAATACGAACCTGTGGGACTTGCAATGGCTGTATTGATACCCACCAAACCACCCTGAAGGTTAACAAGTGCTCCTCCACTGTTTCCCGGGTTAATGGCTGCGTCGGTCTGAATGTACGATTCAATCGAATTTCTTTCAGAATTGATATTCAGCGATCTTGATTTTGCGCTGATGATTCCGGCTGTAACCGTTGAAGTGAGGCCGAATGGATTACCAACCGCCAGTACCCATTCTCCTACCTGAGCTTCATCGGAATTTGCAATGGGTATAACAGGAAGGTTTTTTTCGTCGATACGTATCAAGGCCAGGTCGGTGGCCGGATCGGTACCTACCACTTCGGCCTTGTAAGTCCGGTTATCGTGCAAGGTAACCTCCAGCTCGCTGGCATCGGCTACTACATGATTATTAGTGACAATATAACCGTTTGGCTCAATAATGACACCCGAACCAATTCCGATTTGCTGTTGCGGATTTCTGCCTCTTTGTCCTTGATCTGGCACCTGATCGGGACCGAAGAAAAATCTGAAGAAATCATCATACGAATCGGGCATACGCGGATCCTGGGCATACTGCCGGGTTTGAGTAGACTGTATATTTACAACAGCATCCATAACCTTACGGGATATACCTGTAAAATCGAGCGGTACTACATTGCCTTTTTCATCCAGGGTATAAAAAGCCGGACGGGCCTTAATCCCCGAAACATGTTCTATTCGCAGCGCCTCATTTCTATTCTTTGAAACTGCATAAACTACCGCTAGCGTGATAATACTTCCAAGTATTAACGATACAATTACAACTACAATTTTTTTCATAGGAAATCCCCTCCTTTGGATAAATCAACTTGTTTATTAGCTCATATCTGTTTACAAAATCTATTCTTTTTCTTTCTCCGACTCGTAAGAAGCATCAATTCCCTTGGGTTCGGTATCTGAATCGGTGTACCCGATAAATTCTTTGGCAATGAAATTCGAGATATCCCAAATTTTTTCCGACTCCAGATCTTTCTTAAAATAAGGCATTGAAGTTCCGGTAATACCATTCATAATCTGGTAATATAAAATTCCCCCGATATATTTATCATCTTCCAAATGCCGCCGCAATAATGTAAAATTCAGTGGAGGAGGATTCAGGTAGGGAGCTGCCCGGCCGTTTCCATCGCCAACAGGGCCGTGACAGTTGATGCAGAATTTCATATACATATTTTTCCCCCTCGAAACCGAGGCTTCGGTTGCCGGATAAGGGTTGGGCATTTTTCGCCAGCCATCCGGAATTTTACTGTGCAACCAACGGATGTTCGAGTCGGGTCCTGCTTTATAAGCCTCAATTGCTTGTTTGTGCCAGTATTTTTGACGCGCTATACGTAAATCGGCATCTTTGCCCCCCAACGATTGTATATAGGCGGTGAGTTTCTCTATTTCATCCTCCCCCAGAAATTCCCAGGAAGGCATCACCGACATGGGCCTTGTAAATCGTGGATTAATGAAATGTGCCTTGTGCCAGTCATCAGTATGTTCGCCTCCTTCCTGCGAAAGGTCGGGGCCGGTCCGTTCCGATCCTAAAATTGCCGGTTCTTGTCCATAATAATCACCCGGCCTGGCAATTCTCTCAGCTCCAATACCCCAGTCTACTTTGCGGATGTACATCGAATGGCAATAGCTGCATCCGTTGTTAACATACACTTTCAATCCTTCTTTCTCCTTTTCGGTCATTGGCCGCCAGATTTCAGAGGGCTTGTTTTTCATGGAAATAACCGGGAAAATTACCATGATGGAAATTGATGCAGCCCATACTAAAATGCTGCCTCCAAAGAATATTTTTGGAGTCATCTTCATATTTCCGGATTTTTTTGTGTTTCAATAATTACTGCATGGCTGGCACTGATGTAAGGATATTCCTTTGGTTTGCGTATGCTCCTTATCAGATTGTAAAATCCTACCAAAGCTCCTGAAATGATAAACAGTCCGAATATCGTTCGCAAAATCATGTAAGGCTGCAGCTGCGGGAGCACCCTGTAAACCGTTTCGCCATTGTACCAGGCTTCACCCTGGATAAGACCGGCTATGGTAAGCACCAGGAAAAAACCGGTTAGTCCTATCATTACAAGGCCAAACTGGAGGTTGGCCAACCGCTGGGAATAAAGCTTACGTCGGGTGATAAGAGGAATCACGTGCCACACACCTCCAAGGGCAATAAACCCTGAGAATCCCAAAACGGCAATATGCGCATGAGCTACCGTCCAGTTATTAAAATGGGTTACCTTTTGAATTTGAGGAATTGACTGGATTGAACCCTGAGCCCCAACAATGAGGTACCAGATAAGTCCCATAGCTACCCATTTGGCGGCAGGATCGGCCATAATAAGATTTCCCCTGCCCCGCATGGTCATCCACAGGTTTACAATTACTATAATAACAGGGATGAACATCATCATGGAATCGACCACCGACATAGTTTTTAGCCAGTGGGGGATGGGAGCCTGCAATAAGTGGTGGCCACCAATATGAGAATAAAAAGTGACAAGTGTCCAAAATCCCACAATGGAAAGAGTGTGCGAAAATAAGGGTGTTTTGGTAACCCGTGGAATTATAAAATAGGCTGCACCAATTGCAAGCGGAGTTAAGAGCAATCCGGGAAGCGCATGGGCATAAAACCACAGAAAAATGGAGTCGAGAATGCCCGGCAAGGCGCCGGTAGACGGGCGCCACATTACGTTGCCGATAAAATAGCTTCCGCCAATCCAGATAAAACTTGCAACAAAATACCAGATGGAAACATACAATACATATTCCTTCCGGTGAATGATGGTCATTACCAGGTTA
Source organism: Bacteroidota bacterium (assembly GCA_021779665.1). Lineage (GTDB taxonomy): Bacteria > Bacteroidota > Bacteroidia > Bacteroidales > JAAUTT01 > JAAUTT01. The sequence continues at coordinate 5,695 of JAJYAG010000198.1, read as the reverse complement.
ATAATAATGGTTACTATGGCAATCATAAAAGTTACATCAAAAGGCCACAGGTACTCTGTGTATTCCCGTCCTTGCGACATGCCCATGGAGAAAAATACAGGCCCGCTAAGCACCGTAATATTCCAGAGAAATAAGCTCACCCATCCCAATGGCTCTGACCATAATTTTGTTTTGAGCAGGGCAGGGGTATAATACATTCCCAAGCCTATCAGAGTGGTAACCACAAATCCATAAAGCACGGTATTGACATGGCTCGGTCGTACCCGCCCGAATACCAGAGCGGGTATATTATTGAAAAATTCAGGTGCCATCAGATGAATCGCTGAAAACAGCCCGTATAAAGTGCCAACGATAAACCAGGCCGAACCTGCTACAATAAAAGCAAGGGCGGAATTTTTGGAGAAGAACCCCCTTAATCCTCCCTCCTGGAAGTTTGGGCTGTTACCTGTACGAAAATTGTCTGTCATTTTAATTAATTACTATTAATTCCAAATATTTCAACGTCTTAGCTCGGTTCTGCTGAGGCTCCGGCTTCAGCAGAATATATTTTTCAGGTTGTACCTGAATTTGAATTTGGTTTGGGTTGTAAACTCCTCCAACGGCTGTTTAAAATCCCCCATCAGGGAACTTAAGAGGCCATTACCGGTGACACGTATAACAATCCGTACTGGCCTTATTTTCCTGGTGACACTTCACACAAAAATTCATATCAAACTCATTTACCTGCTTAACTCTGTCCATTTCCTTAATATTCCCGTGACAAACGCTGCAATCTATTTTTTGAGCCACATGAACTGCATGATTGAAAAACACATAGTCGGGCAGTTTTTCGCCTACTTTGTTCCAATGAACCGGAATTTTCAGATTATAACTCTTATGCACTTTCTGAATTTCGGGATGCTGAGGTATAATTCTGCTGTGACACAACATACAGGTTTGCATGGGTGGAACGCCGGCATGTTTGGTGTTGGTCGCTCCTTCGTGGCAAACGAAACAACTGATTTGCTTATCAGTTACATGCACCCGGTGACTGAAATGAATGGGCTGCTCCGGTCCCAGGTTGTTTTTCCGGTAAAGGGCTGAAACCATCATCATGCCGCCTAACAGGGAAAGTATGATGAGCGCTATGGCCAGAATATACTTGCTATTGATAACGGAGTACTTATCGTTCATGCATTACTTGTTTTCAATGGAGCAGGTTCCTTAAAAAATCTCAATCCCGTAAATATTCCACCAATAGTTAGTGAAATAAAAATAGCAGTTACCAAAATATCAGGTAGTCCGAATTCTACCTTATGTCTGGATAGCTCAGCCGAAACCAGCCACCAGCGTTCAATCCACATTCCGGTAAGAATTAATAATGAAATAACTCCCATATAAATCCGGTTTTCCTTTACCCATCGGTTAAGAAGAAAAAGAACCGGTCCCAGATATACCAACACCAACAAGGCCATGCTGATATATTTCCAGGCCAGGTTCATTCTCCCGACAAGAAATCGTGTTTCTTCGGGCATATTTTCGTACCAAATGGGCAGAAGCTGGCTAAACATTAAATAACTGGTTAACATGCAAAAAGCAATCGTAAGATTTCCAATATCATGTAAAGCACTTTTTTCAGCAGGCCTCATAAATACTGCCAGTAATGCCCATAATGCCAAGGCAATGTACAAGGCACTTGTAAAGAAGTATCCACCCATCATCATGCTGTGCCATTCCGGGTCCAGGGCCATAACAAAATCAAAACCTGCTACAGAGAAGGTGATAACATACCACAGGATGAGTATTCCAGCCAGAACAGTATTGTTGCCTTTTCTCCTGGAGAAAAGAAAAGCAACAGCCAATAACCAGAAAATTATCTGCAGGATCATATTCCTGGAAAACAGAAAAGTATTATCCAGCCATGGTTTTGAGGAGCTATACCAGGGCGCCCATTCCGGTGAGCTTTTGTAAAGAATAAAAAGGACGATCAATGAGGGCAGCGAAAAAGAAATTCCTGCTTGGCTCAGTTTCTCAAGCGATCCCATCCATTTTCCGTTTGAGATAAGCACAATAGCAGGCCAAACCGTGAGCCCTGCGGTTGCTGACGTGAAAAACAGGTAGTTTACCAGCAAAGTCCTCCAGATACTGGTTGCATCTCTGTCTTTAAGTAAATAGTATCCCAGGAACATACTTGTCAGGAAAACTAAGCCTGAGATCAGTATTGTCCGGTTTATCAATTTGTTATGAGTTGTCACTTCCCTGCTCATTGTAAATACTTAACTACTGATTATACTCGTACTCCTCTTCTGCCTTGATGTTTTTACCAATTCTGTTTACAAAGTCATCTTCTCCTTTCCGGTAAACCACAAGCAATCCAAACTTATCCACGCTGAAACGGGAATCGTAATATGGGCGGATTTTTCTCTTGTATAGTTGCGTATGATAAATGGCCCCTGCAAAATTGAACAGGGTTGCAAACAGAATAGTAAGCTCAAACATGATAAGCAGGAACGGGATGATCGATACCGGTGGTTTTCCGCCAACAATCAATTCATAAATCTGAACCGATTTAACCTGGATCAGATAACCTGCCAGAAGTCCAAAAATTCCTCCTGCCAATGTCCAGTATTTAACCGGACTTTTTTCCACATTCAATAGTTTTTCAATTTCAGGAATCTTGGCAGGCGTAAAAGTTTCCAGTTCCCTGAAATTCTTGTTACAGAAGCTTTTTGCAGCACCGATAAGCTGATTGGCCGAAGAAAAGACATAAAGCTTCCGCTTCAGCTCAGGTATATTTTCTTTAATCTCAGTTCTTTCTCCTTCACAGGTTTCGGGTTCGGGTAAGGTATCCTTTAACAGATAATCCTTAAAATCGGTAATGGATACAATAGGCAATAACTTGGCAAAAGCCATGTACATAAAAAAGAAGAATGCGGTAAGCCCGGCAAAAATTGTAATTTCGACCCACGATGGAGTATAGGAGCCCCAGTTATGAGGCATGAAATCGTGCGATGTGGAACTTACAACGATAAAATATCTTTCGAACCACATTCCAATATTAACCAGGATAGACGCAATAAAGAGCCATTTCAGGTTACGCCTGAATTTTCCTGAGAGATAAGTGAGTGGCACAAAAATGTTTAAGACAATGATCAGGTAAAAAATCCATGAGGTTGGTCCGGTCATACGCCAATGGCTGAATTGCATATTGAATTTATTCCCTGAGTATGATTCTATAAGCGGCTCCACAATATAAGCATAGGCGAGTATGGATGTGGTAAGCAGAATCAGTTTGGCGATCATTTCCAGGTGCTTCCCGGTGATTATCTTTTGAAGGTTTAAAAGCTTTCGCATTGGAATCATCAATGTAAGGGCCATAGAAAGTCCTGAGTGTATAGCTCCGGCCACGAAATAAGGAGCAAACAGTGTAGAATGCCAGCCGGGCAGCAGACTCATGGCAAAATCCCACGAAACGATGGAGTGTACCGACACAACCAGAGGCGTTGCCAGAGCAGCAAAATAAAGGTACGAACGGTTATAATGCCTCCATTGGCTTAAGGTTCCCGACCAGTCCAGTGAAAGAAACCTGAACAGTTTGGTTTTCCAGTATTTGGGCCCGCTTTTTTCAGCATAGTGATCGCGCGCCGCAGCAGCATCAGGAATTAGTCCAAAATAGAAAAAGACAACGCTTACTGTAAAATAGGTGAGTACCGCTATCACATCCCAAACAATAGGACTCATAAAATTGGGATAGAGCAAGCGCTGATTCGGGTAAGGCAGAATATAATAAAACACCCATAACCTACCGAGATGTATAAGAGGAAATATACCTGCCGTCATCACGGCAATTACCGTCATGGCCTCAGTAGAGCGCGAAACGGCATCTCTCCATTTGGAACGCACCAGGTAAAGAATGGCTGAGATCAGCGTTCCCGAATGGGCTATTCCCACCCAGAAAACAAAGTTGGTAATATAGGTTCCCCAGCCCACAGGATGATTCAGGCCTGAAACGCCCATGCCGGTTTTCACCTGGTAGATCCATGCTATTACTCCTGCACCAATAAACAGGGCAAGAACAGCCATGATCAGGTAATAAAGCACAATCGGGGAACTCATGGCATCGAATACATACCTGTTCACTTTAGCAAATGGAATATCGCGGGTGTACTCAGTTCCCATAGACTATACCGTTATATTGATTTTCTTAAGGTAAACCACAGCAGGTTTGGTGTTGAGTTCCCTGAGGAGCTGATACCTCCGTTCGCTGTTCGTTAATTTTGAAACTGCAGAATGTTCATCGTTAAGATCGCCAAAAACGATGGCACTGGTAGGACAAGTCTGCTGACAGGCCGTCACAATTTCACCTTCGGCTACGCTTCGGCCTTCTACTTTTGCCTTTTCTTCCACATTCCGGATGCGCTGGACGCAGAAAGTACATTTCTCCATTACCCCACGCTCACGAACCGTAACTTCCGGGTTAAGCTGCAAAGTAGCCGGATACTCGTGTTTGATGTTCGACCAGTTAAAGCGGCGCACTTTGTAAGGACAGTTATTGGAACAGTAGCGCGTTCCCACGCATCGGTTGTAAATCTGGGCATTTAATCCTTCCTCGTTGTGTACCGAAGCAAATACAGGGCAAACCGGTTCGCAGGGCGCTGCATCGCAATGCTGACAAGGAACTGGGATAAAAGCCGTTTTTCTGTTACTGATGTTGTAAGGCGGGACCTTCAGCCAGCTCATTTCCTTTCCTTCGCTGCAACTCTTTTTACCAACAACCGGAATATTATTTTCGGCATAACAGGCCGTTTCACAAGCCTTACATCCAATACATGCCTGCAGGTCGATCACCATGCCCCAACGGTGTTTTTTATGCTCATGAGGTGGATAGAGATCTCTTTCCTTATCATATCCTTTCGGGCCTGGCCAGGTAATTTCCTCCTGAGTAACAGTACCCTTCAGTAAAGCGGTAAGACTTAATTCCTTCAGCAGCTCACGGTTGTGCTGCTCCTTGGTTTCGTTGAGATAAACCAGGGACTCATTTCGGCCTGTCTTTTCAAGACTTACCACCGGGATAACCGGATTGCCTGAGATGTGGGAAACCCGGAATGCATTTACCCCGACATGGCTGGCAGTTTTTCCATAATTCCAGTGTCCCTGGCCGAGCTTAAGCGCCAGCGTTTGGATATCGATCCCGGAGGTAATTCTGACCGGAACTTCAATGGAACCCGTAGCGGCGATAACTTTAACAATGTCACCTTCTTCCAGCGCCAGTTTTTCAGTCTGGGCAGGATGAATATCCAGCCAGCTCTGCCACACCAGGTTTGAAACAGGATCCGGAATTTCCTGTAGCCAGGGCCGGTTAGCCAGTCGCCCATCGTAGAAAAACAGCGAGGGATAGGTATATAGGAAAAATCTGTTTTCAGCCAGATGAGGCGTTTGGTAAACAGTTTCAGGCTGAGGTTTCCGGGTAACCGTTACCGGTGTTTGTGGAAATTCCAGCGTTCCATTGCGCATGTAGGTGCCATAGAATTTATCATCGGCAATGGCTTCTCCCGTTTGATGGTTATTCCAGATCCACCAGTTTTCCCGCACTATTTCCTTAAACGAGCGTGTTGTTTCTCCGGAAAATGAAAGAAAAATATCACCTGCGCTTTTGGTTTCGTATATGGGCTGCATGGTTGGCTGTATGAGCGACACAGTTCCCTTCCACGGTTCG
>JAJYAG010000197.1 GCA_021779665.1 Bacteroidota bacterium | reverse complement strand
AGAGCAATAGCTTTGTAATCCCTAGCAACACCAGACATCTTTACTATAAAAACTCCATTGTCTGTATTATGGTCAAACTTTGTATATTGTATTGAAGGTAAAGTAAGATCATTTATTGATTCAAACAAAGGAGAAAGCACAAGGTGTCCTTCTAGTACACTTTTTGATATTGTTGATTTTTTATCATACATTTCTAATTCAGCTATGGTATTACTATCAAAACTATCGCGAACTTTAGACAAACTAGCCGATAATTGTTCTTTATTTTTCTCTAAATAACTTTTATATAGGAAAAGTCCGACAGCAGAAGATACAACAGCAATAAGAATAAAAACAGAAACAACCATAGGTTAAATAAAACATTGATCGATTTTATGTATACAAATAACCCTCTTGTTGACTGGAGAGTTGTATCGTATGCTGAACTTGCTGCAGGTCCCGGTGACTTTGTTGGTCTTCCTAATGGTTTAACTTCTGCTGAAGCTGCTAATTATAAAGGTAATGGATTAAAAGAAACATCTAAGCTTGGTGCTGATTTTACTGCCGCATCTGCTCCTGGTGTTCTTATGAGCTATGCAGAATTAAAATTTATCTTAGCTGAAGCTGCTACCAAAGGTCTTATTGATGGTGGTTTAGGTGAAGCTAAAACCCAGTATGAAAAAGGTATCCTTGGATCGTACCAGCAACATGCCACAACTATCGTAGCTAAAAGCAAAAGCTATTTCTCGAGCTATGTAAATACAACTAACATTGATTCCGTTTGCAATAATTATCTGCGCAATGGTGGAAAATGGACAGCAACCGATGAAACTTCAGCAATGAAACAGATTGGTTACGAAAAGTGGGTAGCTATGTTCGATCAGGGATTGCAAGCCTTTATTGAATGGAGACGTTTGGGAATTCCAACTTTAACTGCTCCTGTAGCTGGTAATAACGGCGGAAAGGTTCCATCGCGTTATCCATACCCCACTGATGAAAGAACCAGAAATGGTGCAAATCTCCAAACTGCAGTTTCAGCTCAGGGCTTTAGTGCTTTGGATGACCTCAATGGTAAAGTTTGGTGGAATAAATAATTAATTATTTATTAAATTTTATAACATGAAAAATATATTAAAATATTCAATATTCACTCTTTTGATGGCGCAGTTGGTTTTATTCAGCGCTTGTTTGAAAGATGATGATTTAGTGACTTCAGATGCAAAAACGGGGGGTCTTGTGGTTCCGGGAGCTGATGTGCTGCCTTATAAATTAGGAGCTACACCTACTTTACCTGTTTCAATTGATGTTCTTGCAGGTCCTGCAGTAAGTAAGGTTGAGGTTTACAAGCAATTTGTAAACAGCGTAACTGAAGATGCTTCTAACAAGATTTTGTTGACAACCATCGATGTTAATAACGCTAATGCTTCGGAAACTGTAACCAAGGAGTTTTCTACTACTTATACTGAGTTAAAGGCTGGATTAACAATCGGTGGTGTTGCCTTACCGGCAGCTGAAAACAACCTGAATATCGGAGATTACTGGGAACTTTCGTTTGTTTCCATTATGCCTGATGGTTCAAAAGCAGTTAACGGTGCAACAACTTTAGTATCAGTGGCAAATGCCTGGGCTGGTAAATACCAGTGTACTGGAACATTTACTCATCCAACTGCAGGTCCACGTGCTATCAATGAAACAAAAACTTTACTGGCCATTGATGCAACAACCTGTCTTACTGCTTTAGGAGATTTAGGTTCTTCGGGATATGACATCAAAATCAAAGTAAATGCGGATAATACATGTGTAGTAACTAAAGGTATTACTTGTCCTACAGATGTTTATATGACAAATGGCAAGACATCTTACTATGATCCTGCTACCAAGAAGTTTTACCTGTTCTACTATTATATAGGATCAGGTGGTAACCGTGTGATTGAAGAAGTTTACACAGCAAAATAAAAAAAGCGGCGCAAGCCGCTTTTTTTTATTAACAAAACTTAAAAATCAACAATTCCGGGAAATATCATTATTGCTTTCATATTTTTTATTACCCCCCTACTTACTCTTTTGATTTCTACAATTTTCATCCTTTCTTCTTAAAAACTCCTTAAAGTTTTTTCTTTAAAACATGATAAAAATCTTAAGACACCTGCAAAATACATGTTTTATGTAAAAGATTTATTGTTATTTTGGCGCCTTGGATAATTATTACTATTTAAACCTAAACTTAAATTTTTATGAAAAGATTTGCGATGTTTTTTGCATTTCTTGTGTGTGTAGGGCTGCAATTACTACAGGCACAAACAGTGCAGATTACAGGTAAGGTTACCAGTTCGGAAGATGGTAATCCCATACCTGGAGTATCTGTTGTGGTTAAGGGGTCAACCATTGGTACAACAACAGATTTTGATGGAAAATACTCTTTAAATGTTCCATCAAGTGCTACTTCACTTGCTTTTAGTTTTGTCGGACTAAAATCGCAGGAAGTTGCAATTGGTGGCCGAAGCAGTATTGATGTGGTAATGGAGCCGGATGTAGTTGGCTTGGAAGAAGTGGTGGTTACCGCTCTCGGTATTAAGAGAAGCGACAAGTCTTTAGGCTTTTCGGCAAGTGTGGTTAAAAGCGATGAAATTACAGCTGCAAAATCATCGTCGCTTATTACGGGTCTTCAGGGTAAAGTTGCCGGTTTAACTGTATCTTCCGCTGGTGGTACCGGTTCTTCTCAAAAAGTATTTATCCGTGGTGTATCATCATTTACTGGTAGCAACCAACCTTTGTATGTTATTAATGGTGTTCCTATGTTAAACGGTTTTTCCGGTAACAGTAATACCAATAACTCTGTTGACTTTGGTAACCAGGCTAACGATATTAACCCCGATGATGTTGAGTCGGTTACTGTTTTAAAAGGTGCTTCTGCAACTGCTTTATATGGTTCGCGTGCTGCAAACGGTGTAATTATGATTACCACCAAAAGAGGCCAGAACGATGGTAAGATATCGGTTGTTTACAGTATTTCTATTACCGGTTCTGAAATTCTGCGTACCCCACAGACCCAGAAGAATTTTGGTCAGGGATGGCCTTACTGGGATCCTGCAGAAAATGGTTCCTGGGGACCTGCACTCGATGGACGTGAACAATTATGGGGAGCTTACACTTCAGAAGATTATACTTTTGATCCTCCTAGTTTTTACGCTGGTTACGAAAAGATGAAAAAACCCTTCTCGTATATCGAAAATAATATGCGCGATTTCTATGAAACCGGTATGGAGTATCTTAATACTTTAAGCATCAGTGGTGGTAACGATAAGAATTCTTTTGCCATGTCGTATGGTAATACTTATTCTAATGGAATTATTCCAACTGATGCCGATCTTTACAAACGTAATATTTTCTCTTTCAGAGGCGACCATAAAGCTGGTAAATTTGCTGCCAACTTCGATGTTTCTTATGTAAGAAAAGATATCACTGCTGCTTCTGCTGGTCAGGGAAGTGATGGTGCTACCTTATTCCAGGAATTGGTTCAAATGCCTGTTGATATTCCTTTAACCCAGTTAAAAGATTACAAGAGCATTTATCACAATCCTGATAACTTCTTTACATTCTATGCTCAGAACCCATATTGGGTAATTGATAATAATGGTAACAGTTTCCAGGACGATCGTATTTACGGTAAGATTGAGTTAAGCTACGAAGTTTTAAAGAATACCAAATTGATAGGCCGTTTGGGTGGTGATTTTACCAATGCCCGCCAAAAGAGTTGGAATGCTGTTGCTAAAATTACTCCGGGATCATGGAACTATGGTCATAAATCGGATAAAGTTGGTACATATGATGAATTGAATACTTACAATGGTCAGATTGATGGTAGTGGTCTGTTACAGGGCGATTATCAGTTAAGCGACGATTTTCGCTTAAATGCTGTTGGTGGTATTAACTATAACGTTCGTAGTACTTATTCTTCCGATGCTTATTTGTATGGTTTGGCTGTTCCTGAGTGGTATAACTTATCCAACGGTTCTGATAAACCTGTTACAACATCACGCAAAACAAAACGTATTTTAATTGGAGCTTTGGGTCAGTTCGACCTTGGTTTCAAGGAATGGGCGTTCCTGACAGTTTCGTTAAGAAACGACTGGTCTTCAACACTCCCAACCAGTAAAAACAGCTATTTCTATGCTGGTGTGAACGGTGCCGTAGTGCTTACCGATGCAATTCCTGCAATCAAACAGGGTAATGTGTTAAGTTTTGCAAAAGTTAGAGCTGCCTGGGGTCAAACCGGTAACGATGCTCCAATTTACAGAACCGACCGCAACTTTATTCCGTCCTCTGTTGGATTAGGCTTTGGTAATATAACATTCCCGATCAACGGTGTTTCTGGTATTACACTTAGTAATGTAAACGGAAACAAGGATCTGAAACCTGAAATCACAACTGATATGGAATTCGGAGCCGACTTAAGATTCTTCAATAACCGTATTGGTCTTGATGTTGCTTATTATATCAAGAATACAAAAGATCAGATTATTTCTTCAAACGTTGCTCCTGAAACTCAATTTACTTCTGTTACTCGTAACGTTGGTGAAGTTGAAAATAAAGGTGTTGAACTTCGTTTCTCAGTTATTCCGGTTCAGACTAAAGACTTTGAATGGGAATTAACAACCACCTACTCTCAGAACAGAAGTAAAGTATTGAAATTATGGGATGATGTGAAGGAATATCCTATTTTCAGCGCTTATGGTGTTGACTTTGTTGCCATTGTTGGTGAACCTCTTGGTGTATTCAAAGTTCCCCAGGCTGCTTTAAGTCCTGATGGAAAAGTTATTGTAAACACAGCTGGTCGTCCTACTATTGACCCTGTTAACAAGAAAATTGTTGGTACCCGCGAACCAGACTTTATTCTTGGCTTTAACAACCGTTTCTCTTTCAAGGGAATTAGCTTATCTGCAGTAATCGACTACCGTAAAGGTGGTAAATTCTGGAGTAACACTGCCGAGTTATTAGCTTTCGACGGAAACTCCCCAATCACAGTTTTCAATGAAAGACAACCTTTCCTTGTTCCAAATTCTGTTCGTCAGCTTGGTGATGGTTCATTTGTTGAAAACGATATTCCAATTTTGGGAACTGCTATGTATTCGTACTATAACCATTCAACAAATACTTTGATGTATGAGAACATGGTTCTGGACAAAACATTCATGAAGTTACGTGAGCTTACTTTATCATATTCAATTCCTAAAAAACTTCTGGCCAACACTCCAATCAAGGGTTTGGAATTAAGTGCTGTAGGAAGAAACCTGTTGATGTGGACTCCTGAAACCAACAACTTTGTTGATCCGGAAGCTACAAATTATGGTAATGACCTGCTTTCTGACTTTGGAGAGTTTTCGGCTGCACCAACCTCCAGATATTTTGGTGGTAACATCAGAATTACTTTCTAATAAATAAAAAATAAAAAAATGAGGAAATTAATATATTTTGTTAGTACAGTCTTAATAGCCATGACCTTTAGTTCATGCGATTTAGACATAAATAAGGACCCAAACTATCCCACTGATGTAAAGGCTGATAAGTTTTTTACCTCCGGACAAATGTTTGTTACTGGTGCTATTGGTGGTGATTTGGAATTGATTGGTGGAATGTGGGCACAACATTATGCTCAGAATGCTGGTAGTAACCAGTATACAAACCTCGACTCATATAATATTCCAAACAGCAATACTTATGTAACCCGCTCATGGAGTTTATTATATGCAGGAGCTCTTCCCGATTTAAAGTTAGCTATCGAGAAATCAGCTATTGCTGAAGATTGGAATTACTGGATGGCTTCGAAAATTATGACAGCTTATTGTTACCATCTTTTGGTAGAAGCTTACGGTGATGTTCCTTTTACCGAAGCAGTGAGCTATGAACAATTTACAAGTCCTAAGTTTGATGATGCAAAGACCGTTAATCAGGGTATTATTGCAATGCTCGATGAAGCTCTTACCAAAAAAGATGCAGCAGCGGCCAAGTCTTCTATGGGTAACAACGATTTCGTTTTTGGCGGTAACATTAATAACTGGGCAAAATTTGCAAAATCTTTGAAATTAAAGATTTTAATGCGCGATCCTAGTTTTGCTACCAATAGCACTGCTATTCAGGCTTTGTTAACTGAAAATGACCTGTTAGCAACTGATGCCAAAGTGGCAATCTTTGTTGATAAGGAAAATAACTCCAATCCTTTGTTCGAAAACGACCGTCGTAAGCTGAACACTACTCAGAATATCAGAGCTAGTTCAACTCTTTCGAAGTTCCTGTTTGCCAAAGGCGACCCAAGAGCTTCTGTTTTCATGGAAAAAGCTGTTACTCCCGATCCTGTTGAAGGTAGCTATGTTGGATTACCTCAGGGTGGTTATACACTGGGTGCTGCTTATGCAAATAAATCTTCCAGAGCTTTAATTAAAGCTGAAGATCCTGTTTATTTCATGTCGTATGCTGAAGTTGAATTCCTGAAAGCCGAAGCTTATGTTAAGTTAACTGATGCTGCCAGTGCTAAAACAAGTTACGATAAAGCAGTAACTGCTGCATTCAACCGTTGGAAAGATGCTACCGATTTGAATAAGCAAGCTATTTTCCCTGCTAATTTCAATATTAACGATTTTATTGGTGCAGGTAAAGTTTACGAATTCAATCAAACTTCTGCACAAACCATGTTGGAATCAATCTGGAGACAGAAATGGATTGCCGGTGTTCGTGCCCAGGCATGGGAATCGTTCCTCGAAATTAACAGAACAGGTTACCCAAATTATGGAACAGTGAATTCGCAGGATGCTAGCTATGTAGTTGGCAACCTTGCACCATCTATCAATACTGTTCTTCCTGCCGGTCAGTTCCCAAGAAGGTTGATTTATCCCAAGACTTCTACCGATTACAATAAGAATACTCCGGTGGCTGTTCCTATTCAAACCAAACTGTGGTGGCATAAACAATAAAATAAATTGTTAAACGATAATAATTTTTGAAATGAAAATATTAAGAAATATAATAATCTGTCTCTCACTTGTATTTGCTGCAAGTTGCGAAACATACGATGATTATGAGATCGAATACAGCCCTATTTACCCGTTATCGGGCGAATGGATGGTTAGATTCACCGATCCTACTGTATCTCCCGCCACCAGTGGTTTAATAGTTGTATCAACCTATAATACTTCCGATAACAGCAAAACCCAGATGTGGATCAGAGCTACTTCCACATCAACAGCTGTTGCTTACACAGGAAGATTTACTGGTAAAATAAATTGCAATGTTGAAGGATTATCCTTTAGCGGAGAAAACGCGGTAAATACATATTATACCAATGGTACTACTACATTTACCATAACTGGCGGTACAATTGAAAAAGATGGTTATGAAACTGCAACTGGTGGAAAGTCCGATAAAATAACTTTTACCATGACTGATTCACGTAAACCTGGTAAAACTTTTACTGTTACAGGTTTCCGCAGAACACGCTGGTTCGAAGACGAAATCTAGAATTTTAAATGTGAATAATAATGAAAGGGTGTCAGCAACGGCACCCTTTTCTTATTTAATTTAACAACTGTCCCTTGCTAAAATTTTACTTTAATTGACAGGTGAGAATTCTTTATTGCAAATCGAATAGTTCATGCATAGAGGTATTCATTTAGATTTTTTATATTGCTGAAAATTCCTGCAAAATGAACCATTCATGAGGATAAAATTTGATACATATGTAAATGTTTATTGTCATGGATGAACCATCTGACCTTTAAAAAATAAAATGTAAACAGATGAAAAGACTTTTATTAATTCTTTCCCTGGCAGTTGTCCTGTCGTGTGTGGCTTTTTTTTCAATAAGGTTTTTTAGTCACGAATCCGAAGAATCGGAAGAGGAGCAGGATAATCCTCATAAATTTCAGGAATATTATGCGGCTATTACCACCCGTTTAGGAGACAATGTACCTTATCCCGATGGTTATAAGTTTCTGGAATTTGAAAAAGCTTTGCGGGTTTCAAAGCTTAAAAGTGCAAATGCTGTTTTGCCATGGGTTTCACGTGGTCCCTATAATGTTGCCGGCAGGGTTAGAAGCGTAATTGTAGATCCTACGGATAAAACCAATAAAACATGGTTTGCCGGTTCTGCTTCAGGCGGTATATGGAAAACCGTAGATGCTGGTGCTAACTGGATAAACCTGACCCCCGATATGCCTAATTTATCAACAACGGCACTTGCTATTTCTTTGAGTCAGCCCGATATTATGTATGCCGGTACCGGCGAAGGCTTCTTTGGGGTAGGTATGCTAAAAGGGAACGGAATTTTCAAGAGTACAAACCACGGGGGTTCATGGGAGTTATTACCATCAACTGCGGGTAACAGCGATTTCTTTTTTGTCAATCGTATGATGGTTTCTCCTTTAAATTCAAATATTGCTTTGGCCGCGACTAATACCGGGATTCTCAAGACCACGGATGGTGGATTATCGTGGAAAAAGGTATATAACAGTTCGCTGCGGATTCAGGATATTGAAGCAGATCCGTCGGATTTTAATATTCTCTATGCCGGTGAAAACAGCAATGGTGTTATCAAATCGGTTGATATGGGCGAAACCTGGAGCTTGTCTTCTGCAGGTATTGGTGGTTGTCTGAGGGTGGAACTGGCGGTTTCTCCTAAAAATCCGTCCAAAGTATTTGCATGCATGGAAACCGACCAAACAGAAACTCATGTTTATGTGAGCGCCGATAAAGGAGCGACCTGGAAAAAATTCAAAAGCAGCACATCGGGTTTTGTTGATTACTTGGATGAACAGGGATGGTACGATAATACCATTGTATGTCATCCTTACGACGAAAATGTTGTATTTATCGGTGGCGTTTACCTGGGCAAATACTCTTTTACAAATACTTTTTCGGAAAGTGATCCCCAGGTAATCCGCGTTGATACTCTAAAAACCGGTTCGTTCCTTTCATTTATAAATTTTGGAGGCAGTTTTTTAAACGGCGGCATGCAGACTGGTGATAAGAACAATGCCATCAGCCTGACTGCAAAAGATTGGACATCAGTTGAGCTTAGATTCGGAGCAGGTTTAACACAAAAAGCTCATCGGTTTGTTACTCCTGATACGGCCGGGACAAACAAGGACGGTGGTGCCGGTGTTGCGGCTGCATCTTATCAGTATAAGGATTATGTTGACGTTCCCTTTCAGGCTTGGGATACCAAAACAAATACACAGTTAATGGTTTCGTTCCGCGATCAGGAACGCGAGGGTAAGTTTAACCTGATTCACCGGATCGCAGGAAACGAGGTCGCCGGACGGGAATATATTTTCGTGAATGCAGTGCCGTATTCCGAAACTGCCGATACAAGTATTGCCCGCAACGGAGGACAGCGTTACAAGCAACTGTATTTCTTCTGGCCTACGCTCGAGGATTTTGCCACCTGGACTCCAGAGCTGTTGCCTCAATCTAAAATTACAATTGAATACGGCCGGTTGGCACTTCAGGCAGGAACCGGTACGATGGTTTCCGATGGTCGTGGCGATCAGGGAAGTCTTAACAGTAATTTGCATGTGGATCATCATCATCTGGTGGTTGTTCCTGTTGATACCGCTGCCAAAAAGTTCTGGATTCTCACAGCAAATGACGGAGGTATCGGGCTGTCTCAAAATGGGGGAGAGACGTGGGCACAGCTGAGCAACGGGATGATAAACACACAGTTTTATGGCGTCGACAAAAAGCCGGGAGCCCAGGAGTATATTGGCGGAATGCAGGACAATGGCACCTGGCAGTCGCCTTCAGGACAAAACGCATCAAGCCGGACAAATTATATATCGCGCTTAGGAGGCGATGGTTTTGAAGTGGTTTGGAATGCGGCAAAGCCTGACCAGATTATTGGAAGTACCTATAACAACAAGTTCTATCTGTCGCGTGATGGTGGAAAGACATGGGCAGCAGGCGACAGAGGTATCAATGAGGATGGTCCTTTTATCTCACGGTTGGGCAATTCTCCTTTGCGCCCCGATGTTTTATTTGCGGTTGGAAAGAATGGCGTGTGGCGTTCAAAGACTTTTGGCTATCATCCCTTTACCGGATGGGAAAAAATCGCCATCGGTACCGGCTGGACCATTGGAGAAGATGTAACCAACCAGCACAATATAAAAGTATCACTGGCAAATCCTGATATTGTTTGGGCAGGAGCAGGAATGTACAATGATCCTTTACTTACGTTATTTTTATCTAAAGATGGAGGTAACAGCTTTGCCCCCGTTAGTGTATACAATGATGTTAAAATGGGCTATATCTCAGGTTTGGCAACCCATCCGTCAAATCCCAATGAAGCTTTTGCCTTATTCTCGTTTAACGGAGCTCCAAAAATTCTCCGGACGATGGATCTTGGTCAGACATGGGCAGACATATCCGGCTTTGGCAAAGGAACTACAAGCACAAACGGCTTCCCGAATGTTGCAGTAAATTGTCTGATGGTGATGCCTTTTGATACCTCATGGATTTGGGTGGGCACCGAAATTGGATTGTTTGAGAGCCGCGATAACGGTGCCACCTGGCAGTATGCCAACTACGGTCTGCCTGCAGTTTCTATCTGGCAGATAAAAAATGTTGATAATGAAATTGTAGTTGCTACCCATGGCAGAGGTATCTGGTCGACGACTATACCCGGAAGTTCCCTGAAAGTAAAAACGCTCCAGCCTGAGGACGTGGCATTAAAGATATATCCAGTTCCGGCACGGGATAAACTGAACCTGGAATATTCAGATTCTTATAAGGGTAAGGTAAACATTACAGTTTTAGATATGCAGGGGAGACAAGTTTTACAACTTGAATCCGAAAAGTCATCAGGTATTTTTAACACCACCTTAAATACAGGATCATTACCATCAGGCCATTATTTACTTCAGATTCAATGGCAGCATAACAAGGTGATAAAGAAGTTTCAGGTGGTGAAGGAATGATCAGAGAGATTTTAAAATAATTCTTGTCCGGATATTTAGATTTCTCACTCCGTTCGAAATGACCTTCAATTAATTAGGTTTAGGGAGGAGGAGGCTGTGTGAAAAGTCTACTACAAGTCATATTTAGACTCCGCTCAATATGACTTGTAGCTACTATATACCTAAAAAAGGAGTAATGCTTTTAACTTTAGCCAAAAGCTTTGATCAAAGCAAGGCGAAGCCTAAAATACTATTCCTTGCTAACGGCGGTCCGTTCAAGGGAAGTCGACGAAGGAGACGGACCGCGTTTCCGCCGTTAAAGACTTTTTTGGTGACTTTTTTGGTCACAAAAAAGTTACAATGGCTGTTTGAAGCCTAAAGTTATCTGCCGCAATGTTTGTTCTCAAAACACGAGTAATTTAGTACCAAACAAAACAGATATTTCCTAAACCTTATTCACCTTTTTAAACACTGTTGGCCGGAGAAAATAGTTAGATACTTCGCTCTGCTCAGGATGACAGTTTTTTAGTATATTTTTAGGAGGAGGTTGTGTGAAAAGGTCGGAAAGACTTCGACTACGCTCAGTCTGACGGCTGACGATCAGCTCTTCGTAGAAATGTAATCCGCCAAAGGGGTTTTAACCTTATTATTGCATAATATCTAAACGAGCTATTATCAAGGAATCATCGACTTATTCCTGATTTCTTCAATAAGAACATCTTTGGCGAATTTCTCAGAATCGATATGGATATAGCTGCCGTTTCCGTAATCTGACATTTTTCTCATCCGTTCGATGGCGGATTGGTTTACTCCAAAGCCCAGAATGGAGAGTTTTATTCCTTTTTGGGCGTAATCAGTAATAAACTTCTCGTAATAGGCATCCGTTAAACCTTTTTCGGAGAATTCCCCGTCGGTAGCCAGTATTATCTGGTTATTCCCTCCCTGGATGTATTGTTTGAGGGCTGTTTCATAGGCCATATTCAACCCTTTCACACCCTGAGTGGTTCCGCTTGGCACCAGGTCCTGAATTACGCCGGTAATTTTTTCTTTCTTTTCTCCCGATGTGGATGGCATAACTATTTTGGCATCGCTGGCATAGGTAATGATTGAAACATGATCAATCGGCCTTAAAATCAGCACAAGGTTATTGATAGATTGCTGCAACAGATTGAACTTCTTCTGAGCTTTCATGGATGTGGAAACATCGAGCAGCAAAATGATATTATTGGCAGCAAACTTATCTTCGGGTAAATCAACCGACGAATTTTGTGTTGCAGGCTTATCTTCAGTAATAATCGGCTGATTTTCTTTAATTGGAGGAGACAGGCTGTTTTTGGGAGTTAGCTCAATC
>JAJYAG010000196.1 GCA_021779665.1 Bacteroidota bacterium | reverse complement strand
TCCACGGTCATTGCTGCACTATGCCTAATTTTCCGTGGGTGGACCAAACGGAGAAATCTATTAATTAATCGGGCACAAATTAATTTTGGTAAAAGAAAAGCTTGAAAAATATTTGTAATATAATTTTTTATTACGAAAACATTCGTACATTTACTACGAAATAATTCGTAGTAAAAATGGATAAATTAAATTACAGTCCTTCCGATGCCGAACTCGAAATTCTTCAGATCCTTTGGGAAGTTAAAGAAGCCCGTGTGAAGGATATTTTCGACAAGCTCAGCGGTTATAAAGAAGTTGGCTACACAACGGTACTCAAAACCATGCAGATTATGCACGAAAAAGGCGTGCTGGAGCGTGAGGTCGATGGTAAAAGTCATATATACAGGGCTCTTGTTGAGAAAAAGGATATACAGGAGAAATTTCTGGATAAAATTCTTAACAAAGTATATCATGGTTCAGCTTACAACCTTGTGATGAGTGCTCTGGGTAACTATAGTGCTTCGGAGAAGGAACTGGAGCAAATAAAAGAATTTATAAAGGAGCAGGAATTAAAAGCAAAAAAATAACCTTCAAACTCAAATCGATATGGATGCAATATTCAAATTCATTTCGCCCGAAATTGTTTATTCTCTTGGATTTATGCTGATACACTTTATGTGGCAGGCTTTGGTGCTGGCCTTGTTTTTAGGATTCTTTATGCTGATTACCCGGAAATCGAGTCCCGTTCCAAGATATTATGCTGCTGTTTTCTCGGTCTTTATGCTGCCTGTAATGGCCATTATAACATTTATTAAAGCTTTCAGCAGCATTGAGGTGGTAATGGTGGCTCATCCGGAATATGCCGCTGCATCCCAGGTGGAAATAAGCCGGAACCTTCTGGATAAATTTCTGAGCCTCTATTCAACTTATATTCCCGTCATCGTTTTCCTGTGGTTTATTGGAATTACTGCCTTACTGCTGAAAAACCTCGGGGCATTAATCCTCATTCAGCGGTTAAAAAATTATTATGTAGAACCGGTGAGTGAATCGCTCAGGAATATGGTGGAGCAAATCAGGGAGAATTATTTCATCAAAAGAACCATTCATCTGCTAATATCTTCCAAAGCTTCATCGCCCATGGTGATAGGGCATTTTAAGCCAGTGGTGCTGATTCCCCGCATGCTTGCCGGAAACCTTTCGCCCGACGAGATGAAAATTGTTTTGCAGCATGAACTGGCGCACATCAAACGCAACGACTTTCTTATCAATATTTTTCAGCTCATAATAGAATCGCTGTTCTTTTTTCATCCTGCAACCTGGTGGATCTCTCACATAGCAAGGCAGGAGCGCGAAGAATGCTGCGATGCACTGGCCGCTCAAACCGGCGACGAGAAAATAACTCTCGCAAAAGCTTTAACCTCAATTCAGGAATATAAACTTAAATCTAATTCTATGGCAGTAGCTTTTTTAAACAACAAATCGGGCCTTTACAACCGGATTAAAAGTATATTCGGCAACAGGCCATCGTCACCTTCTTTCCGCGAAGGTGTTATTGTGATGATCTTTGTTTTTGCTTCTATCATATTTATGTCGTTTGTGGTAAGCAAAAACTCCGACGGCTCAGGAAAAAACGCCTGGAAAACCGTTCATACCGAACTCTCTAACGGCGATTACCTGTTTGCAAAAATCGACAGTGCCGGAACTATCAGGGAACTTTATGTAAATGGCGAAAAGGTCCGTAAAGCCAAATATGCTTTCTACCAGGGTAAAATAGATAGTTTACAGGCTGTAGAACGGTTTGAGCCTGTTCAGAAGGAAACTCAGATAGAAGAGACTGCAATTACCAGAACCAATGACATGGAAGATAAGCTGGAAGAACTGGAAAGCGACCATCCTGTGTTTATGCTTCAAACAGGCGAGAAAGATGGAAAAGTTGACATGTCGGTTACCGATAAAGGCTTTAAAATGAATGTAAACGATGGCAAGGATCAGGTGGATATGAATTTTGGAGAAAACGGCGGTCACATGATCGTAAAGGAAAACGGGAAAACGACGTTTCAGATGAAAATTGGCACCGGAAAGGTTGAAATGACGATTGATTCGGCTGACGAGAAGAAACCTGAGAAAGAATAGAAATATCAGAAAATAGATAAAAGAGGAGATGTACAGCTTTGAACATCTCCTCTTTTAGTTGAATTACAAATTCAGCTCAAAAGCAGCTGCTCGGCGGAATTTGCAATTCCGTCGTAAAGTTGATTTTCCCCAAGGCCTCTCTAATTAATACCCTTTCATTTATAACTTAATCCGTCGCCAAATTTAAACAGAGCATAACCCTTCGGTTCCATATAACCGGGAACATCCGACTTGTTCTCCAGAACGGCCTTGTCCGAGACCGGTGTTGTAAAAGGCATTTTACCACTTGGGTTAAAGGCTCCGGTCACAACATCAAGCAAGGCATCGGTGGTGGTACCGAATGTTGCCAGCACTGTTTTTGTACCTTCTTTTTCGATTTCGCTGATTACCCAGGGACTGGTATAATTAATTGCCACGATTGTAGGTTTAGCGCTGATAAGTTCGTTAACATGCGCTACGTCGATCCTGTTTTTGGATAACGATAATTCAATCGGATTTCCGGCTGAAGAGAATAAGCTTCCGCCGCCTGGCATCAGCCACAGCAGAATTACATCAGCATCTTCCTTAGTGGAAACAAATTCCATGTTCCAGGGATTGGTTTCGGGTTTGATAACATTTACAGCGCTTTTGCCCCGACCGTTATCCAAATAGGTTTCAAAATAAATTTTTGTCTTTTTCGTCAGGGGCAATAGGTTATTATCATTACGAAGCAGAACAATTGATTTGCGGAGTGCCAGGTCTGCTTTCTTTTTAAATTCTACATTCCCGACGGTTGCAATAGCCTTGTCAACATCTACATACGGATTTTCAAATAATCCCAAAGCGAATTTCTCACGTAAAAGCCTTGTTACCGATTCGTTAATGCGAGCTTCACTTACCAACCCTTTCTTAACTGTTTCCAGCAGCAAAGTAGGATCGGCCGATCCCGAGAAAATATCAACGCCACATTCTAAGGCCTTTTGGTATCTTTCGTGAATCGTAAGGTTTTCAACTCCCCAGGGCATCATTTCGATAGGACCGGTATCGGAGTTGATAATCCCTCTAAAGCCCATTTTAGTTCTTAACAGGTCGTTGATGATACTTTTATTGTACGAGAAGCCGACTTCCTCATAAGGAGTCTTTATAGGTTTGGCATAATAGGGCATTATTGCTGAAGTCCCGGCATCGATAGCTGCCTTAAACGGCTTCAGATGATAATCGAACATGTTACCAGGATAATGCTGGTCCTTGCCCCACTCAAAATGAGGATCCTGACCATCAACCTGAGGTCCGCCTCCCGGAAAGTGTTTGGTTGTGAGCGCTACTGAATTGAGCCCTAACTTTGTTCCCTGAAATCCCAGCACTATTTCACGGATCATATCGGCAGCAAGGTCAGCATCTTCGCCAAAAGTCCCTTCAATACGTTGCCAGCGTGGTTCGGTTGCCAGGTCGGCCATGTACATATAGCCTTTGCGCAATCCCACGGCAGTCCATTCTTTGGCGGCAATTTCTGCAAATTCGCGGGTAAGTTTCAGGTCGCGCATGGCAGCCAGGCCCAATTCGCCAGGCCATCTCGAGAATACTGTTGTACCCACACTTAAACCAACGGAAGCATCGGCCGTAATGTGATTTCGGGGATTGGAAGCCACAATGGAAGGTATTCCTAACCGCGTATTCTCTGATAAGGCTTGCAGATTGTTCGACCATTCGGCCATTACCTTTGCACTGGTATTCGCCCTTAAAATAAAGTGACGGAGATTATTAACAGTTACACCTTTTGTAGTACCCGCAGCAGTAAGAATAGGATAAGGCAGAGGCTTACGGGTAAACATATTATTGGTTTGCAGCAGATCTTCTTCGTTAAAACCACTTGTTACTTCGGTTCTTGAAGCGTTAGACTGAAAGGAATTATCGCCTGCAAGACGGGTGGTACTTATCAGCATAAAACCAACTTTTTCTTCCAGGGTCATCTGCGAAAGCAAATCCTTTACCCGTTCTTCAGCAGGAAGTCGCCAGTCCTCATATTTGTCCAGCTTATGATTTTTGTTGAGGTCTTTAAACTGAAGTCCATTAACTTTTAAGATTTCTACAGTTCTGAATCCTAGAGCTGGCTGATTCACCTTTTGCGCCAGTAAACCCAAAGTTGCAAGGCTTAAAAGCAGTAACAGAAAAGTTAATCGACAGCCAAATTTTAGAAGGTTAAGCTTTTTCATGATTATAATATTAGTTTTAGTAGCTTTTAATGAGGTGAAATCAAATTTAGGTAATTTAAATGAAAGGGTAACATAATTGAATGTTTTGTTCTTTTGATGACAAACTTAATTTTAATGTGGAAGGTCAAAATGATGATGAAGCTAATTCTACTAAGGTTTGGCGAATTGAAAAATAAGGTGCTTTTTTTGAAAACCTTATTTCTAGTTGTTTTTTAATCTTAGTACAAAAGATATCTAAAAAAATTTTAACCTTATTATCTTGTTTTATTTCTGTTTCAGAAATTCTTAGGTCCAACTCAGGTTAAGTAGTATCCGGACTACAACACGTTTACCTGAAAAATTCAGTAAAAAATTACTTTCTTATTCTCACCACATCCACCGCATCCGGACTCTTGATATTTAAAAATTCCAAAGTCAGTTCTTTATTGTTGGCTTTTCCCCGTATGGCTCCATATTCTCCCGAATAGCACATACTGCTGAATAATGAGGAATTAAGGGGATGACTGTTACATGGTGATATAGCCCTGCCGCCAAGTCCATTCACAATATATACCGGCCCCGCCTGATCTTTTTTCTCAATCCTGTTGTAAATATGTTCATGTCCTGCTATAACCACGTCAACATCCATATTCTGGAATTCCCATTGCAGGTCCTCATTATTACCATGGTCGCCTGAGGAATAAGGTGGATGGTGGAAGAACACAATTTTAAATGTAGTTAAGGCTTTTTTCGACTCAACTTCCAGCCATAGCTTTTCTTTTTCGAGGTTTTCCATTGCCGAATTGATGGAGAAAAATGTTACCGGCCCCCATTTGAAACTATAATAGCTCTCGTTACCGGGAAGTGTAAAAAAGTTGTAGTAAGGAGTCAGGTCATCGGGATTGTTGGCATCGTGGTTACCAGGAGTTGGAAAGAACCGGTTTATTTTATCCTCAAAAGCTTTTCCGTTGCATCTGTACTTTTCGGGAGCATCGAAATTGTAGATATAATCTCCGTAAAACTGGGTAATGTTATTTTTAATGGTCATTAACTTGCCGTTATCGTAGTTGTTATCTCCGGCAGAAATAATAAAATCGGGATTCCAGCTTTTTACAAGGTTAGCCACATAAAGTTCATTCATTCCCGCATAACCAAAGTCTCCAATTTCGGCAAATGTTATAGAATCTGCATCTATGATGGTTTCCACTTTCGATGGCTCAATCCTGTCCAGCTTGGAACAGGAAATGAATAAAATCACCAGAGCCGGGGCAATTAGTTTCTTCATAAATAAGGCGTTTCGTTGAATTTGTCAGGATTCATGTCCTGAATCCTTTGAATTATCTATTATCAATAACTATATCTTATAATATCATATCCATATCTAACAATCATAATAATAACAATAACGAGGAATATGTTTCTGATAAAGCTGTTTCCGCGTTTAATAGCCATTCTGCTCCCGATGATGCTTCCGGAGATATTGCAAACAGCCATCAGGATAGCCAATGCCAGCATATAATTCCCATGCCTTATAAAAACAATCAAAGCCGAGACATTGGTTACGCAGTTTATAACTTTTGCATATGCCGATGCGGCCATAAATTCAAATCCCAGGATAACTACAAAACCAAGTACCAGAAAACTACCTGTGCCGGGACCGAAAAAACCATCGTAAAAGCCAACTGTAAATCCTAGTAATGAGCCAAACACAGCCTGTTTGCCAAAGCTTAAGGTTTTGGTCTGGATTTTTCCCAGATCTTTTTTTATAAAAGTATAAACTGCTATCAGAATAAGTATAACAAAAATAACTGGTTTTAACGTATTTGCATTCAGATGGCTGAGCGCTTTTGCGCCCAGGTTCGAAGCTACAAATGCAAAAAATGAAACCACCAGAAGCAGCGCATAGTTGTATTTTACGCGTCGTGAATATTGATAGGCAGCTACCGATGTCCCTGAAAGTGCTGCAATTTTATTTGTGCCGAATAAAGTTGCCAGAGGAGTGTCGGGAAAACTGATAAGTAAGGCGGGAATCTGTATAAGTCCGCCGCCGCCCACCACCGAGTCGATAAACCCGGCAACAAAGGCCAGAACTGAAAGTACAATCAGGGTAGAAACGTTATAATCTGCAATTTGCGATAAGAGAAACATAAAAGCTCTTTTAACTTTAAATACAGACTAAAAGTAATACTCTCAGCTTTCAAAAAGAACAGTCGGCTTCGGAATTTTAGGCCGATTTCAATACAGCGAACGGAAAATAGCTATTTGGTCCAGATTTTTGCAGTGGAAGAACCATGACAACTGTTACACTGCCCTGAGCTAATTGGTGTTACCATAAAACTTACCGTGGTACCTTCAACTGATACATATAAACCGTTACCAAAATCGATGTTTTCGGTAGTATAGAAGTTGCCCTTTGCATCGCCATTTATTGTATACTTTAAAGTGCCCTGACCATTGGGCTGGGTATAAAGTTTGACAACACTGTTGGGATAGACGCTTGTTTTAGCTTCGTTATAAGCAGTGCCGGCAAGTTTAAACCAACCTTCGCCGGAACCTCCGCTTTTGTGACAATTCATGCAGTTTTCGCCCATATGGTGACTCTCGCTGCTGTTTTTACTGCTGATCACACTTTCGTTTTCACCCTCTTTTTCCTCACAAGCTGCTACGGCCAGACAAATAAATGCAGTTGCAACAATAATTCTCATACTTTTCATAACCCGTTTTTTTAGTTATAACGATCAATAAAAACAAAACGCAGGGTTACCTCCAAATATTGCAGATAAACATTCGTCCTGATAATTAGATAAATGTCGGGTTAACGACAGGTAAATGTCAGGGAAAAATCTCTTAAATTCGTGGTCAGTTTTTAAGTTAATACATAATCTTGCTCAAAAATTCCAACCACTCATGAATCAGCCGGAACTAGGCAAAAAAATTGCCGAACTCAGAAAAGCAAAAGGTTTTACCCAGGAAGAACTGGTAGAAAAATGTAATCTCAGCGTTCGAACCTTGCAGCGTATCGAATCGGGCGATGTAACTCCCCGCAGCTATACGCGAAAAATCATTTTTGCTGCGCTGGATTACAGTATTCATGAAGAACCGGAAAATGTTGGTTTTAATTTCCAATCACGGCTCGGGCAATTTTATAAATATCTTCTTGATTTATTTAACTTAAAAACAAACACAATGAAAAAGATTTCAGTTTTATCTATTCCAATCATAATTATTACGATGGTTTTAATTTCGGTTTGTACCGAAAGCAATGCTCAAAAGGCGCAGAAAGCAGTTAAAGAAATAGAAGCGCTTCAGAATAAATTTAACAACTGGTATAATAAGGGTTTGGTTGACTCCATGTTAACACTTTATCGCAGTGATGCCTGTGATGTTGCCTATGATGTGTGCGGGAAAGATCAGACGCGGGAAGCCCTGCAGTTCCAGATGGATAATAATGGTAAGATCATCGAATTTCGCAATCTGTCAATCAGCGTGGGCGACTCAATTGCTGTTCAGAAGTACAGCATTTTAGGCACTTTAGGTGGTCAGACCTACAGAACAAGAGGGCTTACCGAATGGCGGCTTACCAAAGGAAAATGGCTGATGGTTAATGATATATTCCATAGTGAGTTGACCCAACAGTAGCGTAATCAGGACAAATTTCTGAGAAATAAAAAACTTCGTTCGTAATCTCAGGGATTATGAACGAAGTTTACAATGATATTGGTTGAATTCTTACAAGGTAACTACCGTAATATCGAGTGTGAAAATGTTATCGATGGCTTTATTTCCGAGATTATCGAAAAATGTGTTGGAGCCATATCTTACATCAAACTTGGAACGGTCTATTTCAACTTTCGAAGTATAGGTGTTATTGCTGCTTTTAACCACATCGAAAGTTATTTCTTCAGTTTTGCCTTTAACGGTAAGATCTCCGGTAACCGAAGCTTTACCATTTGCGAATTTGGTAGCTTTTTTAATATTCAGCGTTGAGGTGGGGAATTTTTCAACTCCAAAAAAGTCGTCCGATTTAAGGTGACCAACAAGTTTCTGGTTCATGCCCTCATCAGTAAGATCGGTATCGGTTATCGATTTCATGTCAACAACAAAATTTCCTTTTACAATATCTCCGCCCTTTAATTCAAGTTCGCCGCTCTTTAATTTAATTTCACCGGTATGGGAACCTGTAACTTTTTTACCTGTCCAAACTATTTTGGACTTTTCAGTATCTACTTTTTTCTGTTGGCCAACAACTGCCTGTGCTGAAATTGCTAACACAAATGCTAAGACAAGACTAACTGTTTTCATGTTTCGTAAATTTTAAGATATAACTTTACTTTATTTATTTCTTTTTTATCGATACAAAATTACAGAGTAGCTTACTATTGAGAAATGTAAAAATGAAGGGATCAATTGTATAAATTATCGGACTTTTAAGTCTGAAATTAAAAATCTTTCAAATCTCAATGTTCTAAGGGTGCCGGGGTAATTGCAGTTGTAAGGAATTATTTCGATATTGCATGGTATGAAGCGGAAATGGAAATATAGTTTTGCCTTTGTAATTGTTGTGTTCTGCTGTTTGGTGGTAAAATCACAAACTGCCATTGATACCGTAAACCGGAAATTGCTAAAACGGATTATAGTGGCCGAAAGTGTTACCTCTGCCACGGCTATCGCAGGATTGTATTCTTTCTGGTATGCAGGTTATGCGCATTCCTCCTTTCATTTCTTTAACGATAACCGCGAGTGGCTTCAGATGGATAAAATTGGCCATGCCACCACGGCATATAACATGGGCAAAATTGGTTACGGACTGCTCCGGTGGCCGGGAGTTGAAAAGAAAAAAGCGCTCTGGTATGGAGGTACTTTGGGTTATGCATTTTTAACCACCATCGAAATTATGGACGGGTTTTCGGCCGAATGGGGAGCCTCGCCTGGTGACGTTTTGGCCAATACCTTTGGTACTGCCTTGTTCATGGGGCAGCAGTTTGCATGGGATGAACAGAGGATTTCCATGAAGTGGTCGTTTCATAAAACACAATTCTCAAAGTATACACCAGACATTTTAGGGATAAACCTTCAGCAAAATATGATTAAGGATTACAACGGGCAAACCTACTGGCTTTCGGTCAACATACATTCATTTCTGTCAAAGAGTTCCAGGTTTCCGAAATTTCTTAATGTCGCCCTGGGTTATGGTGCTGATGGAATGCTGAGAGGTCACGCCAATCCCGCCGAAATAAATGGTGTAACAGCACCTTCTTTTCAGCGGTACCGTCAATATTTTCTGAGCCTCGATGTGGATCTTACAAGAATCCGAACCAAATCAAGGGCATTGAACAATGTTTTTAATGTTCTCGGAGTAGTGAAATTTCCCTTTCCGGCCATCGAATACAATTCAACCAAAGAGTGGAAGCTGCATGGGTTCTATTTTTAGGTGTGACAGGGACATTACCCGGAATATTTTCTTTGATTTGAACCAAAATTTTTATAATTACGCAGAGAAAATCGTTAGCAATAATTGAAAATACCTACACACCGCAATTTAGCCATTACTTCAAAAAATAATTAACTAAAACACTATGGAACAACAGCTGTTAGACAACGATTTGCAAACTATGCCACAACAAAATGATTCTGTTAAACAATTCGCCGGATTTTGGATCAGGTTTGGGGCATCTTTTATTGATGGCTTGGTCTATTTGCCTCTCGTTTTGTTAAATATGTATAATCTTTATGAAATTAAGAGTCTTCCTCTCCAGCTGTTTATAGTTCTGTTATTGATTGTTTATAAACCTTTTATGGAATATAAATATGGTGCTACCCTGGGTAAAATGGCACTTAAGATTAAAGTGGTGAGCGCAAATTTCGAATCTTTGTCCCTGTCGCAGGCCGTTGTAAGATTTTCGCCATGGTTGTTAAGCCAGATAGTATCGCTTATAAGCACAATTCTGTTATATCTCAATCCTTCTTTTCAGGATGCAAATACAATGCTGGAAGTAGGAACCCTTCAAAACGAAGTTTTCTCCTCTATAATTGGGACTACAGCATCATTTCTGGTTCTTATTTCAGGGCTTATCATAGCTTTCGACAGCAGAAAACAAGGTTTACACGACATGCTTGCCAATACTTTCTGCATTTACAGGGATTAAGCAAGTGTTATTTTAGTTATTCAACGAGTTTTCAGGTTGAGGTTTGAATCTTTATTCCGGAATTCAGATGAATATTGTTATTGCCCCCGATTCGTTCAAAGAGTGTCTTTCCGCCCGGGAAGTTGCTGTTGCCATTGCCGAAGGTATTAAAGAGGCCTGCCCGCAATGTTCCATTGTCAGGATTCCTGTTGCCGATGGGGGAGAAGGAACTGTTGAATCGATGGTGGAAGCTGCCGGCGGACAGATAGTAGAAGTTGAATCAGAAGATGCGCTCAGGAGACCAATCCGTTCATTTATTGGCCTCCTTAATGATAACTCTGCAGCTGTAATAGAGATGGCTGCAGCCTCCGGCATTGGTTTAATTCATTCTTCGGAGCGCAACCCGTTAATTACTTCCACTTATGGAACCGGATTACTTATCAGGCACGCGTTGGAGAAAGGCTTTAAAAGGATAATTATTGGAATTGGAGGCAGTGCAACCAACGATGGCGGCATGGGAATGGCGGTCGCTCTGGGTTACAGATTCCTTGACAGCAATGGCAGGGAAGTTGGTCATGGTGGAGGAAATCTGAAATATGTTTCTGTCATAGATAATTCAGAGGTGATTCCTTTGTTGGGAGATGCGGAGATAACGGTAGCCTGCGATGTGACCAATGTCCTTTGTGGTCCTCAGGGAGCTTCGGCCGTTTTTGGACCACAAAAGGGAGCCACACCCGGCATGATCGAAGAACTGGACGCTGGTTTAAAACATTTTGCCGGAAGTGTAAGGGATAAATTGGGTAAAAACATTTTGGATGTTCCGGGAGCGGGAGCTGCAGGTGGTTTAGGAGGCGGATTGCTAGCATTCACCCCATCGGTGCTGAAGCCGGGTTTTGAAATTGTTAAGAATATTACAAAGCTAGAGCAGCATATAAAAGAAGCCGATCTCGTTTTCACCGGCGAAGGGAAGATTGACTTTCAGACGCAGTTTGGAAAGACACCCTATGGTGTTGCCCAAATAGCATCGAAGTATGGTAAACCAGTGATAGCCTTAGCGGGTAGCATCGGCCCTGGAGCTGAAGTTCTTCTCGATAAAGGCATTACTGCCTATTTCGGCATTGCCGACAAACCTATGTCGCCCGAAGAGTCTGTTAAGTCTGCTGGTCGTCTGCTCCAAAACACTGCACAGCAGGTGATGAGAGTATTTTTAAAATCAAAAAAATAAGGCAATGAGACAGTTTAAATTTCTTTGCATATCAATTCTTTTATTTGGCTATGCTACCGGGATGAATGCCGGGAAATACGTATTCTCGGTAAAGGGTACCAAAACATATTTAAACGGTCAGGAGATACTCGTTGCAGGGTTGCGGTGTTCCAATGCCTTGTATTCCGAAGGAGCCACCAGGGACCTTATTGCCCGTCTCGACGAATACAAGTCGTACGGGGTAAATACCATCAGCGTGTTTGTGATGGGCTCCCGGTTTGGCAATTTTAAGGGTTATCTGGAAGATGCTTCCCTGAACCCCGTCTATGCCAAAAGGATGGCGAAAATTATCAAAGCAGCCGATAAAAAGGGTATGATTGTGGTGGTTGGCTGTCTCTACTGGGGCGGGTCCACAGCCAAGTGGAAATCGTGGACACAGAAGGAGGCCAACAAAGCCGTGGCCAACACTGTTGCCTGGCTGAAGAAAAACGACTTCCGCAATGTGCTGGTGGATGTTGATAACGAAGGCATGGCCATGCGCGAAGCAGGCTTTGATCCTGCGGAATTGGTTAGATCAGCAAAAGCGGTCGATCCATCTTTTGTAATTGCAACAAATTTCAAGGGACTGCCCCCTGCTGAAGCCGACCTGGGCATACATTTCAGCGAGCCCGATCCTGCCAGGCCATACATCGAATCCGAAGGTACACCCACCAATGCTCCCGGTGGGTATTGGGGAAA
>JAJYAG010000195.1 GCA_021779665.1 Bacteroidota bacterium | reverse complement strand
GTGCCGATTACTCCGACCGACGATTGTTTTCCAATATTTCGGGAGATACGAGCTACAGAGAAATTACCAAGCGTGGTATCCCTGTCGTCGGTAACATGCTGCAATCCAAGGTTCCATTTACCTGCCTGTCCTGTCATACGCGCTCCCCAAAGAATTGGAACAGGATTACCTTTCGGATCGAGACCTATACGACGCGAGAAGAAGGGTATTATCCGTTGTGAGTAAGGATTCTCGGTGTTAGCATCGGAGCCGAATGAAAAATAGTTGGAGCCGTCGAGAAAGAAATCGCGTTTTTCAGGAAAAAACAAGCTGAACCGGGTGAGGTTAATCTGTCTGGTATCTACTTCTGTTTGTGCAAAGTCGGTGTTAATGGTAACCGAAGCTTTCAGCTGGGGCGTGAGGCGATAAAACACATCCAGGCCTCCATCAGCTTTCACTTTGTTTTTGCGTCCATCAGTACCGGTGGTGGTTTTAACGCCAAGCAGGCCGTAAGGACTCACGTCCAAACCAATACCCTGTGAAATACCTTCCAAACCTTCCATCAGACCGGCGTCCGATATCTGGAATTTATAAGAGTTAAGATTGGCTTCGGGCCAATACGACGATTCCAGAGACCGGCGGATATGGCGGATTAACTTCAGTCCCCAGGTGGTTTGCCCTTTTTTAAACGAAAGGGTTTTGAAAGGAATGGAGAGTTCTGCATCCCAGCCGTTTTCGTGTATGCGGGCTTTGCCATCCCATAAACCGTCCCAGTCTTTATTCATGTTGGCTCCGTTCTGACTGATTAAAGCATCGCCAATGGAACCGCGGGGACCGATCTGAAACCAATAGCCGTTGCGCTTATCGAGAAAAGTATCAAAAATTACCTGAACCCTGTCGTCTTCGCCAAGACTTACATCGCGGGCCATTTCCTTGGCGGTGATACCCCCGGGAGCGCTGTAGCAGTGCATCCCAACATAAATGTTATTCTCATCGTAACAGATAAAAACTTCTGTTTTTTCCGAAATGGCAGCGCCGGGATTGGGTTCCCGCTGATAAAATTCGGTAATGGCAGCTGCCTGTTTCCAGAGATCTTCATTTACCCAGCCGTCAATCTGAGGTGCTTCAGTGGTTTTAACTATTTTAATTGTCTTTTGCGCTGTTAAGGTCATTGAAGTGCATAACAGCACCAGCAAAAACAGGTTAAGTCGTCTCATTATAAGTTTTATCAGACTCTAAAAATAACAAAAGTCCTGTTAAAATTGATAGTCAATAAAAAATGATCCTGCTTTTAACCCAACAATTTTTCCTCCTTCATCCCTTTTCTTCATATTTCCTCCTTCCTCCTTCATACTTAAATAGTCCCCGGTTTATCAAGGTCTTCAATGTCATCCAGGAAAAAGCAGGCAAGGTGTTGTTTCATTCCTATTTTTGGATAATACTCAAGTGCTGCGGGAGCTGCAAGCAGAATTAGCTTGGCCTGTTGACAGGTTTTTTTGGTATAACGGATCAATTCTTTCCCTATTCCAAGCATCTGATAATCTTTTGACACGGCCAGATCGGACAGGTAAGTGGCGTATCCGTAATCGGTTATCGATCTTGCTACACCAACAATTTTTTTGTCAACCCTGGCGGTTATTATCAGATTTGAGTTTTTCAGCATGGTTATAATACGGGGCATATCATCAACAGGGCGGCGCTCTGCAAGGCCCGAGTCGTGGAGAACCTGAAGAAACTCCTCAGGACTAAGTGTATTTTCTATGGTATAGGTTATTTTCATAAACGGAAGTTTACAAAAATAACAAGCAGAAGCACTTTAGGTTAATCGGTGCTTTTTTCTTTTTTGTGAGCCCTGAAATCTTTTTTAATGAAGAAATAACTTAAAGAAACACTGTAGAGTTGATTTTGAGACTTATCCAGATTGGAGACCTTGTTGGCAAAGAATATATTCTGTAATCCGTAATGAAAACGAACTTCAAGCTGAAAATCACCAATTGAAGTTTCCTGAAGGACACCAAGACCTCCCACCAAACCTAGTTCAAACTTTCTATCAATAGGGCGTTGATAATAGGAGAGGGTATCGCCCGCCTGCAGGAGTTTGAAGGTTTCCTTATCCGACATAAAATAAGATAAGTTAGGGCCTACGTTAATAATAACTTTTGTACTGTTTTTTCCGATAAGAAAGTGAGAAAGTATGGGTACTTCAAAATAATTCAGCTTTCGTTTGTACGACATGGTGGTGTCGAATTTCTCCGTCCAGCCGCGCTCCGAGTAATTAAATTCAGCCTGAATGCCGGCGTGGGTCTCCGAAATATATTTGATGACCAAACCGCCATTGTAGCCCATGTTTAAATCCTGACTAACAGGAGGCTCAAATATAATCTTGGAAAAATTAATGCCATGGCGGGTTCCGATGCTAAGAACGGATTGGTTGCTTGCCTGTCCCAACAGGCTGCTAAACGCAAAAATGCAAATGGATATAATAAAAAGTTTCCTGAGAGTCTTTTTCATGAACCTATACGAATGAACTCCCAAAGAAAGGAAACATTTTTCATAAATGAGAAATTAAGATGTTAAAAATACAAATAAAGAGTGGCCTGAAGGGGAAGGGAAGCGCTATATGACAGAAAAAAAGCCCGGAGTAAAGTAATGATCCGGGCCTGAAATTTTCAAATGCAGAAATACCTGAGTACTACTCTGCTTTTTGTAGTCGGTATTCTTAATATCAGGTAGTTACATTTCCACCTGTTTTCTTGCGCATGGCAAGGATATCCTTGTCGAACAGGTAAAGATTACCATCGCCCAAAAGTTTGAGCTTATCTTTGATGGCTCTTACAGAGGCTTCTTCTTCAATTTGTTCGGTTACAAACCACTGAACCCAGTTCTGGGTTGTGAAGTCCTTTTCAGCGATGCATACTGCAACAATTTCGTTGATTGAAGCGGTAATGTATTCTTCGTGTTTCAACACTTCATCGAAAAGGTGGCGAACCGAATCGAAACTTGTAGGTGGCTGCTGAATAGCCGGAACAATGGCTTTACCGCCTCGTTCGTTAACATAATGAATAAATTTCAGCATGTGAACTTTCTCTTCTTCAGCCTGCTGATAGAGCCACTCCGAAGTTCCTTGTATACCTTCGGCTTCAGCCCACGAAGCCATAGCCAGATACAAAAAAGATGAATAAGCCTCCTTTTGGATCTGTTTCACCAGAATTTCTTCTACATTTTTCGTTAACATAGCTTTGTATTGTTGTGGTTAATAATATTAGTCCATAGTCGATAGACTTTAGTCCATAGCCAAAATGTATTTAGCCATGGTCCATCGACTATCGACCATCGACTTTTTCTGTTAATTTTAGTCCATAGTCGATAGAATTTAGTCCATAACCAAGTATTTAACCATCGACTATCGACTATCGACCATCGACTAAACTACATATTCTTAATTATCTCATCCCCAAACTCTGAGCATTTGAGCTTTGTAGCTCCCTGCATCAGGCGTTCGAAGTCGTAGGTTACACGTTTGTTTTTAATGGCTCCCTGAAGTCCTTTAACGATCAGGTCGGCAGCTTCTTTCCAGCCCATGTGTTCGAGCATCATTACTCCCGAAAGAATAACAGAGCCTGGGTTAACCATGTCTTTACCTGCATATTTTGGTGCTGTACCATGAGTAGCTTCAAAAACAGCATGTCCGGTTTCGTAATTGATGTTAGCTCCAGGAGCAATTCCAATACCGCCCACTATAGCAGCAAGTGCGTCGGAGATATAGTCTCCGTTCAGGTTGAGCGTTGCTATTACCGAATATTCAGCCGGACGGGTTAATATCTGCTGCAGGAATGCATCAGCAATGGCATCTTTAATTACGATATCCTTACCGGTGCGCGGATTTTTAAAAGTACACCATGGACCGCCGTCCAGTTCGGTAGCTTTGAATTCATTCTTGGCAAGGGCATATCCCCAGTCGCGGAAACCACCTTCGGTAAATTTCATGATGTTACCCTTATGAACTAATGTCAGAGAGGGAAGATCGTGTTCAATGGTATATTCAATGGCAGCTCTGACAAGTCGTTCGGTTCCTTCTTTTGAAACGGGTTTGATGCCAATGGACGACGACTCCGGAAAGCGAATCTTTTTCACTTTCATCTCATTGATGAGGAATTCCACTACTTTCTTCACCTCATCTGTTCCCGACATCCACTCAATTCCTGCATAGATATCTTCGGAATTCTCGCGGAAAATAACCATGTTGGTAGTAGTCGGATCTTTTACAGGTGTGGGTACACCTTCGTAATAACGAACAGGACGCAGACAAACGTACAGATCGAGTTCCTGGCGCAGAGCAACGTTTAACGAGCGGATACCGCCACCTACAGGAGTGGTGAGAGGTCCTTTGATGGCAACCAGATACTCGCGGATAATATCAAGTGTCTCTGCCGGAAGCCATTCATTTTTAAGCTTAAAGGCTTTTTCGCCGGCATAAACTTCTTTCCATACGATTTTCTTTTTCCCCTTGTAAGCCTTTTCTACTGCAGCATCTAAAACTTTTACCGATGCAGCCCAGATATCAGGTCCTGTTCCATCGCCTTCAATAAAAGGCACAACAGGAAAATCGGGTACACTCAGAACTCCATTTGTACATGTAATTTTCTGTCCTTCCATTTGTTACTTTATATTAATTAACTATTCAAAATCGAGGTTGAACTGTTGCTTCAACTTCAACAACTCAGGATAATGCTTGGCCATGTGCTCAAATTTATCCTCGGCTGTATAAAGTCTGTTACTTACTACTTTGTCTGTAATAGTGGTAACAATATCGAGGCTAAAGTTGTTTAAGTTTTTTCTGAGATAAGTTAATAATTTTATTCGAATGTTGCGCATTAATTCTTCCTGTAATGGATTGCTTACCGGAAATTCTATTATTCCGTTTTCTTTCAGTGTTGGCTGGTAAGCAGATAAAGTGCTGTATATGCGCGGATCAATGTTTTTAAGTTCTTCAGCGTAATTTTTCCAGGTATCTTCGAGTTGCTGCTGATTTACAGGCTTATTTTCGGTTGTTGATGCCTGTTGTGGTTCAGCGGCTTCGTCAGTCTTTTTTTCCTGGGTTACTGGTTTGGAATAAGTTCCTTTTAAGGCATCTTTCAACGAAGGCGTTGAAGGCTTTGGAGGAGGTGGAGGAACAGCTTTCTGTGTGCCGTTTTGCACTGTAACTCCTTTGTTTTCAGCTTTTACAGCAGGGTTTGCTTTCGCTGAAGTTAGTTCAGGTTCAGCGTTTTTTTTTTCGGGGTCGATATTGCTGAGTTGGATGAGAGCAAGTTCGACGTGCAGGCGCTGGTTTTTACTGATCTTGTATTGGACATCGCACTGGTTACAGATGGTCAGTGCTTCGAAAATAAAGTCGGGGACACACCGTGCTGCCTGAACTTTATACTGTTCCCGTATACTTGCCGAGACTTCCAGCAGCTGAAGGGTTATCGGATCCTTGCATACCAGCAGATCGCGGAGATGCGAGCTTAACCCGCTGATGAAGTTATGCCCGTCAAAACCTTTATCCAGAATCTCGTCGAAAAGCAGCAAAGCCTTGCCGACATTATGTTCCAGAAAAGCATCCACCAGCTTGAAATAGAATTCGTAATCGAGTACGTTGAGGCTTTCAATCACACCCTTGTAAGTTAGATTGCTGCCCACGAAGCTTACCATCTGGTCGTAAATGGAAAGGGCGTCGCGCATACCTCCGTCAGCTTTCTGGGCGATTACACTCAGGGCTTCGACCTCATAAGTCACCGACTCATTCTTCGAAATATGCTCGAGGTATTGAACCGTATCTTCAATGCGGATTCGGTGAAAATCGAATATCTGGCAGCGTGATAAAATCGTGGGGATAATCTTGTGCTTTTCGGTTGTTGCCAGAATAAAAATGGCATGAGCAGGCGGTTCTTCCAACGTTTTGAGAAAAGCATTGAAGGCCTGCGACGACAACATGTGAACCTCGTCGATGATGTAGATGCTGTATTTGCCGATTTGCGGCGGGATGCGCACCTGGTCAATCAGGGTGCGGATATCTTCTACAGAGTTATTGGATGCCGCATCGAGCTCGTGGATATTGTATGAGCGTGATTCACTGAATGCTTTGCACGACTCACATTCGTTACAAGCTTCGGTATCGGGTGTACGGTTTAAACAGTTGAGCGTTTTGGCAAAAATACGGGCGCAGGTTGTTTTACCAACACCGCGCGGACCACAAAACAAGTAAGCATGAGCTATATGATTTGTTTTGATGGCATTTTTAAGCGTGTTGGTAACAGCATGCTGACCAACCACCGAAATAAACGTGGCAGGCCTGTATTTACGCGCTGAAACTATAAAATCACTCATCTTTGATTCTCCTTGTTGCAAAGATATGTATTTATAGTTTCTGCAAAAGGGATGTTGATAAATTTAGTGGGAGAGTCGATGGCTTTCAGTCCATGGTCGATAGTCAACAGCCACAAGCCGGTAATTTAAATTTTAGGAAATCCTTTCAGTTCGGAGAGGGCTGGGGTGGGATATTGCCCTGTCTATGGACCATCGACTAAATGCCAACGACTTTTTTGGGATTTTGTTTTTAAGGCTGAAGGCCTTTGATAATTCGGCCCAGGGCAAAGCAAAGCGGCGCCCTGGGTTCAATAAATTCAGGAATATTTTAGCGGCGTGAAATGTTCCAAAAAGAGTTATAATCTTAACATCGCCGCAATTGTGGTTTCTATTTATTACCAACAATAATATGAGTCAATTTTTCCGGCGGAATTGCAAATTCCGCCGAGCCTAATGCGCTTATTTACAATTCGAACGCTGAGCTGAACTTTTCTCATGAACGAAGTGAGTAATTTATAATTCAGCTCCATTTCACCCTCTCCATTTGGAGAGGGCCGGGGTGAGGCTCATCCTCTCCACTCTCTTTCCCTCTTCAAATCCTTCAAAATATCGAGGGTGATGTTGATATTATCCACCACCTGGAAATCGAACATACCTACGCAGATAAAGTCGGCTCCGTTCTCGAAAGCCCACCGGAAACCGTCTTTGGGTTCGATAGCTCCTGCAGCAAGCACTTTGAAACCCATCACCGGAACTTTTGTTTTGCTTACAAAATCGACTGTTTTCTCGGGGAACAGGCAGAAGCAGTTATCGTGGAATTTATTGTGATCCAGATGTTTTTTGCCGTCTACTTCAAAGGGCACGCGGAATTCGCGTGGGTGTGCCGACCAATACTGATCGTGATGCATTGTTTTCATGTAATAGTCGGGGATAATTCCCTGTTCCTCACAGGCAACAAGCGATTCAATGGAATGTGATGCCAAACCGGCAGTATATCCCTGTTTGCGGATGTGATCCATCATTTTCTGAATCACTTCCATCTTCTGATCTCTTACCAGCCAGTCGCACCAGTTGCCTTGTATCTGGACGATGTCTACCCCAAAATCGATGGCTTTGTCGATGTTTACAAAGTAGTCGTTCTTGTCCATATCTGGTCCAACCTGCGAAATAACCTGGATTTTGCTTCCAAAAAGTTTTTTGTACTTCGCTATAAGCGGGTTAGAAGGAAACCCGATATTGATGGTATTAACTCCCGCCTGTTCAGCAAGCATCAGGGTTTCGTATACTTTTTTCTCAGTATTGTAAGCCTTGAAAAGAGAAGGTACATAGAGCAGGTCTCTTGAATGTGCCCAGCCCCCAATGAGGTTTCCTCCTAAAACCAGACGACTGATCTCGTGCTTGCCGATTTTTCCTTTGGGCAATTCTCCTTTCAGCTCCGAAAGAGCGAGCTGTTTCACCTGGATGGTGGCTCCCGAGGTTACATCAACTCCTGTGCTTTTTTCATTCCTGAATGCGCCCCAGCCCATCAGTCCGAGTACCGGAAGCGAAGCCAGATTCTTCAACACTTCTCTTCGCGAAGAGGCAGCTTCGGGTTGGGGATCACTGGCTTTTTGTCTTCTGAAATATTCAAGCAGGTTGTCGATGCTATAGCCTTTTTCGTTGAAAAGGGCAATGAAAATAAGGGCAGCAGCTTCGATAAACAGCTTATCCACTATAAAAAGATGACCTTCGGACGACCCAAACAAGTTGGCTCCGAACGGCGGATAGGCAAAATAATAAAGCGCCAGCAGCAATGCACCGGCCAAAGAGGCATAGCGGATTAAAAGTCCTATAAACAATGCCAAGCCGATCAGCAGCAAACCGTACATATTCATCAGGTCGCATA
This sequence comes from Bacteroidota bacterium, assembly GCA_021779665.1. GTDB lineage: Bacteria > Bacteroidota > Bacteroidia > Bacteroidales > JAAUTT01 > JAAUTT01. The sequence continues at coordinate 4,156 of JAJYAG010000195.1, read as the reverse complement.
TTTTAAGCAACGTTGGTGAAGCGGCGATTGCATGATAAAATCCCGACATAAACCCGGTTGTATTCGACAGATAACCGGCAGCGGACCAACCTGGTGTAAAAATCTTGGAAAGACCTTCGTAAAGAAAATGCCAGCCAATGGCCATTCTAAGAACCGTGATAAGCACGCGGATGTAGTTTTGTTTGGTAGTCATAAAACTTGCTTTTGAATTTTAAAGTGAATTTAGATATTTTGATAATCCGTGTGTTAAAAAACGCTGGCCATTTGCTGGCCAAACTTTGGCCAAAGTGTTTTTAACGCATCAGTAAGGTTCTTTACATTTTTTATTTACTTTAGTGCGGAGAACAACTATTGGCTGATGCACGAAAATTTATATCTGGAGGAATGCATACGACTGCTGGAGAAGAAGTTGAACCGTGGACCGTCTGGTCAATGGACAGCATCTGATTTTTCGGCGTTGAGTCAGCAGATTTTTGATGTCACCGCTAAAACAGTGAGCGATTCTACTTTAAAGAGAATTTTTGGTAAGAAGGATGCCGGCGAACATTACACCCCCCAGCTTTATACCCGGAATGCCATAGCCGAATTTCTTGGGTTTAACCACTGGCAGCAATTTATAAATCAGTTTAAAGAAGTTGAAGCCATTGCACCTGTTCAGAGCGAAAGGAAAGGAAGTTATCCTTACGGAATAATCAGCATTGCAGCAGTTTGTGTGTTTATATTGCTTATAATTATGATCTCAACCCGAAACAGGGGAGGAGCTGATGTTTTCTTAAAAGCTGAGCGGACGTCGCAAACCATTCCCATTACAACGGTTTTCCATTACGATGTTTCAAAAGTCAAGGACAGTGTTTTTATCGATTTCGGGAACAACACTCCTGTACCACTTCCGAAAAATAAGCACACGATTACCGAGTTTTACAAAGCCGCAGGAATTTTTTATCCCCGCATTCTCACACGCACAAAAGTGCTGGATTCGGTTCGTATTGTAAATTACTCTGCCGACTGGCAGGGAGGTTATTCTCCCAATGATGATTACCGCATGTATATTCCTTTTGAAGATTCGGCAGTTTTTAAACAGGGTGACCGGCTTTATATTGCTCCTTCGTATTTGAAAATTCCTGATCCCTTGTACAACAAAGGTATTTATGCGGAGTACAGGTTGATGCGCGACTTCAACACTTCACTTGACGAAGTTGAATTTGCGGCTTCGGTGAAAAACTCTCCTCAGGCAGGTGGTAAATTATGCTACGATGTAGAGATCTGGCTGATAGGATCTGAGGATTACTGTAAGGTGAGATTTGTGGAACCGGGGTGTTTTCGTTATGGTCAGCTTAAAATCAGCGAAAAGGAGTATAATGGTAGGTTTGATGATTTATCAGCCTTTGCCCGTGATCTGAAAAGTTGGACAAATGTGGGAATAAAGCTGGAGAACAACCTGGCGGTTATTCTTTATAACGGATCGGAAATATTTAAACAGCAATATAAAAAGAACCTGGGGAATCTCCGGGGCTTTTATTTCCGGTTTTATGGAACCGGATCCTTGCGCGATGTTTCAATCAAAAATTCCCGAAATAACTCGCTGATATTCAAAAGTAACTTCTGAGTCAGGGAAATTTTTCGACCAAAAGTCTGATATAATTGCATACAATTCCGGTTAAAATGGCTTTTATAATTGGAAGCCGGTAGTAAGTTCTATCGCTTCTGTTGAAAATTAACAATTAAACTACATGAAGCTAACTCGTTTGATAATCCTGTTTTCAGGTTTTATTTGGGCTCAGAATACTTTATCGCAGACCAATCAGGGTTTTTTCCTCGATTCGTGGAAACAAAGAACACTTACATTACCAGAATATAACGATGTCCCTCAAACTTCCGGAAGAGTAAATGTTTCAGTCAAAATTGATGTGAACGACACCATCACAAAAGTCTCAAACTATGTTTTTGGCGATAATGCAAATGCCTATACAACCAGTATGTCCGAGAATCAGACCTTGATGGGATATATGGCCGACCGGGATATGGGTGTTTTACGCGGACCTTCGGGAAGTATTTCCGATGTTTTCTTTTGGAACCGTTACGATTCCGATCCTCCAACCGATGTTCCAAAAAGACTGGCTGGCGAAACATCCGATTTTGGCCCCTGGTATGGCAAACGTCAATCGTGGGCCAACTGGAGCATGGATGTCGATTCTTTTTACCGGATTCTGTCGCAGGTGAAAGCTACAGGCATGATAACCGTTAACTATGGTTATGCGCGATATGGAACAAGCGACAACCCGGTGGCAAAAGCCGCTCACATGGCTGCCGATTGGGTAAGATACGACAAAGGCCGTTCAAAATTCTGGGAAATAGGCAATGAGGTTTTCGGAAGCTGGGAGGCTGGATACAGAATTGACAAGGCGCTGAATAAGGATAATCAGCCCGAATATATCAACGGAACCATTTACGGGAAGCATTGCCTTGTATTTATCGATTCCATGAAAAAAGCTGCCGCCGAAATTGGTGCTGACATCAAAATAGGAGTGGTGCTTGTGGAAGAAAACAACACCTCGGCACCCAACTGGAATGACGATGTTTTCAACCAGGTTGCCGATAAGACCGATTTTTATGTCATCCACAGTTATTTTACCCCTTACAACCAGAATTCCACTGCTTCTGTTATCCTCAATTCATATTCAAAAATTGGTAATTACAGGGATTATATTTGGAATGCGCTTGCAGCTAAAGGTAAACCCAAACGTCCCATTGCCCTCACTGAATACAATATTTTTGCTGTGGGCTCTATGCAGGCGGTTTCGCACATAAATGCCTTACATGCACCTCTTGTGATGGGCGAAGGTATACGGGTTGGCTTAGGGGCTGCCTTGCGTTGGGATTTGGCAAATGGCTGGGACAATGGCAACGACCATGGCATGTTTTCCTATGGAAGTGAACCCAACGTCCAGCAGTTCTCTCCACGCCCAGCTTTTTACAGTATGTATATGTTTCGCAAGTATATTGGCGACGCGATGGTTAAAAGCACTGTTCTGGGAAGTAGCGATATTGTTGTATTTGCATCCCGTTTTTCTTCCGGTCAGATAAGCGCCATGTTGATTAATAAAGGTAATGCGGCTCAAACGGTGCGTATAAACGTGGAGAATTTTAAATTTGGTCAGAAATATTACACCTATACCCTCACCGGCGGAACGGACAATGGAAGCTTTTCGAGAAAAATATATATTAATTCGGCGGGACCGACCGGGGTGGCTGGCGGACCATTAAATTACAAAACCATCAAGGCTAATGCTTCCTCTATCGACAATGAAATAAGAGTAGAGGTGCCGGCATATTCCATGGTTGTTTTCCTGGCAGAGAAGGGAGAAAAGAGTCTGGTTATTGATGAAACTTATTCCGGTTTGGGGATCAAAACAGGTTTCAAAGCTGCAGCAGGAGTTTCATTCTTTCCGGTTCCTGCACGCGAAAAAATCAGCATTGAAACTCACGGACAAGTTTTTAATAAGATGGAAATAACTGATTTGTATGGAAAAACAATTCAGTCGCGCTGTGATGTTATTTCTGATAATTATTCTGTTAATTTGAATATTCCCGAAGGCTTTTATTTCATAAGACTTTCAGGAGAGAATGGAGAAGTTACAGGCAAAATTTTGGTAGAATAAGTATGGTTCGGAATATTTTCATTACAGCGTTTGCTTTGATCTGGAGTCTGAATGTAAGCGCCCAGATTAACTTTAACCGGGGTGTTAACCTCACCAATTGGTTCCAGGAGGGCAGTGCACGTCAGATTCAGTTTACAAAATATACTCGTCAGGACTTTGAGCAAATTAAGAGTCTGGGTTGCGATGTAATTCGTCTGCCTATCAATCTCCACGCCATGACGAACGGAGCCCCCGACTATACACTCGATCCGCTCTTTCTGGAGTTTCTCGATAAAGCAGTTACCTGGGCAGAGGATTTGCAAATCAATCTTATTCTTGATAATCACACTTTTAGTCCCGACGTGAATACTGATCTAAGCATTGGCACTATCCTCAATAAAGTTTGGAAACAAATGGCCCAGCATTATAAGGACCGGTCGGAATATATTCTTTACGAAGTTCTGAACGAGCCTCATGGCATTACCACCGCTCAGTGGGCAACAATTCAGCAGGGAGCT
>JAJYAG010000194.1:3768-12442 GCA_021779665.1 Bacteroidota bacterium | reverse complement strand
ATTGTTCGTTCAGAAGCTTAACAGCGGCAGGGATTGTTACATTTTTATCACCAATAGATCCGCATTCCAGGCTTACAAAGTTTGGATAATTTATCATTTTCAAGCCTTTAAAGCCGTCAATATAAATGTCATTAGAATCTTCTCCCGGCATTTTTCTGTTTTCGCGACTGGCAACATGAACGTGTGTCAGATATTTCCCTCCGGAGATAAATGCTCCCATATCACTGGTTTCTTCCCAGGTCATATGCCAGAAATCGCCCATACAACCAACGCCGTCGCTGTTAACGTCCCGACATATAGAAGCGGCATCGGCAACCTGACGTAAAAACCAGGCTTCCTTGCGATTAAGTGGTTCCAGGATAACTTTGGTTTTATTTTTAACAGCATGTTCGCCAAGTTCTTTCAATTCATCAACAAGCATCTGGCGGGCTTCCACAAAAGGTAACGAGGGTTGTCTATTAAATGCGGGTACCACAATAACTCCGAGCGCTTCAAGTGCGCCGGCATTCGTGAGGGCCTCTTTTATGGTTCTCATGGCCAGATCCCGATTTTCTTTTGTGTCGGCTATCAGGTGTCCCTCAAAACCGGCACAAACTACGCTTATTTTAACATTTCTGTTCTGAAGTGCTTTCCCAATCTCATCTGCACGCTGTAAAATACCTCCGCAACCTTGTTCAAATCCTGAAAAACCGTTTTTTTCAAGAAAATCAAGTTTTTCGGCCAGAGTTTTACCTGGAGCTACATTTTCCTGGCACGATAATTTAAGTTTGCTTTTTACTTTTGGAGGCTTAGCCAATAATTCCTTATCAGCAATTGAGCTAAAGGGTGTTGAGGCAATGCCCGCAGCACTTATTGCTGCAGCAGCTCCGCCAATCGATATTTTTTTTAGAAAATTCCTGCGATTGTTTTCCATGGTGTCATGTAGTTGATTATGCAAGTTATTAAATCGAAATCATTCGATAAATATAACAAGCGAAATTCTTTGTGGTTGGAAAATAAAAAAAGAGGATCCCTGAAGTTCAGGGAATCCTCTTTCTGTGAGAAAGATTTATTTTTTCTCTTCTTCTTTGGCTTCTCCGGGAACCGGAATTTTAGGTGTCATATCCATTGGGCCAAGAACATAAGTTTCAGGTCCAAGTTTAATTTCGGAGTTCATCATTTCGTCCCAGGTAACTTCTTTACCGGTATAAGCTGAAATGCGACCCATAATACCCACTAATGTAGAAACTGCAGTAGCTTCAGCTTCGTTGATAGGTTTATTGGTGCGGATAGCTGTTACCATATCGATATGTTCCTGATCGTAGGGTGATATTTTGGTTTTTTCAAGCGGTTTTCCCTGCTCGTCTTTACCATAATCAAATGTCCATAATACGGAGCCATCGGGATTGTAAATGGTATTTTTACAGTTACTCATACCGTTTGTACCCACAATGTATTCGCTTACGTTGTTTACGGTTCCGTCTATCTGACGGCACATGCTGTGCATATGTAATCCGTTATCGTAAACATAGTCAATGCTGAACATATCGTATTGGTCACCGGTAACTCTTCTGTGGCGAGCTCCGAAACCTACTGCTTTCACAGGAGTTTTTCCGGTGAACCAGTTGATAACGTCGATGTTATGAACATGCTGTTCTACAATGTGGTCGCCCGATAACCAGCACCAGTTCACCCAGTCGCGGATCATAGCTTCCATATCGCTCCAGCTGGCTTCTTTCTTTCTGAACCATAACATATTCTGGTTCCAGTAGCAGTTAGCGCCAACAATGTCGCCTATTGCACCATCCATAATCTGTTTGTAGGTTCCAACATAATCGTGCTGGTGACGGCGTTGTGTTCCGGTAACAACAGTTAATCCAAGGCTTTCGGCTTTTTTAGCGGCAGCCATAATGGTGCGGGCACCAACAGGGTCAACAGCAACCGGTTTTTCCATAAACACATGCTTTCCTGCATTTACTGCATCAGCAAATTGTTTTGGACGGAAATGAGGAGGTGTGGCTAAAATAACGATGTCAACACCCGAGGCGATAACTTTTTCGTAAGCATCGAAACCCAGAAAGCATTGGTCATCAGTTAACTCATTGTTTTCCTTTTTCAGCTTTTCTCTGCAATCTTTGATTTTGTCTTCGAAAAGATCGGCGATGGCAGTAATGGAAAGACCATTACCAGCTTTCAGGAAGTTAATAGCAGCGCCGGTTCCACGGCCACCACAACCAACTAAACCAGCTTTCAGAGGCTTTCCGTCAGGAGCTTTTTCTAAAAGCGGAGGAAGCTTGAGCTCCTCGATGTTATTGTATTTCTTCTTTTTGGTATCACCACTACAACTGGTAACCAGACCGGCCGAACCAACAGTTGCCATGGTCCCCAATGTTGTGATAGCTCCCGCGGCGGCTGCGCTGCCCAGGAATTTTCGACGACTGATTTGAAAGTTTTTCATAAAATTAAGTAATGTAAAGTGAATTGCAATTATTTGTTAAGAATACTACTGTCGGGTTCACATACAACCCTGAATCCAACATTGATTACGTCGGAATACCACCAGATGCTTTTAGGTATTTGAGGGTCGGTTTTAAGCCATTTATCAGTTTGGGTAAAATCACGAGTCGCGCTCCTGAGTTCGGAGGCATCGCTGTCGAATGCACCACCTCTGATTACAAACTCTGAACCGCTTTCCGGACCTTTGGGGTTTGTTACTGCTTTTCCGGTTTTGGAATATGCGTCAGCAGCATAATAGTCAGAACAGAACTCTTTAATGTTACCAAGCATATTTACAAGTCCAAAAGCGTTAGGTTTCAGACTTTTTGGTTCCTGGGTTTTGTTACCGCTATTGAGCTTATAAATCGCATGGCTGGCAATAACAGAAGTATCGGGTCCGAATATTTTTTTCATGAAACCATTTTCAGTATATTTTTTAGGATTTCCCGGGAAGAAATATGGAGTTTCGCTCTTTGCCCGGCACGCATATTCCCATTCAGCTTCGGTTGGGAGACGATATTTCCGTCCTGTACGTTTTGAAAGCCATTCGCAATAAACCTGAGCCGCATGATGGGTCATTGTAATAGCAGGCTTATCTCCTTTTCCCCAGCCTTGCGACGGATCTCCATAGGGCGGGGTAGGGCCGGTTATGGCATCAACATTTTTGGCTTTGGCTTCTTTATCCTTCTGGGTCAATCGTCCTTCGGATGCTGTTGCATTGAAGAATGCAAGATATTCTTTCCAGCTGACTTCAACCCTGCCCATAAAGAACGGACTGATGGTTACTTCTCTAACCGGTCCCTCATTTTCCTTCCTGAGTTGTTCTTTTTCGGTGCTGCCCATTTTAAAGGTTCCTCCGGGGATAGCAACCATTTCAAACGATACATTTGTGTTAGGTACAAATTCTGTAAAATTTTCAAATTTGGAAACAACTGCCGGAGCTGGATAAATAATATTGTTTACAGTTTCCTGACCCTGGGCAAAATCAGTACTTTGTTCGTGCTTGGCATTCGGATTGTAATGGCCTACGTACAAGTGACAGTTAATGCAGTGCAGATCATCAGGATGTTGCGAATAGTACAAATGAGCCTTGTCACCCTTTTCACTCAACCCAATTGGGAACAGATTCTGGTGACAATGGATGCACGATTCCTTATAAACAATTTTCTTGGCATGATCCAGTTGAGCTTTAGCTTCCCAGTTAATTTTTGCAGGGTCTTTAAATAGTTTTCCCCAAACATCCCGAGCGCCAGTCTTAATTTTTTCCCTTAAATAAGGAAAACCTTTGGGAGGAAGGTGACAATCGACACAATGAACATACACGCCTCTTTTGTTATTATAATGAGTGGATAGTTTCCACGAAGCTTCTGCATGGGGGTGAACATGACACTTCTGGCAAAATTCATCAGTAGAGGTATATTCTGTTGCTTTCTTTCCGGCAAAAAATAAAAATAAGCCAATAATAATTCCAATAAGTAATAATAGTTTACCTGAAACTTTAAGCGATTTGAAAATATTCTTCATGTATTGTTAAGTTAATAGCCGAGTTAAATTTATTACATTAATTGATTTCACGTTTGTTATTTTGTTCACAATTTATTAAAAACTCAATAAATCAGCTGTTTTTAATTGTAATTTAGATTGAATATAAATTTCTTGGTTGGTTTAAACTTCCACTTACAAACAGATAGCCTTGTAAAGTTTAGTTTAACAGCATTTTATAAAGGTTCAATCCCCAAAAAACCACGAGTTTATATGTCCTACAACTCTTTTTTTCTTTTACTATTAAACTTCATTATTTACTATTTTTGCAGGGTGAATTTGTTACCTTTCGTAACCTATTGTTGATTAGATAATTACACCGCTCGTTAGTAATTTATGCCAAACTTTAGAGTTTCACAAATCTGGTGATTCCGTCACCTGTTTTATTATTTAAATGTTTGTATTATTGAAAGTTTACATGTTTTATATATAATTTTTTAAATTTTATCATACAATAATATGAAGCCTACACATATTGAACACATTGGAATTGCAGTTAACAGCATTGATGAAGCCCGTAAATACTACGAAGACGTTTTGGGCCTGGAATGTTATGCAATTGAGGAAGTTGCCGACCAGAAAGTTAAAACAGCTTTTTTTATGATCGGACAAACTAAAATTGAGTTATTGGAATCAACCGATCCGGAAGGTCCTATCGGTAAATTTCTTGCAAATAAAGGACAAGGAATTCATCACATTGCTTTTGCTTATGAGAATGTTGATGCTGCTCTTTCTGAAGCAGGAGAAAAGGGTATTAATCTTATCGACAAAACTTCGCGCAAAGGTGCTGAAGGCCTGAAGATAGGATTTCTTCATCCTAAAGCCACTATGGGCGTTTTAACTGAGTTTTGCAGCAAATAATTATAAATCTTAACGATTCCAGTATATATGAGTTCTCACAATAGAATTAAAGAGTTAATCGACCGCAGAGAAGCTGCCAAACTTGGTGGTGGACAAAAAAGAATTGATTCACAGCATGCCAAAGGCAAGATGACAGCGCGTGAACGTATAGAGTTATTGCTTGACGAGGGAAGCTTCGAAGAGTTCGATATGTTTGTGACACATCGCAGTACCGAATTTGGATTGGATAAAGAAATTTATCCCGGCGACGGTGTTGTTACCGGCCACGGCACAATTGACGGTCGTGTTATTTACGTTTTTGCCCAGGATTTCACCGTAATGGGAGGTTCATTATCCGAAACCCATGCGAAAAAGATCTGCAAAGTTATGGATCAGGCCATGAAGGTTGGAGCCCCCATAATTGGTATTAACGACAGCGGTGGCGCCCGTATTCAGGAAGGTGTGAAAAGTCTTGCAGGTTATGCCGAAATTTTCCAGCGTAATATCATGGCTTCGGGTGTTATACCCCAGATTTCTGCAATTTTTGGTCCATGTGCCGGTGGTGCTGTATATTCGCCCGCTTTGACCGACGCAATTATTATGACCGAAAAATCAAGCTACATGTTTGTTACCGGACCTAAAGTTACCAAAACTGTTACCGGCGAAGATATTACCGACGAAGATCTTGGTGGTGCTACCATTCACTCTTCAAAATCGGGTGTAGCTCATTTCCGTGTAACAACTGAGGATGAAGGTTTAATGCTCATCCGTAAGTTATTGGAATATCTTCCGCAAAATAACCTCGAAGATCCTATTCATACCGTTTGCGAGGATCCTATTGACAGAGCTGAAGATGCTCTTAATACAATTGTTCCCGAAAACCCCAATCAGCCTTACGATGTGAAGGATGTAATCTATCAGATTGTAGATAGTAAGGAATTCCTCGAAATGCACCGTCACTATGCGAAGAACATTGTAGTTGGTTTTGCTAAATTTGGTGGTATGCCGGTAGGTATTGTTGCCAATCAGCCTAACTTCCTTGCCGGTGTTCTCGATATTGAATCGTCGAAAAAAGCAGCCCGCTTTGTTCGTTTCTGCGATTGTTTCAATGTTCCTATTGTTACTTTGGTTGACGTTCCAGGTTTCTTACCCGGCAGCCAGCAGGAATATGGCGGAATTATCACCAATGGTGCTAAATTATTGTTTGCTTATGGTGAAGCAACTGTTCCAAAAATTACCATAACATTACGTAAATCGTATGGCGGAGCTCACGATGTGATGGGTTGTAAGCAATTAAGAGGCGATCTTAACTATGCATGGCCATCTGCCGAAATCGCAGTTATGGGTCCTAAAGGCGCTATCGAAATTCTCGAAGGCAGAGCAATTGCTGCAATTGCCGAACCACGCGAAAAGGTTAAATACATTACCCAGAAAGAAGAAGAGTATCGTGATTTGTTTGCAAATCCTTACGAAGCTGCTAAATACGGCTATATCGACGATGTGATCGAACCTCGTAATACCCGTTTCCGCATCATTCGTGGTCTTCAAACACTTCAGACAAAGAAAGATACCAATCCTCCCAAAAAACATTGTAATATTCCTTTATAATTATGGCCGGAGAAATTGGAGCAATACAAAACAGTGCTTTAGAAATTTGTATGTATGGGTTGATAATAATCTTTTCGGTTATTATCATACTCGCACTGTTTTTTTCATTAGTGTCAAAAACCAGGAACTATATTAAGAATGGTGGTTCGAAAAATTTGAGTGCTAATGGTGAGAAGTCAAAGAATTCCATTATTCCTGCAGGAGATAGCGCTGCCATTGCAGCTGCTATCTACCTGTTTATGGATGAGATTCACGATAAAGAGAACCGCGTTGTTACAATTAAGAGAGTATCGAGAACATATTCTCCGTGGAATTCGAAAATTTATGGTATAAACTGGATTAAAAACAGATAAATATGAGGCTTATGGACTTTTAGGCCATTAGCTGCGGAAAGAGAATTTATTCTCAGTATATTTCTTCTTTCTTCCTAAATCCTAATAACCTAAAGCCTAAACATCTATATAATTTTTAAAAATGAAAAAATTTAAATTTAACATTGGCGGGTCCGATTACAATGTTGAAATTATTGAAACTGTCGATAATGAGATACATCTGGAAGTCAATGGCACCTTCTACCAGGTAACAATGGAGAAGGAGATCAAAACAACAAAAACCCCGATATTGGTTCGTGCTGAAGTTCCTCCTCCAACCCCGAAGGAGAAAAAGATTCCAAAAACTCCTTCCAAAACTGAAAACATCACTGTAAGATCACCACTCCCAGGTGTAATTTTAACTGTTGAAGTTAAAGATGGAGACGAAGTGAAAATGGGTCAGAAATTATTGACCATGGAAGCAATGAAAATGGCGAATAATGTAATGGCTGAAAAAGACGGTGTTATTCGTTCCATAAAAGTTAAGGCCGGTGATTCGGTGATGCAGGGTGATATACTAATGGTAATAGAATAAAGTATATGAAGAGTTTTTTTACATTAATTGCCATCCTGTTCATTTTCTCAATTTCTGGTGTTGTTAAGGCACAAACCAGTACTGTTCAGCCTGCTGATTCTGTTATTGCCCAATCGGAGTTTAAAACTTCAACTGCTTTGGTATCAAACGAAACTGTTAAAGCCGAAAAACCTGCAATAATGGATCCCTCTTCACTTGTAGGAAGCGGTGGGGTTAAACTGGTGATGATGATTCTGGGAATGGTTCTGGTTTTATTGTCTATCCGGTACAATTTTCAGCCGTTGTTGCTGGTGCCAATTGGAGTAGGAATGCTGATAAGCAATATTCCTTTCTTTATTACCGGTTATAACCAGTTCGATATTTTTGAAGAGAATAGCTTTTTCCATATTTTTTACAAGGGTCTTTCCTATGGAATTTATCCATCGCTGATTTTCATCGGGATTGGAGCAATGACGGATTTTTCGTCGTTAATAGCCAATCCTAAATTAATGTTGTTGGGTGCTATTTCTCAGATTGGAGTTTTTGCTGCATTTGTGGCTGCAAATAGCTTTGGTTTTGATTTACCTGCTGCGGCTTCTATCGGCCTGATTGGTACTGCTGATGGTCCAATTTCTATTTTTGCATCATCAAAGCTTGCGCCGGATATTCTTGTGCCAGTTGCAATTTCGGCATACGCTTTTATGGCGTTGGTACCCGTGATTCAACCTCCTATTATGAGGCTCCTTACTTCCAAAAAAGAAAGAATGATCCGCATGAAGCCACAAAGAGCGGTTTCGTATAACGAAAAAATTCTGTTTCCGGTGGTAGGTCTTGTATTAACAGGAATAATTGTACCAAGAGCATTGCCGGTTTTGGGAATGCTGTTTTTCGGGAATATTCTTAAGGAGTCGGGTAGTACAAAACGCTTGGCATTTACAGCAAGCAATACTTTGCTTGATATTGTAACCATATTGTTAGGATTAACATTGGGAGCTGCTGCACAACCCGAAATTATCCTGAGCAATAAAGCGCTCACGATTTTTATATTGGGAGGTTCTGCGTTTATCATTGCTACCGTAGGTGGTGTTTTATTTTCCAAGGTGATGAATTTATTTTTATCGAAGGAAAATAAAATCAATCCTCTCATTGGTAATGCCGGAGTATCGGCAATGCCCGACAGCGCCCGTGTATCGCAGATGGAAGGTTTAAAGGCCGATCCGTCGAATCACCTGTTAACCCATGCTATGGCTCCTAACGTTGCGGGGGTAATTGGTTCTGCTGTTGCCGCAGGTATTTTAATGAGTTTTCTGATGTAGAGGAGACG
>JAJYAG010000194.1:0-3758 GCA_021779665.1 Bacteroidota bacterium | reverse complement strand
CCAAATACATTTAGATGGCTGTTGGCTGTGGACAGAGGTCCGCCGACCGGGGTCCAAAAATATTTACATGACGAAGGGTGCTGCAATTCAGCACCTTTTGTTTTTTCTGGCATTTTCAGGAGATTTTTCACGCAACCATTTTAATCTTTCCCGTCAAAAAGATGTTTAGAAGTTGAGTTATATTTTGTAAATTTAAGTAGGTGTGAATAACGCATTGAGATTTGTTAAAAGAAAAATCAATAAAACAGGAACCTTTGCGTTAGAATCGAGTATAAATGGAAGTTTTAAAATGTTTAACCAAAACAATGAATGTATGAAACGTTTAAGTTTAATTTTATTTAGTGTAGCAATCGCAGTATCGGGAATTTTTACAAGTTGTACAGAGGATACTGATACATCGTTTGACAAACCAACTATTGATGTTTTATTAGGTGGACAGGCAGTTTCAGGAACGATAGAGAAAACTGAAGGAACAGCATTAAACTTTGAAATTAAATTTTCGATGGGTGCCGCAGAAGATAAATTGACAAAGATCAGAATCACCTCGACTATAGGAGGCAAAACTTTTAATGTTATAGATTCTGTATTAGATGCTGGTTTATTTAACAGTGGAGATAAGGAATTTGTTTATACCTACAACACAAGCGTAGGTACTTCGGAAGAAAAACTTTCTTTCTACACTGAAGATTCAAAAAGTAGAACTCAGGAAGAAGTTATAACAATTAAACCTACATCAGTTACACCTGTCGGATCAGTAAGAACTACTGAGGCTATTATAATGGGTAGTTATAAAAATACTCAATATAACAGTTGCTTTTCACTTTCATTAAACAAAACTGTTTCTTTACAGGGAGGTTTTTCACAACCAGATCCAATTGATATTTTGTATTTCTATGGATCTGAAAACCAAGCCACTTTAGCCGGACCAAGTAATGCTTCGCTGGCAACTGTGTATAATAATGCTACCTATGGCATTGCTAAGTGGAGCAAACGTAATGCAACCAAATTATTAACAACTTCTGTTACTGCAGCAACTTTTGATGCGATTACCACATCTGCCGCTTTCACTTCAGCTTTTCCAACTGATTTAACTGCAGCAACTGATTTGGCTAACAAGCTCATTACTAACAAAGTTGTTGCTATGGAGACTGTTGGTGGCAAAAAAGCTTTAATAAAAGTAACTGAAATTAACGGAACAACTTCTACTAGTTATATTAAAATAACTGTAAAGACTGTTCTGTAATCAATATTTTTTTGAATTTAAAAGGGGCCTTTGTGCCCCTTTTTTAATTTGTACCGGTTTCTATTGGTCTATTTCTTTGAATTACCTGAGATCAGACCAGAATCTTATTTCTTTTTTATAAATTGCTTTTCCGAATTTTTTGAATGCTTACCTTATACCGGATGTTATGACTAACTATTTACTTATTGCCTTATGTGTAATCATCCTGGTTTCGTATATTTTCGATATTACCAGTAAATATACAAAGGTTCCTGGTGTTATTTTGCTCATTATAACCGGTGTTATCTCGAGATATGCCCTGGAGTATTTTAATATTGCAATTCCTGATCTCTCCGGTCTTTTACCTTTAATGGGAACCCTGGGGTTAATTCTTATTGTACTCGAAGGAAGTCTTGATCTGACATTACGTAGAGAAAAGCAAGGACTTATAGTTGGTTCTATAAATACTGCCTTGTGGTTATTTATAATTTTCGAAGCCATTTTTGCTTTTATACTGGTTAAATTTTATAATGTTCAGTTGGATATAGCATTGCTCAATACAATTCCAATTGGAATTATAAGCAGTGCAGTGGCAATTCCCTCTGCTGCAGGTCTAAAGAGCAACGACCGGGAATTTATAGTGTACGAGAGTTCATTTTCTGATATAGTGGGAATCCTTGCTTTCGATTTTATTCTTATAAACTCTGGATCTATTGGCAGGGGATTACTCGGGTTTTTTCTGGAGTTTTGTCTTACAATTATTTTATCGATTGTGGTAACAGCTGGATTGGCTTATATCCTTCATAAAATTACACATCATGTTAAATATGTGATTATCACAACAGTAGTGGTTTTGGTATATACGCTTGCTAAACTCATTCACATGCCATCGTTGCTGGTAGTCCTTATATTCGGACTTATTCTGAATAATAACCATTTGTTTAAGAATAGGGTATCTGTCAGGTTTATCAATTTTACAAGTTTTAACTCCGACCTTACTTCGTTTAAGCATATAACCGGAGAATTAACCTTCATTGTCCGATCTTTTTTCTTTATCATTTTTGGGTATTACACAAGTATTTTGGATATTTTGAATCTCGATAATCTTTTACTTGCTTCTATTATAAGCTTTTCGATTTTTATATTAAGAGGTTTGTTCTTCAGGTATATTCTGCGAATATCTCTCAATCCGCTTATGTTTTTCGCTCCCCGTGGCTTAATAACCATCCTTTTGTTTTTAAGCATCCCCTATACCAAGCTTTTACCATTTATGACCCAGGGTTTGGTAACCCAGATAATATTCATAACTATTCTGATGATGACTTTTGGAACTATGTTTCTGAAGAAGCTTTAAACAATCAGGTCCGTTTTGAGCTTTGACCCAATGATTTTCATCACCACTTCAGATAAGCAATATCACCTTCCTTTCATAATAATCCATTAAAGTTTATTATAACTTCATCATGTTCAGATAACCGTTTTTTATCTCCGAATTTGTGTTCAAAGCGCTGTAATTATGAGATAGTAGACTACCCCAAAACCTAAGCCTTAAAACGGATTTGATGATCGTTATACGCAATTATGAAAAAGCACTTCTTGCTCCTTGGGATTTTTATCCTGGAGAGTGTATTATTTGTAAATGCCCAGCTTACCGCTACCAGTAATGAATATCAACCAAATAATGATAGAGATACTCTTGTGGAGTATGCCACTGTGGGTAGCATTATGCCCTATAAGGTTTCTCCTTTTCCCTCAGGAGCACTAAAAGATATTTTCAACCCATCTTTATTTAAGTGGTGGCTCAACGGTAATGCCACCGGTTATGAGCTGCTTAAAATTGATGGTATAACGCAGCTTCAGCAATTACCGCCTCCCAATCATGTTTATTATCCCGATTCGGCAATAGCCATCCGCTGGATCAAACCAGGAAAATATAATATAAAGGTATATGAGAAAGTATTACCCAAAGAGGGGTTTAAAGTATGCGACCATGCAGAGTCTATAAGTATGCTTGATGTGTTGGTTTTCAATAAACCATCTGTTGACTGGAATGATACGTCGACAGTTAGAATCTGTGGTACCGGTAGTATTCAAAAGCAAGTTCCATTAAGGCTGAAAGGAGTACAGCAGATTGCAATAAATTATAAAGTTGAATTTACATCGTCTGATGGAGTTATCGAAGTCTTCGAAAGAAATAAAATCTTTAATACTAAAGGTGATCAAACGCTCCAAGGTAGTATTGAACTTAGTATTTCTGAAGGGAAATCCGGTACTTACCGGGTATTTATAACAGATATTGAAGATAAGGTTTCGAAGAAGTGCGGAGTTAAGTCCGACCACAATGATATTCCTTCACAGCCTTTTATTGTGAAAGTTTACCCTTTATCTAACAAATCCTTATTTGGAAACAGAAATATCTCCGTGTGCGAAGGCGAAGACTACCTGCTCAAACCCTCCATTTCTGTTCAATCTATAACCTGGGGAAATGGGAAACGTGATTCGGCAATACTGCTGAGCCAGGCAGGATATTACAGGG
>JAJYAG010000193.1 GCA_021779665.1 Bacteroidota bacterium | reverse complement strand
CAAATCAGATCGAATTGTCTTAATTCTTCAGGCTTAAGGAAAAAACGTGCGTTTTTACCTATAACTTCTTTTTCAAGATATCCGGTAACTTCCAGGTAGTTATTGTTTGCTTTTAAAATAGTTCCATCGGGCGAAAGCTCTGCAAAAATGATAGCCTGGTCCAGAATATGGAACAGGTTGCTTAATTCCTGCGATTTGTCCGACAGCTGGTTGCTTAAATTGTCAACGTTCTCTACCAAATGAATATTCTCGGTGTTATTCGAGGCAATTACAAGTATTTTGTGAGGATTTCTGTCCTGATCGAAAATTGGGCTGTAATTTTGTGTTAAGAAGAATGTTTTGTTGTTGAAATGAACTTCTTCTTCCCTGATTACACTGCGGCCACTGCGCAGTTCGTGCCAAAGGTTATTGTAGTCGTCCGATTGTGGATTAAAATAGCAGATGGCACGCAGGTTTTTGCCGGTAAGGTCTTCGTGGTTGCATTTAATAACCGAGCAATATTTACTGTTAACCTCCAGTATTTTGCCTTCCATATCGAGTTCCATCATCATCGATGAGTGGTCGATAGCGCTGAGGATACTCATAATTTCGGCTTCCTTACGGGCTGATTCTTCCTGGGTTGCCTGCAATTCTTCAAGGTTCTGGCGCATTTCTTCTTCCTGCTGTGCCATTTCTTCAGCCTGTCGCCTCGACTGTTCCAGTAATTTCGAAGTATGAACGTTTATTTTAAGCGAAGCAAATGTGGAGGCAATACTTTCGGCCAGTTTTTCAACAAACTCTATCTCATGAGGAGCTAATATATTGAATGAGGCAATTTCGATAATGCCGTAAATATTCTCTTCGGTTTTAAGGGGAACAATAAGAAGGCTGCGCGGGCTGGCTTCTCCCAATCCCGATGTAATGGAAATGTAATCTTCGGGGATGTCGGTCATGAAAATGGTAAGCTTTTCCTGGGCACAGGTGCCAACCAATCCTTCTCCTATGTTAATGCGTTTTTCAATATATTTTTTCCTGTCGAAAGCAAATGCCGAGACCAGCTGAAGGTGAGTGTCCTCAGGAATTTCGTCCACATAGGCAAAAACTCCGCCCTGATTTGCGTTCAAATACTTTACAAGGTTCTTGATGATCAGGTCCGAAAGCTCTCCAATGTCGCTTGTCTGAAACCGGAGAATTTCGCTGAATCTTGCCAGACCTTCGTTTGACCAGGCTCTTTTCTTTTCTTCAGTTTTATATTTTATGTCTTCTTCGGCGGCTTTTTGCAGGCTTACCTGTAAGTCGAGCAGGGCGTTTGCAAGGCTGTCGTCTTTACTTAATGGCTGGAGCGCTAGTTTTTCCTTGCCTGTCCCCAGCCCCTGTGCGAATTTTACTTTTTCACGAAGACTAAAAACGAATTCATTGAGCAGTTGTGCAATTTTTCCTAATTCATCTCTGCTTTCGAGGGTAACGGGCTCGGGTAACCTGCCTTTAACCAGATCCTGTAAGTAGGATATTATTGCTCTTACTGAGTTTACTATGTTTTTATAGGAAAGAAAGAATAACAGCAGGATAAGTGAGGTAAGTATTAAAAGAAAAAAGAGTCGTAGAAAGAACTGGGTATTCGTGTGTTTATTCGTTTGACTCTCAACGCTGTTGCTCAGGTTCTTAGATTTCAGTGAAATGGAATTCATTACCAGCAGCTGATTACCGATCAGTCCATCGTTGGTTCCAAGACCTATAGCTTTATCTTTATTAATAAGTTTCAGTGTGAGCTCAAGATATTTGTCAATTTCTCCTGCAACCCGGAGTTTGTCGGGTGCAGAAACACTTCTGGCCACGTCGCCTGACGAGGATACCAAAGCTGCCTTAAGTTTGATTGCATCGTCGGTTAGTTGTTCAGTGTGTTTAGGATCGTGACTCAGATTATACCTGTATTCTGATTTCCGGACATTAATCCAGGATTTGAGAAGAACAGGATTTTTAATTTCGGCAATGTAATTTTCCAGAAATTCACCCTGACGGAACCAATCGCCGGCTAACCCGGTTTGCTGAAACCCTCTTTCAAGGATAACTTTTAAAAGTGCTTGGTTTCCGGTAGTAAAATGATTTAAATCCTGTTGAATGGCCGATAATATGTTCCTAGATGTACGGTCGAGATAAGATGCGTGTTTTAATGTGTCGATTAAAGATATTTGATTTTTAGCCAGGATAGCAGTAGAATCGAGTATTTGGCTTTTT
Organism: Bacteroidota bacterium; assembly: GCA_021779665.1. Lineage (GTDB taxonomy): Bacteria > Bacteroidota > Bacteroidia > Bacteroidales > JAAUTT01 > JAAUTT01. Next base: position 10,300 of record JAJYAG010000193.1, on the reverse strand, counting down.
TCGGTCTGGTACAGTCCGGGAGAGGAAACTTCGTTGTTCAGGAAGGAATGCATCTGAAGGCGGATCAATTCGGGTGTAACCCTTAAATCTCTAAGCTGCGACGATTGGCGGACAATATCCTTGGTGTAATTTCGGCTATTGTACACCATAATGTACGATACCAGAAATAAACCAATAATAATACTTATAATAACCAGCAGTTTAGCCTTAATGGGTTTGAATGCATTAATCATTTTTCTGTATGCCTGAAGTTTGTACTAGGTTTGTTTTTGAACATGTTTATACGCATATTTTCGATAAATGGCACAGATTCAACGAATTTTTTTAAATATAAGTAAAATTGCTTTTTACAGTTTTATTCATTTTAAATTTTAGGATATATAGTTGTAAGTTTCTTTCTTTAAATAAAAATGTCCCATCTTTTCGAAACGGGATGAGTAGGGGCCGAGAATTGACTCGTGCATTCCCAGAATTAAATAGCTGTTAGGATATAAATTATTGTAGAATAGTTCGAATACTTTGTTCTGAAGTTCGTAATTGAAGTAGATAATTACATTACGACAGAGGATAAGATCGAATTTTACATAGAACAGATTGCTGTCCTTTACCAGGTCGTGCTTTTTAAATATAGGCTTTTCCAGCAGAAAGGGATTCATTTTAATCACATCCTTGGCCTGGTCTATTGTGAAATACTTTTCGTAGGGAATATTGTTTAAGGCTTCGTAGTTGTAAGGGTTTTCCTTTATTGCTTTGTCAAAATTGTCCAGATAATTGATGTTGAACCGGTATTTATAAACACCTTTTTTTGCAACCTGAAGCACATCGCTGTTGATGTCTGTTCCGTAAACTTTTGCTTTTTCGAAGAGGCCAAGTTCATTCAGCAAAATAAGCATGGAATATACTTCCTGGCCGGTTGAACATCCGGCATGCCATATATTGATGCTTTGCTGGTTCTTTAGTTTAGGAAGTACATTATATTTCAGAACCTGCCAGATGTTGGGATCGCGAAATAGTTCGGTGGTATTTACCGTGATATCTTTTACAACCTGTTCCAGAAAGGTGGGATTACTTTTAAGCTGAACCAGAAGATTACTCAAATCCATTTTCTGATCAATCAAAACTTTGGCTAAACGACGTTTGAGCGATTTATCGGAATACTCGCTAAAATCGTAAATAGAAGATGATTTTATGATGTTTATGAATAAAAGTAAATCCTGATTTGTAATATTCATGTTTCTTGAAAAGTTTCCTGCTATTATTTAAATTAAACCTCGCAGCAAAAAATCGTTTGCAGCAAAACTATCTATCTAAAATAATAAAAAATCAGAACATTTTTAAGCCTTGGCAATTCTTTTATCGCAAGAACTATTTCTTTTTTCTTCCAAAGCTAACTTTAATCCAACGGGGGATGATAATGGTCCCGATGATCAGGTATGGATAGTAACTGATAAGGCGCCACAGCAGCGCCAGCAGGGCCGAAACCGAACCTACTACGGTAGCACCAACCGGAATCAGGTCTCCCAGATACTGTGTAAATATTAATTCGGAAACACCGCTAGCTCCGGGTGTGGGACTCAGCAGCATCATATTCGACATGACGAGCTGCCGGGCAAATAAAAGAAAGTGATCGGAAACAACAAAGAATGCGAGCATCAGTGCGTTTACAACCAGATATCGGGATGTCCAGGAGAAGAATGTGGCCAGAAATGATTTAAACCAGAAACCGAATTTCTCTCTTTTAAGTTGTTTGGAGCTTGTGATAATGTCAGTGCCTGTAAGATGCGCACTATACCGGAAACGGCGCAGGAATGGCAGTTTGAACAGCCAGAGTAAAAGCCATTTCCATCCACGGGGATTGACAAAAAGCCCATAACTCAGAACAATTGTGTACAATAGTTTTAAAGAATAGCCTATTACTGCAAACCATAGAAATTCGTTCCCCACGTCGAAGAGCCGGCTAATTTTTATGGTTAACAGCAGCAATGGAAACATTATAATAAAGTACACCTCATCCAGAAACGAGGTGGCCATAACCACAGCAGTGCTCCGGCCAAGATTTATTCCTTCCTTGTTTACGAAAAGCATGGCAATGGTAGTGCCGCCCACGGCCGAGGGCATCAGGGCCGACGAAAACTCCCAGAGCATAATTACCCGGAAAGCCTGGCGCCACGACAGATCGTTTTTGGTGAGAATGCGAATACGTATTATGTATCCAAGGTCTCTGAAAACCATGAAAAGCATAGCCAAAAACAGAAACATTATGGCCGAGAACGTAATAGGCATAAGTTTAAATGCCTCTTTATTGAAATCTTTGATCAATAAAAAAGCAACAATTCCTAATCCGATCAGAACAGCGAAAAAGATTCTGGTTCCGTTTATTTTGGATAATGGGTTATCGTTGTTTTGCAAAGCCATTTCAAATAGAAACCCTAAAGATATAGAAAATTAAAGAGGAAGATCTTAAAAAAATGTTACCTTTTTTTGTTGATTTTGACAGGGTACAAAAAAATATGGGTTAAAACAGAAATCCTGCCTTAACCCATATTTAAATTTACAAAGCTCTTATGACATTCTGATCCGGCCGGCTAAAGTCCAGGGGCTTATTCCTGTCTGACGTATCGAGCGAATCGCGAATTGTGTATCGTATTCTTCTCCTAAAGCGGTAACTGCTGCACTGATGGCTGCAACTACCTGGTCGCTCACTGCGTTACCGTTTTGTTCCTGCTTTGGAGCCGGAGCTGCTGCTTTTGGAGGCTGAGGTTTCGATTCTTCGGGTATAATTCCATCCCTGCGGTTTTTGAAAAATGTTTCGGCAACCTGGGGAAGGAGTGCGTAAGATAAAACATCTTCATCCTGAACCATCAGATCTTTAATTTTGGCTCTGATGGATTCGAGTTCCGGTTCAATTAAATCGGCCGGTCGACAGGTAATGGGCTTTTCTTCACCGAGAATCTTCTTTGTGATTTCTTCGGGAATCGGAGCAGGTGTTTTTCCATATTCACCTTTTACAAGCGCTTTCGATTCTTTCGGAACCATTTTATAGCGTTCTCCCATAAGCACGTTCAATACGGCCTGTGTTCCAACAATCTGGCTGGTTGGGGTTACCAACGGAGGATATCCGAAATCTTCCCTTACACGTGGCACTTCTTTCAGTACTTCTTCGTATTTATTAACGGCGTTCGATTGTTTTAACTGCGACACAAGGTTTGAAAGCATACCACCCGGAACCTGATATTTCAGGGCATTAACGTCAACACCTAAAACTTTTTGATCGAGCAAACCGTTTTCAATGTATTTCTCACGGATGGGGCGGAAATAATCGGCAATATCACTGAGGGCGTTCAGGTCCAGGCCTGTATCGTAACCAGTGTTTTGAAGGCTGGCAACCAATGTTTCTGTTGGAGGTTGCGAAGTTCCCATGGAAAGAGGGGAGATGGCGCAATCTACAACATCGATCCCAGCTTCAATAGCTTTCAGATAGGTCATGGAGCCGGCACCAGAAGTGTAATGGGTATGCAATGCGAGCGGAATTTTTACGTTTTCGCGGATTGCTTTAACAAGATCGTACGCAGCATATGGAAGTAATAAACCTGCCATATCCTTGATACATATTGAGTCGGCACCCATGGATTCGAGCTGCTTTGCATCTTTTACAAATAACTCCAGTGTATGAGCCGGACTGGTAGTATAGCAAACAGTTGCCTGTGCGTGACCGCCTTCTTTTTTACATGCTTTAATTGATTTCTCAACATTACGGGCATCATTCAGCGCGTCGAAAATGCGGATAATATCCATACCATTGGCCACAGCCTTCTGTACAAAATATTCAACAACATCGTCGGCATAATGCTTGTATCCCAATAAATTCTGACCACGGAGCAACATCTGAAGCTTGGTTTTTTTGGCTTTGCTTCTGATTACTCTTAGTCGTTCCCATGGATCCTCGTTCAGGAAGCGAAGGCAGGAATCGAAAGTGGCTCCACCCCATGCTTCCAAAGAGTGGTACCCAACGTTGTCCAACTGCTCAAGAATTGGAAGCATCTCTTCGATCCTCATTCTTGTTGCTATTAAGGACTGGTGGGCATCTCTTAATACGGTTTCTGTTATTCCAATTTTTCTCATTTTCTTAAACTTTATACGCTTTTATGACCATTTTAGGCTTAAGCGTAAATTTTATTCAATAACAACCATAACATCGCCAGCGCTGATGCACTGACCTTTTTCAACCTTAACGTCAGCAATTTTACCATCGGCAGGAGCTGTGATTTCGTTTTCCATTTTCATAGCTTCGAGTACCAATAAAACCTGACCTCTCTTAACTGTATCACCTTTATTTACATTTACTTTTAAGATGTTGCCGGGCATTGGAGCTACAACTTTTTCTCCGTTAGCCGAAACGGACGAAACGGCTCCGTTTCCATTTGCAGATGGCTTGGCAATTTTTTCTGATGATCTTTCAGGTTGACGAGCCGATTTGATTTCTTCTAACTCTACTTCAAACTGCTGGTTGTTAACCTTTACAAGAAATTTTCTCATTTTAAAATTTTATTTTATAGCGTTAAGACATACTTATAATTACAAAAGCGCCAAATTTAGTGTTTTAGATTTTAAGTTTTATAATGAAACATCACTATTTAACAAGTTTTTAAACAGTTATACAATCATTATGCTATACTACAACCATTTATGTGTTATTTTTATAACAACACTTTTTTTATGTTTTAAAACATTTGCAACCGTGTGTTTTTACTTTCCTTCCGCACGTGTTTTTTGCGCTTAATCCATAGTTTAATTCCGCTATATTTGCGTTTTGGGAATATATTATGAACAGAGTTGAATTTTTTCGCCTGTTAACTGCTGCCGGACTAAGCGTTTATACAGGAAGGATATTTGGCAATAATTCAGAAGAAGAGATTTTGAGATCGTCTGCTTTTGGATCAGGTTTTAAGTGGGGAGCAGCAACAGCTTCATACCAGATAGAGGGAGCATTTAATGCACAGGGGAAAGGATTATCAATCTGGGACAAATTTTCCCATTTACGGGGAAAAATAAAAACAGGTGAAAATGGAGATATTGCATGTGATTTTTACGACCGATACGAGTCCGATTTAAGTTTGCTAAAATCGCTAAACTTTGGAAATTTCAGGTTTTCCCTTGCATGGTCGAGGATTCTTCCCGAAGGAGTTGGGAAAGTTAATCCGGAAGGAATTGATTTCTATAACAGGGTAATAGATACCTGCCTTAAATTCGGAATTGAACCCTGGATAACATTGTATCATTGGGATTTGCCCCAGGTGCTTGAAGAAAAGGGCGGCTGGACAAACCGGGATGTTGTTTCCTGGTTCGGGGAGTATTGCAATATTTGCACAAGTCATTTTGGAGATCGGGTTAAGAACTGGATTGTACTTAATGAACCCTTTGCCTTCACTTCACTGGGGTATATGACTGGTCAGCACGCTCCCGGGCGAAGAGGGTTGGGAAATTATTTACCTGCAGTGCACCATGCAACATTGGCACAGGCAGAAGGAGCCGGAATTGTAAGGCAGAATGTTGCTGATTGTAATGTTGGAACGGCATTTTCATGTTCTTATATCGACCCGAAAAAGTCCGGTGGCAGACACGAACATGCAGCAAAACGTCTGGATGCTCTATTTAACCGGATGTTTATTGAGCCATCTCTTGGACTGGGATATCCAACCAAAGATCTTCCGCTTCTTAACAGACTCGAACCCTATATAAAACAAGGTGACGAACAGAAACTAAAATTCGATTTCGATTTTATCGGGCTCCAGAACTATTTCCGCATAGTGGGAAAATACAGTCTTTACCCTCCCATCATCTGGGCGAATGACGTTAACCCGCAAAAACTAAAACATCCGGTTACCAGTATGGGTTGGGAGGTATATCCCGAAGGTATTTACAAAATAATAATGCAATTTTCCAGGTATCCTGTAAACAATATATATATCACTGAGAATGGGGCCGCTTTTGAAGACACGCTGTTAAATAATGCTATTGACGACAAGGAGCGTACTGCCTACTTCAAGGATTATCTGACTCAGGTACTTAAAGCTAAAAATGAAGGAGCGAAACTCAAAGGTTATTTTGTTTGGACCCTGATGGACAACTTTGAGTGGGCTGAAGGAACCCGCCCCCGATTCGGATTAATTTATGTGGATTTCAAAACTTTAGAACGTTACCCTAAAAATTCCGCTTACTGGTTTCGAGATTTTTTATCGAAATAATATTAACATGTAGGTTTACTTTTTCAAAAATTACTACTTTTAATCATTCGTTTGACCCGAATCATAAATTCGAAATAACTTACTACGTTACAAATTCATGTAGAATTAAAATCACTTGAAATGAAAAAGCTATTCACTTTAGTTCTTATTTTTTTATTTTTTCTTTCCGCAGGAAGACTAGTTGCCCAGGACTGCACTTATTATTTTCCCCAGAAGCAAGGTGCTGAGATTGAAATGAAATCTTATTCCGACAAGGACAAAGTAACTTCGACAAGCAAAAGCAAAGTGCTTGAGGTTGCCGGAGGTTCAATCAAAGTTGCCAACGAAATCTTGGACGACAAGGGCAAGTCGGTTGCTAAATCGGAGTATACTGTTACCTGCAAAAATGGCGAGTTTGTGATGGACATGAGCAGTTATCTTAAAGGCGTTAATATGGATGCCTACAAGGATATGGAAGTTAAGGTGGAAACGGAAGATATGCATATGCCTGCTAACCTGAATGCCGGCGATGTGCTCGACGATGGTGAAATGACTGTTAAGGTTACCAACCAGGGTTTCCCTATTGTAACCATGAAAGTTAAAGTTTATAACCGTAAGGTTGAAAAAATGGAAAGTATTACTACCCCTGCCGGTACTTTCGATTGCGCAAAAATTACCTATGACATCGATTCGAAAGTTGTTTTTGCAATGACCCTGAAAGGTGTTGAGTGGGTTTCGAAAAATGTGGGTGTTGTCAGAAGCGAAAGCTACAACTCTAAAGGCAAGCTTCAGGGCTACACACTTTTAACAGGATTGAAATAAAATTAGTCGTAAGTCTTTAGTTGTAAGTCGTAAGACTGAAACCCAGACTTAATTAAAGATATTTAAAATTTTCTCTACAATTACTAACTAAACAAACACCCCGCAAGCCGGGACGGTATTCCGGGGATGTTTTTAAACGAGTTCGTAATATACCTGCTTCTCTGTAAAGACAATCTTTATAATATTTAACGATATAAGTTTTACAAGAATGTTTTCCGCTTCTTTTCGCACTATTAAAGCTATTTTACAGAACTTCGAAATAGTAATTGTTGAATTTTCTTCCAGGTAAGTTAACAGAAGCTTCTCATTTTTAGTAAATTCAAGATAAACAGGTTTTGCCTCTTTCTTTTGTTGCCAAACCCTGAGGAGGATGTTATTCGCCAGCAGATTCTGATCGTTTACACGAATATACACCATCCATTTTTTTTCATCGGTAAGTGCATAATGTGGTCTTTGTGTGCTTTTAGGAATATTGAGCTCCAGGATGGTTTTCCCGTCGATATTCCAGCGGCGCGTTTGAAAACTGACTTCGGGTTTGCAGTACATTTTGGCAGCGGCTTCAATCATGTAATATTCTTCTTCGCTGCGCACGCCCGCAATTGATCCGTTATCTTTAACGCCAATAAGCAAAGTGCCGCCATTTGTGTTTGCAAAGGCAACAAATGTTTTAGCGATTTTTTTCGAATCCGAAATTTCGAATTTAAAATCAAGAGTCTGGCTTTCGCCCGACTCAATTAAACTTCGTATATGATGCTTCACTGTTTACTATTTTTATCAGGTAAAGGTTGATACCACCGTAAATTTGTGATAACCCCTTTTGCCTGTTATAAAAATCTCACCGCATTTTAACCATGCATGTGCTGTTAAATTCTTCTCTTCATCCTTATTTACTCCCAGAAACATTGTGGAAGATATTCCGTGCCACCTGAGCAAAAGTTTTGCTGTTACAGCATCCACCAGGCATTTGGTTTTCCATGGAGCGTGGCGGCTGCACCTGTTTACTGCACGGGCAATATCGCGTATTGTTTCTGTTTCGTTGCTTTTGTTACGGGGGATTGTATGTTGTTTCCGATTGGTGAGAAATTTGCTGTACCACCGAAGAGGTATTGTAAAAACAACAATCTTCACAAAAAAAGATAATGTAAGGGCTATCAAAAACAGCAATTTATCGCGACCCGGAATTTTAATAAATTTTTTAAGCAGGTTCATTTTTAACCAGCACTAAATCTTTTTCCAACAAGTCCTCCAAAAACTCTTGTGTATCTCTTAAACAATCATCATAATCAACATCAAACTCATTCATAAGTTGTTCAACCAGGTTGTGAACTGTAACAGGGGTTTCCATTAATTCCCATATCCTGCTGCCCACCTCATCCAAGCCATAATACTCGCCATTATCAATACTCATCATAACAATTTCACCATCCATTTGGTTGGCAAGTAGTTTTGGGTTACGTTGAACCTGTGAGTTTTGGCTTAAACCTGACATTTTTTGGAGCATAAGTTTGAAAAATACAAAAATGTAATTTTTTTGGGAATTAAGCATTTTTAAATTGATAATGATACGTTTTAATGATGGAAACTTCACCAGACTATAAATCCTAGAGTTGTTTATCCTGGTTGATGGTGTTTTATAAAATTTGCCGGAGATACATTGAATAGCTGTTTAAAACTTCGCGAAAAATAGGACAGGTTGCTAAATCCAACTTCAAATGCTATCTCCGAAATATTACCATAATTTTGTTTCAGAAGCATCATGGCACGTTTAAGCCGGATGGTCCTTATAAACTCGGTTGGCGACTGGTTTGTCAGCGCATATATTTTTCGGAACAATGTACTCCGGCTCATATTCATTTCCTTTCGAAAGTCGGTCATACTGAAATTCTCGTCGCGTATATGCTTTTCTATAATTTCTATAGCCTTGTTAAGGAACTTCTCATCCATCGAAGTGATGGTTATATCTTTAGGATCTAAAGTAATTTCTTTGCTAAACCGTTCTCTTAGCCTCATTCGGCTCTCAATAAGGTTATCTATTCTCATTTTGAGCTCTTCCATCGAAAATGGTTTCGCTTTGAGAAGAACCGGCTTTTCAGATGATCCAGCAGAATGATTTGTTCAGTCTTCTTAATGTTGTTTATGAAAGGAGAATAAAGTCCTTCGTTGTTGAAGTAGTTCTCGTATGGTATTTCATTGATTTGAGCATGGCTTTTGAGGTTAGAAAAAGAAGCAGACAAAGAATGAGTTTGGTCTTCATAAATTAGGATTTTGATTTTCCTTGTCCATATAAATTTACTGAAAATGGATGCCGAAATCAAGTTTTTAATTTATGATTACATTATGTTTTTTAGAAAGTTATATTCTTTTACTTAAGTTGATCGAAGATATTTGTACTATTGGCTCAAACTTTTGATAAAATTTTAAAAAGGAACAGAGGCTTTATTAATGAGCCTCTGTTCCGTGTTTGTTATAGCTCAATAAATTTTATATTGAAAAACTTTAGTGTTCTGGGGATATCGTATTCATTCGTGTGAAAAAGGAACTTATCCTTGTTGAATACATAGAAACAGTCGATATTTCTTGCTGGAATTTCATTTGTCCATATGGTGGTTCTGTAAAGTTTATACCCGTTAACATCCCTGATCAGTTCCATAAATGCTGTATGGTCAGTGAGCTGCTGATTTTTGTAGACTGAGAGTTTTACAAATGTTTTACCTTTTTTTGAAAACTCCGTTACATCGCTCTTCTTTATGATTTTCTCCATACCGTTTTCGCAAATAACACGAACTTCGTTCTTTTTTACATTTACCTTTTTACAGGTTGTTTTTTCGTCGTTGGCTACAATGTAATCATTGTTCACTCTTACAGCGCTTATACCCATGCAGTAGGTCAGGGTAATAAGCATGATAAATAAAGTTTTCATAATCAATTCCTCCGAATTAAAATTGTTGAATTTTTTTAATGCCCTGTAAAATTATCATTCCAGGGAGCTGTTTACCAGTCGTAGAAGCCCATTTTCTTTCAAAAATGAATTGAATTATGGAAAATTGAATGTTAGTCTTTGAAATAATTTCTGCATAAAGAGAGGATAATTTTTTGTCGAATATGAAATATTTGCAGAATTTTTTTACTTTTGCGCCAGTCAAATCAAAAAGGGGAATTAGCTCATCCCGATAGCTATCGGGAGGCTAGAGCGCCACAAAACAAAAAAGGGGAATTAGCTCAGTTGGCTAGAGCGCTTGCATGGCATGCAAGAG
>JAJYAG010000025.1 GCA_021779665.1 Bacteroidota bacterium | reverse complement strand
GCGGAATGCATCGAAAATCTCTTTGGTGATGTCGCGTTTAAAAGGGGTATTCATCACACCGAAATTGGTGGTTTTGGTATTCCACATGCAGAAACCGGAGTGGTGTTTGGTGGTGAAAACAACATATTTCATCCCCGCCAGTTTAGCCAGTACGGCCCACGATTCAGGATCGAATTTTTTAGGGTTGAAAGTTTTGGGGAGCTCGTTTACAAAACGGTTGAGGTAGTCGTCGGATGCGCCTGCCATGGAATGGCTGATTACAGCACCAACCTGCGAGTCCATGCTCCAGTGGATGAACATACCAAACCCAAGATCCATAAACCACTGCTCGCGTTCAGGTTTATTGGCGCTTTGCTGTGCGGATAAACCTGTAGCTATAAAAAAAAGGATAGTAAGTAGTTTTGCTTTCATTATAAATCTGTTTTTGTTTTTGCTAACTAAACTATATTCACACTTTTCAATATTAAAGATAAATTAAAATTTCATTGATTTTTCAGTTTAAAGGCTTCTTTAATAACCATCCAATTATTTTGTTCTTTCTATTAAAATTCAAATTATAAAATAGTTATCCGTTAAAATTGGAATTTCTTGCAGATAACAACTTGCAGGATAGTAAATATGCGACAGCAACTTTGACTTGATCCTAACGTATATCAGGTTCACGATATTTGAAAGAAGCGATTATTTTTTGGAACGTTAGATGATGAATTGTAAAGAAAAGCTAATTCTATTAATTATAATTCTGTTTTCTACTTCTGTAGAGTTGTTGTTCTCTCAATATTCAGGTAAAAATAATTATAGTGGTAACTGGGAAGATCCTTTATCGTGGGTTCCGGTTTGGCCGGATCCCCAGAATACTGTGAGTGGGGTTAATATCAATATAAACGGACTTATTACGGTAAACGGATCTCTGACCTTTACAGGCTCTTCCGGGAATCTGATTGTAATTGATACACTTGTAGTAAAAGGCGATTTAACCCTGGGTGATAACAATAGTCTGTTAATCAATAATTCCGGAATTCTGATAGTCTGGGGTAATTTATATATAAATCGTGCCGTAATAACTGCAAACGGGTATTTTGTTATTGTAAAAGATGTAAAGAAAACCCAGCAGTTTGACGAAGGGCAATTTTCAAGTAATCAAAACCCTGCGAAAGTCTTTGTAGGAGGAAATGTTCCTGCTGAAATTTCCGGTGGAAATCCCAAATACCCGGCTCTCGACTGTTCAAAACAAGATGCAAATACCTATGCTAACAGTCTTTGCAGTTATGGCAATTTGACGGATTTAGCCAATACGCCGGTATTCGATTTTTATCGCTCCACCTGTATGTTGAGTAAACCTGAAGTAACAGCAGCCGGACCAATGAGTTTTTGTGCTGGAGACAGCGTTCAATTAACCTCTGGCAGTGGTTTTAAATATCTTTGGTCAAACGGAGCCACATCGCAGGATATAAATGTTAAAGAGTCGGGAGTGTATTCGGTTGTGATAACCAATGAACAGGGATGTGAGAGCGCTCCTTCAGAAGCATTGTCTGTTAATGTACTTCCCTTGCCTGTGAAGCCTTCGGTTAAAGTATCGCCGGGATTATCCGTTTGCAGTGGCAATACCATAACTTTAGAAAGTAGTGATGCTGCAAGTTATAGATGGTCAACCGGAGCTAAGACAAAATCAGTGAGCATATCTTCAACAGGTGATTATTTTGTTGAAGTTACCAATGATTATGGATGCATTAAATCATCCGACACCATTCACCTGACTGTGTACCCGTTGCCGGAAAGGCCTTTTGTTTCTGCTTCAGGGCCGTTGAGTTTTTGCAGTGGCGATAGTGTCATCCTCAATGCCGGAGCTGGGGCTGAATATTTCTGGTCGACCGGCGAAAAATCTTCTGCCATTATTGTGAAAAAGTCAGGGAGTTACAATGTTTGTGTGAAAAACGCCATGGGTTGTTTAAGCGATACTTCCGCAGCGGTGAGCGTGATTGTTAATCCTTTGCCTTCGGTTGCTTTAAATGCCAGTTCTGCAGTTTGTATGGGTAATGCAGTTGAAGTGACAGAAGTTCCAGCCGGAGGTGTTTTAAAAGTGGTTAGCGGATCGGCAAACATCCTCAATAATGTTCTTACTCCTTTAAAGCCAGGGAATTTGCTTGTTGAATATACTTATACAGGAATTTGTCCAAATTCTGTAACCAAAAATATATTGGTTATGGACCTTCCTCATGCTAATGCCGGTAGCGATCAGACGATTGTTTCAAGTCGCGAAACGAAGATGCAGGCCGGGCTCCTTCCTGTGGAGAAAGGAGAATGGATGTTGGTTTCGGGTAGTGGCGAAATTATGGATATCCATTCACCTGTTACACAAATTGCTGCATTGGGCACCGGTAGAAATGTTTTCCGGTGGAAAGTTTCGCAGGACGAATGCATTTCAACGGCTGATGTAACTTTAACTGTGGAGGGGTTTATCATCCCGTCGGTAATTACACCCAATGGTGATGGCGAAAATGAATTCTTTTATATCGATCCCGATTATGGTAAGGTCAAGTTGCTAATTTTCAACAAATGGGGTAAAATAGAATATCAGTCGGATAATTATTTGAACAACTGGAACGGTAGAAGCAGCAAAGGACTGGAACTCCCAGACGATACTTATTTTTATGTTTTGCAGTTTGCGGACGGAGTAGTTAAAAAAGGGTCAATCTTAATTAAGCGGTGATGTTCAGGCTGATAATTTTATTGATTATTTTGGTTCTTCCTGAAATGCTTTCGGGACAAACCCCCATTTTATTCAATCAGTTTTATTTTAATACTTTATCAGTAAATCCTGCTTTTGCCGGCAGTGAAAATGCAATGAGCGCCACTATAAATTACCGCAACCAGTGGACTGGTTTTGACGACGCTCCAAAAAGCAGTCAACTGGCTCTTCATTCACCGCTTAAAGGCGGAAGAACGGGTTTGGGCTTTCATGCCGAAAATAACAGTATTGGTATTTACGAAACCACAAATATTATGGGAAGCTATGCATACAGGGTTGAGGTGAAAGATGCGACTCTTTCCTTGGGTCTGGGTTTTGGCGTTGCTGTGTATGCTGTAAATTGGAATAACCTGCAGTCCATCGATCGTAACGACCAACTTTTGACAAATAATTCCTCTTCGGCGGTTATGCCTGTATTTAACTTCGGAACATATTATTATACAAAGAAATACTATATAGGCATTTCTATTCCATCCTTATTGAGATATGCTGAGGATGATGATGGCGGTTTCAAAGCTAAAAACGATATGGCTGCATACAGTTACCTTGTGAATGGCGGCCTCGATATTGATCTGAGCCGGGATATAATTCTTCGGCCATCGCTGTCAGCAGCGTTTAATGTAAAATATCCGACCCGTATTTACATGAACTCTATGCTGGGTTTCAAAGAAAAGGTATGGGTAGGGTTGGGATACCGCAGCCAAAATACTGTTATCGGGTTGTTTCAGTGCCAGCTTAATTATCAGCTCCGGTTGGCCTATGCTTACGATTTTGCAAACGGAGAACTGGGAAAATACTTAAATGGTTCTCATGAAATTGGGTTGAATTATATTTTCAGGTATTCCCGAAAGGTGATGAGCCCCAGAAGTTTTTAGGAGTAAACTATGAACAGGTTTCTTTCCATATTGCTGCTATTGTGCTGTTTCGGTTTAAAATCGGAAGGACAGGTTAACTATGTTGTTAAACCTGTGTCTTTTAATTCGCGGAGCTGGGATGAGTTTTCGCCGGTATACTATAAGGATGGTATTGTATTCTGTTCCAATCAGCCGTCCAATGCTCCGGTGAGCTATGGAAACAGCCGGAACGGGATTTTTAATATTTTCTACGTGTCCGGGAATGACAGTCTCAAGTGGAAAAACAAGCAGGTTTTTGCCCGTGAAATTTCGGCCGATGTAAATCAGGGTCCGGCAACATTCGGCAAAAATGGCGAAATGATTTACTATTCGCGGAATAACAATTTAAGTGGCAGGCTAAAAAATGCAAACGACAGTACCAATAAGCTTGGTATCTATTCGGCCGAATTCATCAATGGCAAATGGGGGAACATCAAACCTTTTGAACATAACAGCACGCTTTTTACATTCTGCACACCAGCTCTTTCTAATGATGGCAGCAGGCTTTATTTTGCATCCGATATGCCGGGAGGTTACGGGGGACTGGATATCTACTATTGCGAAAGGGAAAATGATGCATGGGAAAGACCTGTGAACCTAGGGCCTCTCGTTAATACGCGTGGTAATGAAGTGTTTCCTTTTGCCTGCAAATCAGGGAAAGTCTATTTTGCCAGCGATGGTAAACCTGGCTTTGGCCGGAAGGATTTATTTTATTCCATGGAAATTAACGGCAGCTGGATCGAACCTGTTCATCTCGACTCGTCAATTAATTCTCCTTACGATGATTTTGGCCTGATTGCCGACCCTTTAGGCGAAAAAGGATATTTCTCGTCCAACCGCAACGGAACCGATGATATATTTAGTTTTACCTTCATTACTGAAGAATTCGGCGAATGCCAAAACATTGTTGCTGACAATTATTGCTTTACTTTTTACGATGAGCAACAGCTTGCCGATACTATTCCTTTGACTTATGAGTGGGATTTTGGCGGAGGTATTAAGCGCCTGGGACCTGAAGTGAAGCACTGTTTCCCTGGCCCCGGTGATTATGTTGTCAAACTAAGTATACGCGATGAAATTACCGGCGAAGCAATCGTAAGCAATGTGGAGTATGATGTTTCGCTACACGAAACGGAACAGCCTGTTATTAGTTTTTATAGAGTTGGATTGGTGAATAGGCCTGTTTTTTTCGACGGATCAAAGTCCAAGCTTCAAGGGCAATCCGTAAAGTATTTCTGGAATTTTGACGAAGGATATGCTTCCGGAGGTGAAGTTTGTAGCCATACTTTCAATAAAAGTGGTGAATATATCATCAGGATGGGGCTTTTGCAGAATAGCGGCAGTGCTGGCACCCTAAAAGCTTGTGTGGAGAGTAAAATAAGGATTTTTAATTCTTTCGAAGAATTGCCTCCGCTGGTAAACCACGAAGATGTTCCTGCTGCTGTTTTGGCCGCGGATAAGCAGGCTATGCTGCTTAGAGTTTATATGATGGATGGCTTAAGCAGAGAAATGAAAGACACTATTAAAAACCAACTCAGCCAATCCGCGATGTACATTGTGTTTGACGGGTATGGTATTGTCGATAGTTCTTATGCAATTCTTGAAAAGGTAGCTGCACTTTTAAAAGGCAATTCCGGGTTGAGGTTAGTTATGGCCTTGCATTCCGGAGAAAAGAGTGTTGCAGAAAATTTTGCACGACAATTGTCTTTTTTTCTGAACCAAAAAAGCGTGGATAAAGTAAAATATACTGCCGATGGCTTTGAAAATGCACAGTGGTTATTTAAACCCTACTCAGCTGAGAAAGATAGAAGTATGGGCGTTGTTGAGTTAATATTTGTGAAAGAATGAAAATGTCCCGGATACTGAGATTTACCTGGATTTTATTCCTCATTGCTGCAATCAGCAGGGTTGCTTATTCACAGCCTGCTCCTGCTGCCGATGAAAACATTCCGTTTCTCGTAACCTTCGGAGCCAATTCAAAAACAGCCTGGGGCGACGACGACTTTTGTCAGATTTTCTTCTGTTTTGTACCGGCTTCGCAAAAAGCACCTTTTTACATCAGGGTTTACGATCCCGATACCGGAGGCGAACACGATGAAGCCAAAGGAGATTTCAACACATCTGTAAGCTTTTCAATTTATGGCGGTAAAGGTGCTTTTTCCGATACTGCCGCACAAAGCATTCATTTAAAAGGGAATTTCAAAACTGGATATTTGCTTGCATCTAAATCGTTTGGTGCCGATGCGCGATACGATATGAAATGGTACACTTTTGGACCCTTCAATCCCTCAGAAGGGGAATACTCCGAATTACTTGGAGGCCGGGTGCTAAAAGTAATTGCCCAGGGAGTATCGGGCGATGATGGAAACCTGTACCGGTATTTTTTAAGCAGCAGTCCTACAGAGAATATACCTCTGGAAGGTGGTAACTTTTTTACATATAAGTATCATTTCAGGCTGTCGGACGATCAGAAGCATGTGAGTCAGATCTATCCTTATGTTGACGATAAAACCATTTCTATTGAAATCTCCAACTTCGATTGGGATAACGATGGTATTGTCAGGATTTTTTCAGTGGCTAAAAATGGCCTTAAAGGTGCTGTTTCGGGCGAAGATAACTGGTCGGTCAGCCGGTTTCCGATAGTAGCCGAAGAGAAAAATTCAACAGTAGAGATTCAGTTTATAAAAAATCAAACCCAGCAGATCAAAAGAAACAATGTGGTGATTGCTGTGCGAAACCAGTATGGAATTGCATTGCCATTTTTTGTTGTACCCATTGGTGGTGTTCCTGTGTATTCACCCAAAATCAGGATGAAATAATGTTCAACCGGGATTTATATAAAAGCAATCCGCCGCAGGCATATTTCCGGTTAACGCTTCTTATACTGGCGTTTTTTCTAATTTCTGTAAAATCGCTTTCGCAGGATTATAATTTAAGACATTTTAATGCTGACGATGGTTTGCCGCAACCGTTTATATATACTGTCAGTCAGGATTTCAAAGGTTATTTATGGATAGGCACGGGCGATGGCCTGGCACGGTTTAATGGCTTTGAATTCGAAAACTTTACTACTGCAGACTCCCTTGCAGGAAATTTTATCACTTGTTCTGTAACCACCAGCGATCGTATGTGGTTTGGCCATATGAATGGCAGGTTAACCAGTTACGATGGTAAGAAATTTAAACCTTTGATCCTCTCCGGCAACGTGCAGGGGCCGGTTACCGCTATGGCTGTTAGTCCCGATGGTACAGTTTGGGCAGGCACACATTCTGAAGGAATATTTAGCGTGAACTTTAATGGCGTGGTCGAACATTTTCCGGTACCGGGTGTGATAATTAAGAGTATCGGCATTATTGCCCGTAATGAGTTGCTGCTGGGGACTGACGATGGCCTGGTGCATTGTGTGCTGAAAAATGGTTCGTTAGCGTTACAGGAGATAAGCGGTTCTCCCCGCGAGAAAATAGCAGTTATTAAGAAAAAGCTTACCGGCGATTTTTTAATTGCTTGCGAAGAAGGGATTTATGAAGTTGCTGTGGGCGAAAAATTTCACTTTCCCAAAATTGTAACCTTCACACAGGAAATGTCCGGAATTCAGGATATTTTGCAGGATCAGAAAAATAACCTGTGGGTTTGCACTTTTGGAGCAGGACTGGTCAGATTTTCGCCATCAAATGGTAAATATCAACAATCTGTTTATTTTAACAAAGAGCATGGTGGCATATCCGATAACTGCAAATTCATTTTCGAAGATCGCGAAGGCTGTCTTTGGGCAGGACATTTTGGCGAAGGTTTAACCCAGCTTACACCTAAAACTTTTTTTGTGTCCCCCCCGGGACGTAATGTTTTATCGCTGTGGTTTAACCGGCAGTACAAATGGCTGGGGACTGATTCGGGACTTGTAAAAACTGATCGGGAAGGCACAAAGACTTTTGTTCAATATAAAGATAAAGGAGTACCGGCGGATAAAATAAGCGCACTTTATTCTCCTGATGGGAAAGAGCTCTGGATTGGAACCGGTTCACATGGGGTTTACAGACTCGATATCAAAACCGACAGGGTTCAGAGTCATATTTCAGGCGACGATATCCTTTCGAACTCAATAAATACCATTACCGGTAAAGGCGACGAAGTGTGGATAGGAACCAAAAAGGGATTGTGCAATATCTCTGTAAAAAGTGGTGATGTTAACTGGTATTCTCTTAACAAAGGCGGACTGCCTCATAATTATGTGAATGCCATTTTTGTCGATAGCCGTAACAGGGTTTGGGTTGGCACACGCAGCAGTGTACTTGCAGTTATTCAAAACAGAAAGGTGAATAAAATAAATCTTAACTCGGGAAATGGAAGTTTTGAGTTGAGTGCAATTGCTGAAGATGCAAGTTCCAGAATTTGGGCCGGTTCTCTGGGAAAGGGCGTTTTTATGATTGATAAATCTGATTCCATTGCTAACCTGACTTCAAAAGAGGGCCTTTTCTCCGATTATTGTTATTCCATAGTAAGCGATAAATCAAATGTATGGGTTGGTCATAAAGGAGGACTGACAAAAATAACCTGGGAGTTTTCAGTTAAGCCGGTCGGGCCGATGGATGACAAAGTTGCGTTTCAGTTTAATGCAAATGCGGTTCTGAAGGACTCGGGTCTGGTATGGTTTGGAACCGACAAAGGCCTGCTTTTATATAATCCTGCCGGCGAAAATCTGAAATCATCAGCTCCTGTGTTAAATATCACTGCTGTTAAAATTAACGATGAGCTGGTCGATTTTACAAAAGAAATTGTTTTGCCCTCAGGGAATTACAGAATACGTATTGACTATTTGGGTGTCAGTCTGAAAAACCCTTCAATGGTAACATATCAATATAAACTGGATGGGTATGAACATTGGTCGGAAATAACAAAAAGCACCAGCACCAACTACAAAAGTTTATCGGAAGGAACGTACACATTTATGCTTACAGCTTCCGACGGAGACGGCGCTGAAACTACACCCCCCCTTTCACTCACCATCAAAATTAAAAAACCTCTCAGGAAGCACTGGTGGTTTTTCCCGGTACTCATACTTATAGTGGGATTTCTTGTTTTTGGATATGTGAAAAGACGCGAGTATAAGTTTCTTGAAGAAAAGAGAAAACTCGAAAAAAAGGTGATAGAAAGAACTGCTGAAATTGAAACTCAAAAAGCGGAAATTGAAACTCAGAGAGATTTTATTAAAGAAAGGAACTTTCAGATTACTGCCAGTATAAAATATGCCCGCCATATTCAAAATGCTATTCTGCCACAAAACGATCTGATTTATGGGCTGTTTCCCAATCATTTCCTTTTGTGTAAGCCTAAAGATATTGTCAGTGGCGATTTTTTCTGGATAGCCGAAAAAGGTTCCCGGGTAATATTTACGGTTGCCGATTGTACCGGCCATGGCGTTCCGGGAGCATTCATGAGTCTTTTGGGAATTAACCTCCTGAATGAGATTGTTAATATTCATAACATAACAAAGCCCCCGATAATTGTAACCCGTTTGCGCGAAAGGATTATTGAATCGCTCCAGCAAAGCAGAAGCGATTCAATAATGTCCGATGGCATGGATATGACCTTATGTGCCTTCGACCGCAAAACCCGGGAACTTGAAATTACAGGTGCCAAGCAGGATCTTCTCCTCATTCGTGGTAATATGCGGGAAGTGATAAAAGCCGACAGGTTTGCCGTAAACGTGGAATATGATACCTACAAGGAGTTTACCTCACAGACTATAAAGGTTGAATCCGGCGATGTGATATACCTGTTTACTGACGGATTTAAGGACCAGTTTGGGGGTGTTCAGGATCGAAAGTTCATGTCGCGAAGGTTTTATCAGACACTTCAGTTGATTCATCACCTTTCGATGGAGCAGCAAAAAATTGAGCTGGAGAAAAAACTCCTAGCATGGATGGGCGACAATGAACAAACTGACGATATAACCGTGCTTGGTATAAAATTCTGAGGCCGGTTTATAGTCCTTCCTTGTACCAGGTGGAGTACATCAGGTAATTATTTGCAATTTTTTCTATCATCTCCCGGGTTTGCTCCGGCTGGATGTCCTTAAGCTTTTTGGCAGGATTGCCACCCCAAACCGTTCCGGGAGGTACAATGGTATTCGAAAGAACAATGGCGCCGGCTGCAATAATCGAATTTTCGCCTATTACTGCATGATCCATCACAATGGCACCCATGCCTATCAGTACATTGTTTTCTATTTTTGCTCCATGAATAATGGCATTGTGTGCTATGGAAACGTTATCTCCGATTTCAACCACCGATTTCTGATATAATGTGTGCAATACAGCGCCGTCCTGGATATTGACCTTATTTCCTATTCTGATAGAGTTAACATCGCCTCTTAAAACAGTGTTGAACCATACACTGCAGTCGTTTCCCATAATTACATCGCCAATGATAGTGGCGTTATCTGCTAAAAATACATTGTTCCCAAAAACGGGAGTAAATCCCCTTACCGATTTAATTAAAGCCATTTCTTCTCTGTTTTTAGTTTTTAGGTATTTAGCTGTTAGGTATTTAGGTATTAGGAAAAATACACCCATAACCCGTAACTCATAACACATAAACCCGAATACAAATTTACCGCATTAAAATTCTTTTCTGAACGAAAGAATGACAAATTTCACTGTTATACAAAATATGGAATTAACGTAGAAAGGACTTTAAAAACAATAATTTTGGCAAAAAATCTTAATTAAATAAGACTTAAATATCTTAAATTAAGCTACCTTTAAATTAAATAATTGAAATTCTAATGAGTAATAATATTGAGCGAATAGAACTGGATAATGTTGTGGTTAAATTTGTTGGCGACAGCGGCGATGGAATGCAACTTACCGGAACTATATTTTCCGATTCGGCTGTTAAGGAAGGGAATGATATTGCTACCTTCCCCGATTACCCCGCCGAAATTCGTGCCCCACACAATACCGTTGCCGGCGTGTCAGGGTTTCAGGTTCATATTGGAAAGAAAAAAATTCATACCATTGGCGACTTATGCGACGTGCTGGTTGCAATGAATCCTGCTTCCCTGAAGGCAAATCTGAAATGGGCAAAACCAGGAGGTACTATCATTGTGGATGTGGATACTTTCGATGTTAAAGCTTTTGATAAAGCAGGTTACAAGAACAATCCGCTCGAAGACGGCTCTTTAAGCGGATTTAACGTTATCAAGGCTCCTATTACCTCCATGACTAAAAAGGCTTTTGAAGACATTACCGATGGATTTAAAATTGCCGAAAAGTCTCGCAACATGTTTGCGCTGGGCATTACCCTGTATATTTTTAATCGCGATACAAAGCATTCTCTTGAACTAATTGAGCAGAAGTTTGGTAAAAAACCGGCGATAGCAAGTGCTAACAAACTTGCAGTTCAGGCGGGTTATAATTATGCCGAAACAGTTGAAGCGCTGCATTCGACTTATTACATTCCGCCAGCAAAGATTGAAAAAGGGAAATACCGCATCATTACAGGTAATATTGCTACAGCATGGGGACTACTTGCAGCTTCTGAACGGTCGGGCCGGCCGCTTTTCCTGGGTTCGTATCCTATTACTCCGGCAACCGATATTCTTATTGAATTAGCAAAACATAAATCCTTAGGCGCTAAAATTTTTCAGGCCGAAGACGAAATAGCCGGTATTTGTTCCTCGATAGGAGCCAGTTTTACAGGTTCTCTGGCAATCACAACCACATCGGGCCCTGGTTTCTCACTAAAAAGTGAAGCAATGGGTCTGGCTGTTATAACTGAGTTGCCGCTGGTGATTGTTGATGTACAGCGTGCAGGTCCTTCCACAGGTATGCCTACCAAATCGGAACAGTCTGACTTGTATCAGGCTTTATTTGGCCGTAATGGTGAATGTCCCATGGTTGTTATGGCAGCTTCCTCACCAGCCGATTGTTTTTACGCTGCCTACGAAGCGGCAAAGCTGGCAATGGAACACATGACCCCGGTAATTTTACTCACCGATGGTTATATAGGAAATGGATCGGAGCTGTTCCGCATCCCGAAAGTTGCCGATCTTAAACCGATTACGCCTCCTATAGCTAAACCAAACGACCCCGACTACAAACCGTATCGTCGCGATCAGGAAACTCATGTCCGCAAGTGGGCGCTTCCGGGAACGGAAGGTCTGCGTCACCGTATCGGAGGTTTGGAAAAGGAAAATGTTGCTGGTACAGTTACTACCGATCCCATTAATCACGAGACAATGGTAAATCTTCGTGAAGCTAAAATTCAGAAGATTGCTGATTTTGTTGATCCGCTCTCTGTTGTTGGTGCTCCCGAAGGTGACTTGCTGATAGTAAGCTGGGGTGGAACAGAAGGTCCTGTTCTTACAGCGGTTAAAGAAATGCAGGAAAAGGGCAAGAGCGTCAGTCATGCACATTTTAAACATATTATGCCTTTGCCACGCAATACTGCCGAGGTATTTAAAAAGTTCAAAAAAATTCTTGTGTGTGAGCTAAACAGTGGTCAGTTTGTTAATTACTTACGAATGACACACCATGGTTTTAGCTATCAGCAGTACAATAAAGTTCAGGGATTACCATTTATGGTTAATGAACTGGTTAATAAATTTACTAAAACTCTGGAGGAATAATCATGCCCCTGAATAAAACTATAGAAGTAAGCGATATAGAGCTGACCAAAGAGGATTTTGTCAGCGATCAGATGGTTAAATGGTGTCCCGGATGCGGATCCCATGCCATCCTCAATTCTGTTGAACAGGTATTTCCAAAAATAGGCTACAAAAAAGAGAATTTTATAATTGTTTCCGGAATCGGATGTTCGTCTCGTTTTCCATATTACGTGAATACTTATGGTTTTCACGGAATTCATGGCCGTGCAACGGCTATTGCCTCGGGCGTAAAAATTGCCAACCCGGGACTTAGCGTTTGGATTGCAACCGGCGACGGCGATTCGATGGCTATCGGTGGAAATCACTTTATTCATATCATCCGCCGTAATATGGACGTGAACATTCTATTGTTCAACAACCAGATTTATGGTCTGACCAAAGGCCAGTTCTCTCCAACCAGTCCGGTGGGAACTGTAACAAAAACTTCACCTCACGGTACCATAGAACATCCTTTTAACCCAGGAGAACTTGTGATGGGAGCGCAGGGAACTTTTTTTGCTCGCGTTACCGACACAAACCCCCGCATGATGACCGATGCCATGTTTGAAGCTGCAAAGCACGACGGAACAGCTGTAATTGAGGTGCTTCAGAACTGTATTATTTTTGCCGATAAAGCTCATGCCAGTATTACTTCGCGCGATTTCCGCGACGACTACCAGCTTCACCTGAAACATGGGGAGCATATGATTTTCGGTAAAGATAAGAATAAGGGAATCCGCATTAACGGTACCAAACTCGAGGTTGTGACAATTGGCGAAAATGGTATAACTTTAGACGATATTCTGGTACACGATCAATATAGCCTCGATCCGGGTATTCATCTGATGCTCGCTAAACTGTCGCCTCCTGAATTCCCGATTGCTTTGGGAGTAATTCGTTCTGCCAGTTTTTCAACTTACGACGATCAGGTTGTTGAGCAGATTAAGATGGCTAAAGAAACTGCAAAGATTAAAAGTGTTGACGAACTCCTGAACAGCGGAGACGTTTTTGAAATAGATTGATATAGTCGATGGTCGATAGCAATTAGTCCATAGATTTGAAAAGTCAAAAATGTGGATTGTATTAACTATGGAGGCTATGTTGCACAAAAATGTATTTTGTCTTTTATATTTTTTAAGGCTGAAGGCCTTAGATAATATAGCCCGGGGCAAAGCGAAGCGGCGCCCTGGGCTAATCAAATAGAATTATTTTTGGCGGCGTGAAAACATGTTAAAAAGGGCTTTATGCTTAACATCGCCGCAATTATACGTCCTATTTAGTATCAACAATAATGTGCAACAGACCCACTACGGACTATCGACTAAAAGCTATGGACCTTAAAAAATACTATGGCTCTTAAGCCCGACTTCTTAGATCCGGAAAAGTTTTCTTTTCAGGAAACGGCATTTAACCTGCTGATGCAAAAACGTATCAGCAGGGTTTTGCTTATTTGTAGCAGTTACGATGCCTTTATGCTCGAAGAAGACGGTCGTGTTGATGAGCAGATTTTTAACGAATACGTTTCCCTTCATCTCCGCTACCCACCGCGTTTTGTGCTGGCCGATTCGGCCGAAGAAGCTTTTAAAATACTCGAAACTGATCAAATCGATCTGGTAATCGAAATGCTTAGCATTCGCGATATCGATACGTTTGAGCTCGCCACACGAATTAAGAAAAAGTATGCTTCAATTCCGATTGTAGTTTTAACGCATTTTTCGAGGGAAGTGTCAATGCGGCTCAGGAACGAGGATCTGAGCGCCATCGATTATGTTTTCTGCTGGCTGGGTAATGCCGATCTTTTACTGGCCATTATCAAACTCATTGAGGACAGGATGAATGCCGAATTTGATATGGAAAGAATTGGCGTTCAGGCAATATTGCTTGTTGAAGATTCTATTCGTTTCAACTCCATCTATCTTCCAATTCTTTATAAGATTGTTTTTAAGCAGTCGCGCGAATTTATGAAAGAAGCGCTGAACGAACATCAGAAGATGCTTCGTATGCGCGGCCGACCAAAGATATTGCTGGCTACTAATTTTGAGGACGCTTTAAGTCTTTACAAACAGTATAAAAATAATCTGCTTGGAATTATTTCCGATGTAAGTTTTAAGGACGACCTCCGTAAAATTGAAGGTACTAAAGGCGGTATCGATCTTTGTAAGATTATTCACGACGAAGATCCTTTTATGCCGTTCATCTTTCAGTCGTCGGATCTGGCAAACCAAAATCTTACCGCGAATCTTAATGCTGGGTTCATTCATAAGCACAGCAACACACTGTCGCTCGATTTACGTGATCATATTATCCGCAGCTTTGGGTTTGGCGACCTGATTTTCCGCGATCCCGATACCCTCGAAGAGCTGGCAAGAGCTTCGGATCTGCAGTCGCTACAGTACCTCATTATGAAAGTGCCCGATAAGTCATTTTCCTATCACTCGTCCCGAAACGAGATATCAAGGTGGTTAAATGCACGCGCTTTGTTTTCCATTGCTCATCTATTCCGGCAGCTAAAAATTGAAGATTTTAATAATCTTTCGGAGGTTAAAAATTATATTTTCAAAGCCATTGGTAATTACCGCATGACCAAAGGCCGGGGTATCATCGCAACTTTCAATAAGGATTCGTATGATGAGTATCTTACTTTCAGCCGTATTGGCGAAGGTTCTATTGGAGGAAAGGCGCGCGGACTAGCATTTTCGAACTCCATCATTAAAAAATATAAGCTTTTCAATAAATACCCGAACATCATTATTTCGATTCCACGAACAGTGGTGATAAGCACGGATTTCTTTGAAGAGTTTATGGAGACTAATAAACTTTACGATGTTGCCTTATCTGATATTCCCGACGAAGAAATTCTGGAGCGATTTATAAAGGCTAAATTGCCCGAAAGGTTGTTGCAGGACTTACATGCCTATATTTCGGCAGTAAAAAATCCTATTGCGATCCGGTCATCGAGCAAGCTGGAAGATTCTCATTACCAGCCTTTCGCAGGAATATACTCGACCTACATGATTCCTCGCAATCCAAACGATGCAATGCTTACGCTCAAGCCTTTGTGCGATGCCATTAAGGCCGTTTATGCTTCGGTTTTTTACAGAAGCAGCAAAGCATACATTACTGCAACTTCCAATGTGATTGATGAAGAAAAGATGGGAATAATTCTTCAGGAAGTTTGCGGAACACGCTATGATAATAAGTTTTATCCCACACTTTCGGGGGTAGCCCGGTCAATAAATTATTACCCCATAAAGCCCGAAACTTCTGCCGATGGTATTGTCAACATTGCTTATGGTTTAGGAAAGCATGTTGTGGATGGAGGTGCTTCCATTCGTTTCTCACCTAAATACCCCAAAAAAATTATTCAGCTTTCCGATGTAAATTCAGTGCTGAAAGAAACTCAAAAAACCTTCTATGCGCTGGATTTAAACGAAACCATTTTCAAGCCATCCATCGACGATTCGGCTAATTTGCTCAGACTTAAAATTACCGAGGCCGAAAATGATCATGGATTCAGGTATGCCGCTTCCACTTACGACATGGAAAATCAGGTTATAAAAGATGATATTCACACTCATGGCAAAAGGGTGATTACTTTTTCGCATATTCTGAATCATAATACCTTTCCGCTTGCAGATATTCTGGATACGATGCTGGATATCGGGGTTAAGGAAATGGGGAACCCCATTGAAATTGAATTTGCCGCGAACCTGGATACTCCACGGGGTCAACCGAAAATATTTAGTTTTCTTCAGATAAGGCCCATTGTAGCTAATGAACAGAGGATAACATTTAAACTTGAGAATGTGCAACTTGAGGATACTATTGTTTATTCCAAGGCAGCTTTAGGGAATGGAATAATTGAGAATATTTGCGATTTGGTGTATGTGAAATCCGAGAGCTTTAAATCGTCCGAAACTAAACAGATTGCCAGGGAGCTGGAGGTTTTAAATCAACAGTTTATCAACGAAAAAAGAAATTATGTTTTAATCGGCCCGGGCCGGTGGGGGTCGAGTGACCCATCTCTGGGGATTCCGGTTAAATGGCCTCAGATTTCCGAAGCAAGAATAATCATAGAATCAGGACTGGAGCATTATCGTATTGATCCCAGTCAGGGAACTCACTTTTTTCAGAATATAACCACCTTCGGGGTAGGTTACATGACCATCAATCCTTACATGAATGACGGATTTATGGATTACAATTACCTGAAAGCACAACCAGCAGCAACCGAGACTTCCTTTTTGAGACACCTGCGTTTCGTCAGCCCAATAATTGTGAAAATTGATGGAAGGCAAAATTTTGGAGTCATATACAAGTGAGATTAATTTAATATTAAAAAACAAACGTTTATTTTAGGGGAAAATTTAATTCGATTGTATTTTATTCGATTCGATTGAAACTTTATTCTTTTTAAACGTTAATTTAATATAAATCTAATCTGAACTATGGTGAGAATTACTGGTGTTTTGTTAATGTTTATCTTATTTGGCTCTCCTTTGTTTGCGCAGAAAAAAACAGCTGTAAAGGAAAGCAATGTTCGTTCGGTAACCGAATACAAGCAGGATATTGAAAAAAATGGGCCTCAATTAAAAGAATCATATTTCCTGTACGATAAAAACGGAAACATCCTCGAAGAAATTGAATATGATGGCGCCGGAAAAGTTAAAACCCATTTCAAATATCAGTACGATACCAATAATAATAAAATTAAGGAAACTGAACTTTCTACTACCGGGAAAGTAGTTCGTACAACCGAATATAAATATAACAGTAATAATCTACGTACCGAGCGCAATACCTATGGTGGCGACGGCAAACTTAAGTCTAAGCGCACCTATCAATACGATTACCAGAATTAAGTATGATGATTCTTCCAAAAATTCAGGATGTACTTAAGTTGTACGAGCCAATTTCTTTAAAAGAGATGGACTCGGTAGAACTTATGAATCGTACTGACTCAAAATATGTATTCAGTGTCGAAGAACTTCCTGAAATACTTTTGCAGGCTAAGGACTTTTATAAAGTTTTGGAAATAAATAGTGAGCGCCTTTTCTCGTATGTAACCACTTATTACGATACGCAGAACTTCTCACTTTTTAATCATCATATTTCCGGGCGGATGAACCGCCATAAAATAAGGCATCGTACTTATGAGTCCACCGGTGTTTCTTATTTGGAGGTGAAATTTAAATCAAATAAAAACCGGACAATTAAATGGCGTATTAAAAATGAAGTGAACGGTCACTTTGACAAGGATGCAGCGGATTTTCTGCTTGCCCGGACCAATATGGATTCGGGTAGTTTGAGCGCCGTCATTACCAATTACTTTAAGAGGATTACTCTGGTGAGTATTAAAGACAAAACCCGGATTACGCTCGACTTTTGTATCGCATTTCGGAGCAACAGTGGTACTGAAAAAGATCTGCCCTATCTTGCAATTGCTGAAATTAAGCAGGAAGGAAATAACAACAATAACTTATTTATTAAAATACTTCGGAAAAAAGGTATACGTCCCGAGGGATTTAGTAAATATTGTGTTGGCAGCGCCCTTATATGCGATATTCCACGTAAAAACGCCCTTAAACCTAAATTTTTGTATTTAAAACGAATTCAAAATAATTATGATTCCCATTTTGCAAGTGCAGGAAAAGATTAAATTTTTTGGTATTGAATTAATTGATGTCGATAATTTTGTCGAGCTGATTCTCCGTTTCTCTCTTAACATGGTTGTTCTTTTGTTGCTGGTGCGGTGGCTTTATTATGGAACCACCAAGCGTAAAGACTACTTGTTCAGCTATTTTCTTATTGGTGGCATAACTTTTATGATTTGTTATCTGCTTTCGAACGTTAAGCTTGAACTAGGCTTTGCTCTTGGTTTGTTTGCCATATTCGGCATTATCCGCTATCGTACTGATGCTATACCTATTAAGGAAATGACTTACTTATTTCTGGTTATTGGAATTTCGGTTGTAAATGCCTTATCCAATAAAAAAGTAAGTTATGCAGAATTGTTCTTTACCAATTTCTCGATAGTTTTTATTGTATATGGGCTCGAAAAACTCTGGCTCTTAAAGCACGAATCCGTTAAAACAATTCTTTACGAACGGATTGATCTTATAAAGCCTGACAGACAAAAGGAATTGATTGAGGATATCGAAAACCGGACAGGTATCCGACCCATTAACAGGGTGGAAATAGGACGTATTGATCTGTTAAAGGATTGTGCTTCTGTTAAGATTTACTATTTTGCAACCGGAAACGATGTTAATAATGCCGACATCGAATCAACTTCCAGAAACGATAATGATGATGATTAGAAAAACGAGAATTAGCTTATCCGATAAATTTAAGGTTTATTTTGCATTGCTGTTTCTTATGACAGTTTCAGCTGTTAATGCGCAAGACAGGGATTTTGGTATCTGGTACAGTGTTTCTGCCCGTTACGAAATTGTTAAGAATCTCAGAGTGGATATTTCGGAAGAGCTTAGAACGGCTTCCAAGGCATCAGAGGTTGATCAGTATTTTACCGATGCCGGATTAAGTTACAAACTGAATGACTATATCAGTTTTGGCGGTTATTACCGCTATATCCGTAAAAGGGAGACTAAAGACGATTTTTATGCCCGCAACAGGTTTTATGGGGAGATCGACTTAACTTATCCTTTTAACAGGTTTGAATTGTCGTACCGGTTCCGGGTTCAACGTCAAACAAACAAGTATGCCGACGATGTTGAAGAAAAGGCTCCCAGGCTGTATAACAGGCACAAGTTCGAAATTGAGTATAACATACCTAATTTTAAACTTACCCCCTCGGTTTTCTACGAACGTTTTTACAGGTTAAAATATATATCATCATATTTCTCCGACAGCGAGCGGTATGGAATAGAGCTAAACTATAAATTCAATAAAAAGCATCTTGCGGGCGTTGGATTTCTGGTTGATAAAGACCTTCACCCGAATGTTGATTATTTGAATGTGTTAACTCTGAGTTACCGGTATTCTTTTAATTGAAAACGGGCGCTTGTATTAACTTTACAGAATCATCAGTTTCTTATAGAAAACCTTGTCCCCGATCACGATTTTCAGGATATAAGAACCTTGCCGGAGTCCGGTGAGGTTTATTTCATCAAGGGTGTTTTCAATGGTAAATCTCAGGCGTTCCCGTCCTTGCTGATCAGTTACGGTAGCTGATATATGAGCATCGCAGTAATTTGAAAGTTGGATGTACATATGGTCTCTCGCCGGATTAGGATAAACTATAATTGCCTTCTCATCGGTGATTTCATTTCCGTCTGTTAGCCGGTATAGATTTTGTGCGCCCGGGGTAGCCGAAGTCATAAAGTATAATCCGGTGTTTCCATCAGGGTATCTGCCTATGGTTGCATTATAATATTTGCCACTCACGTTAAAGGTGTCCATAGTAATTTTTATATCACCAGTTTTTTGAGTCAATCTGATGATTGCGTTTTCACCGTCAAATTTGAATGGCAGGTGCGAATCTCCTTCTCTCAGCTCATTGTCGGCCCAGAAAACTTTAAATTGCCCAGGAGCAATAAAGGAAGTGTCGGAGTGGGAGAGAGGCCAGCTTATTTCCCGATTTCCATTAAATTCAATCAGAACCTTATTCAAAGGAATGGTTTGGTTCCCTTTGTTGAAAATCTCTATCCAATTGCTGTCTTCCCCCTTATTGTCCGGGGTTGTACTGCTTAAAGCTGAAACTTCATTAAATACAAGGCCGGTGTATGCTAAATCCGGTTTCATTACTGCTGTGAGCTCCATAGATTGTGGGTAGAATCCTGTAAGCACCGGATCGGAAAAGGAGGCCGTTGCTTTATAATCTTTGCATTTTGCTGTTAGTTTGAAATCGAAGGAGAGATCGCTGCTGTTGGCAGCATTTTGGTGTATTTCAACGGCAATAATGTTTTCGCCTGTTTTAATAAGGGAAGCAGGAATCAGGAATTTTTGAAAGTAGTCATCGTCCTCTTTCGCTGCAACAGCAGGAGTTGAATACATTATTGCGGTATTTGGCATATTTACCCTGAAAACTTCCTGTCCGTTTAAATAAACGATGGCTCCATCATCGTAAAGGATTGCGCCCTCCATATTGTAAACTTCAGAAGAGTTTGATACTGTGAACTTCTTTCTGAAATAGGAGGTGATATGTTTATTGGCTGCATCGTATCCATAATTTATCAGGGTATTCTCATCGCCATCTCCGTAGCCAAATTCTGCTAATCCGCTTTTCCATCCTGTTTCGTTATAGTTTGAGCTTTTCCATGAAGCGTCTGTTAATGCCGGGTTTCCATCGTAATACATCCAGTTCGAATTTGCTTTTATCAGCTCTTCTTTCCTGGTATCAAAATACCTGCAGTTCCAGTTGCTGAATTCATAACCGTTTACTGGTTTCGCCTCAATTGTTAAAGGGAAGTCAGGATAAAATTCCCTAGGCATGGTGTCTTTTACCTCAATCTGGTTAAGCATGTATGTAACTTTTCCGTTCGCCGGTCTTCTGAGAATTACTTCCCGGCAGGTATCGGTAAGTTTGAAAAACTCCCTGAGATGCCAAGCCATAAAATCCCTTCGGCTTTTATTAAAATTCCGCATTACATCTATGTTTTTGTTCCAGGTGGTTGAGTTGCCTGTGAAACGTGTCCAGTGATAGGTCATCTCCGGAGCGGTATAGTCTCTGATGCTGTCTATTTTAGAGTTTACATGCTCGTCAGTGAAAACAGTGTTTATAGCTGTTTGCATTTTCTGGATAAATAATGCACGAGTAATCGGGTTTTCAAAAATTTTTCGGGGCAGAAGTGTGGACCATGCCGGATTAGGCCAGGCAGTTCCGTCGGGTTTGGTTACAAAATATAGCGTTGAGTCGTTTGATTTGGCATTTGCTCCCAGCCCGAAATCAAGATCTGTTAATATCCAGCGCCATTTGGAGCCGGGCCTTTTCGACTTCCAGTATTTGATATTGTTTCCCGGCCAGTCCTTATTCGCATAATAAATTTGAATTACCAGATAATTAAGGTATTCATTGATGTCGATATTTCTGTCGAGCAGACTATAAGCTGCATCAGAGGTCATATCGGTCTTGTTTAAAGAATCGATAAAATGGACATACGATTCTTTACTTCCTGCGATAACCTGATTGTTTTTCTCTAAAAAGTGAACGCTGTCGGGACTTAAGCCATAGCTTCCCCTCAGGTAGTTTTTATTAACCTTTTCGCGCAGGTTAAGCAGTCCAAAGTATTTTCCGTTGAGGTAGACTGCTACCGGTTGATATGCCTGATAATCGACATCCATATCGGAAAAAACGATTTCCTGTTCCACTGCATCTCGAAACATAGTTTTGGTCCAGTCATTCCCTGCATTTCGCAGCATCAGGCTGCCATAGTCTTTAACAAAAGGACGTGATTTGAAAAATTCATAGTTAAATTTTCCCGAACCGTAACGCGAACTGGGCGACAAACCCAGAGATTTTTGATAACTATTGTTACGGCTGCATCCTCCGGATATTTTAATATCAAGTCCCAGTGATTCCTGAACTTTCCCGTCTTCGGTAAAATACTCAAAAAAGCCCGGACGTTCCCAGTCGCGGTTGTAATTGGCTTTTCCGGTGCAATTGCCTGTAATTCCGTTTTTGCCAACAACATATATTCCAATGCTGTCGTCATATAAATATTTTGGATCAGTTGATACCGAAACCACAGGCAAGTTGCTGTCATGCTCATTAATTAAATAGGTATTACAGCTTGTTGCGCTTGTAAGAAAGTTGTTGTGAAATACCTTAGCCTTGACTACTATGCTGGTGCTTGTTAAAAATGGACCTTTGTAAAGTCTTGAATTTGAAGTAGGTTCTGAACCATCGGTGGTAAACCTTATTTGTCCGTTCTCAGGACTTTTTTCAATGGAAATATTAATCGCTCCTTTGTAAAATCCGGCTTTGGGATTTATGGAAGGTTTTGAACAGATAACATTGCTGTTTTTAGCCGTTGTGTTGGTTTTTTGTGGTGTCGGATTTCCCAGGCGGTACCAATTGCCGGTGCCGTCAGGTTTTCTTCCGTATGCTATATCGGGGTATTGCCGGCCGTATTTTACCGAGTCGACAAAGTTGAGGGTGTTTGTGCAGAGATAAACAGATCCGCCATCAGCGTCGAGCTTAAAATTGGCATGGTTTCGTGTGTTTAAGAGATCGCAATAAATCGTATAGTATGATTTTGCCGGAATACTGATGTTGCCAGGCAACATAAATAAATTGAGCTGGTCTTTTTTGTTGCTGACATAAAAATTGGAGATGTTTTCTGTTTTGGAGCCTTTATTGTAAAGTTCAATAAAGCCGGCAAAGTTAAATGTTTCCTTCTCAAGAAAAGAGTTGACATTTGTGGCAAATATTTCGTTTATAACAATCTGGGATATAGTCCGATTGCTTGTTGATAAAAACAGAAAAATCAGTGCCAGTATTCTGATGTTCATCGTCAGGTTCCGTGTTTTTTGTGTAAAGATATAATTATTGTTTTCTGTCGCATAATATCTTTCCGAATGATAAAAATCAACCGCTTATTACTTGCAGAATTGTTCTTTTGTTTAGAAATTTATATAAACCAATAAAAGCTTCTATGGATGTAAATCAAATAATGACCGGCTTAACAAAGCGCTATCCCGGCGAAATAGAATACCATCAGGCGGTACATGAAGTGCTTGAGTCGATTCAGGAAGTTTACAACGCTAATCCTCAGTTCGACACTGCCAATATAATTGAAAGAATTATAGAACCCGACAGGATTCTCTCTTTCAAGGTGCCCTGGATGGATGACGAAGGTAAAGTTCACGTTAATCGAGGTTACCGTGTTCAGTTTAACAACGCTATTGGCCCTTACAAAGGCGGTTTGCGTTTTCACCCTAGTGTAAACTTAAGTATTCTTAAGTTTTTGGGTTTCGAACAGATTTTTAAGAATAGCCTTACCACTCTCCCCATGGGTGGAGCCAAAGGAGGGTCGGATTTTGATCCCAAAGGTAAATCGAATAATGAGGTAATGCGTTTCTGCCAGTCGTTTATGCTCGAACTCTGGAAAATTGTAGGTCCCGAGACCGATGTTCCTGCCGGGGATATTGGCGTAGGTGGTCGCGAAATAGGTTTCCTCTATGGTATGTATAAAAAGCTTACACGCGAACATAATGGCGTACTCACCGGTAAAGGTATTAACTGGGGAGGAAGCTTGATTCGTCCTGAAGCTACCGGCTTTGGTGTTGTATACTTTACAAGCGAAATGCTGGGAACAATCGGCGAATCGTTTAAAGGTAAAACGGTAGCTGTTTCGGGATTTGGTAACGTTGCCTGGGGCGCTGTTAAAAAAGTAACCGAGCTGGGTGGAAAGGTTATAACAATTTCGGGACCCGATGGATATATCTATGACAAGGACGGTATTTCGGGCGAAAAAATAGAATATATGCTGGAACTAAGAGCCAGCAACGAAGATATAGCAGCTCCCTACGCCAATGAATTCCCGGGATCGGTATTTGTTGCCGGTAAACATCCATGGGAGGTGAAGTGCGATATAGCTCTTCCTTGTGCTACTCAGAACGAATTAAATAAAGAAGATGCTGAAAGTCTGATAAAAAATGGTTGCATCTGTGTGTGCGAAGGAGCTAATATGCCTTGTACCCCGGAAGCAATTCACACACTTCAGAACAGTAAGTTGCTTTTCGCTCCTGGTAAGGCTGCAAATGCCGGGGGCGTGGCAACCTCTGGACTGGAAATGTCGCAAAATTCGATGAAACTCAACTGGGGTCGTGATGAGGTTGATATGCGCCTGCACCAGATCATGAAAAACATTCATGCTTCGTGCGAAAAATATGGCAAAGGTCAGGGCGGATATATCGACTACGTAAAAGGTGCAAACATTGCTGGCTTCCTCAAAGTGGCCAATGCAATGCTCGACCAGGGAGTGGTTTAGAAAGTATTCAGTCGTAAGTAGTAAGTCGTTAGAAAATCCGTATTATCTTACGACTTACTACTAAATACTTACGACTAAAAAATTGACTACTACTAACCTTAAGGCACACAGCGTAGTTCTGTGTGCTTTTGTTTTAGGGAAGCTGACGACTTCTAGAAAACTTTGAAAGGCTCGTTAACGCTCAGCTTTTCCAATATTCCGGTTATCATGGTTAACCTTTCCTTAAGCTGGAGTTTAAACTCCCGGTGCGATGTATGGTTGATCTCGATGTGCAGTGTTTTTTCTTCCTTCTGAAGCAGCATCATAAGCATTTCTTTTTCGCTGGTAGTGAAACTTGTTTCCATGACTCCTCCTTTTTTGTTAAAATAAAATTACGATCTGCAAAATGCAGAGTCAACAATTTGAGTGTTTAATTCTCAAATACTTGTTTTAATTTTATAAGGAAAGGTATTAGCCAAAAAAGTGATGCAAGTGGCAGTTTTTCGCTTTTACGAAGAGTTGAACGATTTCCTTCCTGAAAAAAGAAAGAAGGTGCCTTTCGTATATAATTTCCGGGGAACACCGTCGGTGAAAGATGCGATTGAAGCGTTAGGAGTGCCTCATGTGGAAGTCGATTTGATTCTTGTAAACGGGATTTCAGTTGGTTTTGATTATGCTCTGCAAAATAACGATTATGTATCTGTCTATCCGGTTTTCGAAACGCTCGATATAAGTAATGTTTCGCATTTGAGAGCAAAACCTTTGCGTGAATTTCGTTTTGTTCTGGATGTTCACCTTGGAAAGCTTGCCAGATATTTACGGATGTTTGGTTTTGATACTCTTTACCGGAACGATTATGAGGATAGGGAAATTATTCGCATCTCGGTGGATGAACATCGGGTGATTCTTACCCGCGATCTTGGAATACTGAAAGTTAAAACCGTAACACATGGTTATTACATAAGAAACCAGAACCCAAAGGTCCAGTTAACGGAAGTGTTGGAACATTTTGACCTCTTCCATGCAGTTAAGCCGTTCTGCCGTTGCATAAAATGTAATGAAGAATTAGCGATAGTTTCGAAGGATAAAATCATTCATCAGCTTGAGCCTTTGACAAGGCAATACTTCCATGAGTTTTACCAATGTTCGGGTTGTGGCACTATCTATTGGGAAGGCTCACACTTTGAGAGAATGAAAGATTTTATTGCACGGATAAATATGAGGTTAACATAATTTGAGACTCATTCAGTTAAACCTGGAAATATTCTCTTATTCAAAGTTCGGGTTGCTTTTTATATCTTAAGAAGTTTGTTTATGATGTAGAATTTTTTTACTTCATTATCCCAAGGAATATTGTTCAGTTCGTTTTCTTTTACAAATTTAGCAGCATCTTCATAACAAGTTAAGCCGGCCTTATTAAAATAAAATCTTGCCATACTGTCATTTTCAAGTGCAAAGTAAATGCAGCCAAGATTGTAGTTAATATTTTGTTGGTTATTGTAGTTGTAGTTAATGGCTTTTATATTGTCACTTATTGCCAAGGAGTAAAAGTAAAGATTGGAATAGCAAAAAGCTCTTAAAAAATACGCGTGACCATTGGTTGAATCGGCTTTAATAATTTTTCCCAAAGGTTGAATTGTGTTATAATAATTATATTTTTTTTCTTTCAAGCGTTTTTCTACATTTTTTAGGATAATTGGTATCTCGGACAAGTTAATTCTTTCGCTCCAAATATCATAAGGGTTGGTTTTGATAATCATTAATGAATCGATAAGATAATTGATTCGTTGTGTCGGCACGTACACATACGATTTTTGAAAATATGCAATTGCAAGCGAATCTTTATGAATTGATGAGTAGCTTTTACCTAAATTGAAAAAGATATTTACAGAATCGCTGCTTTTGAATTGTAAGGCATGGAGGTAATCCTCAATTGCTTTCAGATAGAAATTCTGTTTTAAAAAGCAATCTCCTCTTTTTGCATAAAAGTCACCGTCTTCGGAGTGCTTTGTTATTATTTTATTTAATCGGGAGATTGCTTTTTCTGATTTTCCCTCATTTATCAATAAGTTAATTTTATTAAACTCGTCTTTTTTTGAGAAGCTATTGTTGCAGGCTGTATTTAAAATGACCCATGCAACGCAAAAGGAGAGTACTGTATTGATAGTTCTCATTTTAGATATTTAATATCTTGGCAAATCTTTCACTTCCTCATAATATTTCTCAACTCCAATTTCTTTCATCCGCAGGTTAATGTCTACGGAGCGTTTGTGGAGGTGCGCGTCGAAACCGGTATTATTGCAGGGGAACTGAGAGCACTGGAAACAAAAATCAACACCTTGCTGTTCGTGGCAATCGCGAACCTTACAATTGCTGAAAAGCTTGCATTTTTCCTGCCTGCATCCTTTGCAGCCTTCGGTGGTAAGGTATTCGAGCATTGCTTTAAATGCCGGATAGTTTTTAAAAGCCGGCTCATTCAGCAGTTCGACAAAACGGGCTGCATAAACATCGAAGTTGCCAAGCGATATCTTTAACTGCCGGCTGTGATTTTTTATTTCACCATCTTCAAAAGCAAAGCATTTGCCGCAATGGAGACCACAGGGTGCAAGTCTTTCTTTTATCAGCTCATAATTCATTGTAGTTTGGTTTAAAGCGCAAGCGAAACAAAGTTCCGGGCTCCCACTGTAAATGGTTTCCTTATGGTACTTAATGCCGATTTGTCGTCGTAATTCCGGTAAACAAGGGTGTATTTGCCCGGTTGAAGAAAGATATTGTACGATGTAATTCCTTCATTTGGCAATGCCTCAATCAGCACTTGCTCACCATTCACGTCCATCAGAACTGATCCGATAATTTTTCGGCCTGTCCGGATTTGCAGCTGTCCGCTGGCAGGTATCTCGAGCACTTTGCCCTGAGGTGGAATGTTAATGCCGGGCATCAATATGCGCGGCGTTGTCATGATTTCAAGGTCGTATTCTCCGCAAAGGTATTTTAATGAGGTATTTATTTTTTGGAAATTAAGTGTTTCCATCTCTCCCTTTTTGCGGATAATGCACATGGGTTCGGAGCCTGGAATGGGCGATGTCATTTTGAGGTTAAGTTCACCCTGGGCTGCATCAACTGCAAATGTATTGTGTTTCCCCAATGCCTGTTCGGCAGTGTCTATCTTTACCGCGGGTATGGTGCTTATTGCAACGGAATATTTCCGGTAAACATCCAGGTAAAGTGTGTCGGGATTGCCAGCGCGATCCAACGTATGAATGTAACTGTACTCCGGGAGTTTATCCTTCAGGTCGTATAAAATCATGGCAATATTTGTCTCGGAAGGTTTGCCCGCTTTATCCAGCAAATTTATCTGGGCCGAAGTGGGATTGAGAATCTGCGTGATGATAATATTGCTGAGGCGCGAAAAGGTATTCTCCTTATTGGCATCGAAGTAGGTTCCAACACATTCGAATTCGCGCGATTGTTCTTCCGAAAGTCCTATGCCTACAATGAAAGGACGCAAAACAATGTTTTTCTCCCGGAGTTTAATAGCAACCTGACAGATGTTACCGCCGCACTCCTCAATTCCATCGGTGATTATGATAATGAAGTTTTTCGAATTCGGATCCTTGAAATCCCCAATAGCCTGCTCCATAGAATAAGCAATGGGGGTTATTCCTGTTGGTTTCAATCCGCTGATGTATTCCTTTATTTTTGCGCCATTATTGGGTTCGAAGTTGAAAATCAGCCTGGAGTCGGTACAATTACCGGGAGGGTAGGGGACTCCGGCTCCGTATGCCCTGAGAGCTATTTGCAGATTCGTTTTCTGCGAAAGAGAGTCGATAATCGTATAAGCCATGCTTTTGGCAGCATCCATGCGGGTGCCCTGTTCGTACTGGGCAATCATGCTTTTGGATACATCGAAAATAACGAGGACTTTAATGGGAAGTTCCTGCGCAGGGGCTGTATTTGCTTTCAGGCAAAGTGCGAAAAGTAAAAAAGTGAGAAGCAGGTGTATTTTTAAGACTAACCGGGTCATTTCGCATTGATTTTACGAATGGAAAGATAGGTAAATAATTGCAAAAATATTGAGGCAAACCAAAGAAAGGAAAACTCCCGGGTTTACTCTAATCATGGCTGTTGAGAAATGCTGCCAGCTCTTTTA
The DNA here is from genome assembly GCA_021779665.1 of Bacteroidota bacterium. Classification (GTDB taxonomy): domain Bacteria; phylum Bacteroidota; class Bacteroidia; order Bacteroidales; family JAAUTT01; genus JAAUTT01. Next base: position 24,513 of record JAJYAG010000025.1, on the reverse strand, counting down.
TATGATCGGTATTTATATAATCCACTTTCAGACCTGTTAAAATTTTCCAGGCATCGGGATTGTCGGGAGCGTTCCAGAATCTCACCTTCTTCTTAAGAGAATGCACGGAATCAATAACGTTCTTGAGTTGGGAATATTCCGTGTCAGGAATTTTACCCTCTCCTTTCCAACTGGTAAATTTAGTAAGGTTTTCGCTATAAAGGGCAATTTTCTTAAGCTCGCCGGATGAATACCTGAGGTCAAACTTGCCATCATAAAAGATAAAGCCGGGATATTTACTGAAATCTTCGGGATTAGGCCGGTTGCCGGTGATTACAACTCTTACCGCATGTTTGTTTATCTGTGGATTAAAAACTTCAGGGTACATTTTAAGCTTTTCTACCAGCATCGTTAATGCCGGTTCAACACTGGTTTTTATATCAATAAGCAACTGAAATGTTCCGGAATACTTACTCCACGGAGAGCCATTGTTCATTTTAAAAATCTTGACAATCGGGTTTAAATACAAAGCATCCAAAGTTTTATCCGGAGAAAGTTCATTTTTAGTATGAGCTACCAAAAGTTCTCCATTCACCTCCCAGATATCAGCCTCTATCGAACCAAAATGATTTTGCCAGGCAAGGAAGAAAGGATTTTTCTGTTCGTAATCGTTATGCGAATGGGCATTTAGGGTGGTATATTGAGCCATGCTAAACGAATAAAGGCCCAGAAGAAATGCGACAGATAAAAGTATAGCTTTCATTTTATGAGTTTAATTGTTGCAAACGTCTTTTTTACTTCTCTCAATTTTGTAAAGGTATTACCCGGTAGGTTTCGCCATTTACAATCATAAAGAACAGGCCGATTATGAGAGGGTTTCCATAACTAAATATATTGGTCATAAAAATACATTTTTGAAACGACTTAATTTTTTCCTTTTATTCAAATTTGGAAAGTTTGATAAAATTATTAAGTTTGAATTGTTATAAAACGTTATTGGAAATTGGATTTTTTGCAATCAATATTTCCAAATTTTACATCTACAAATCAAACCTAACATTATTGCTGATGGTTGCTTTCTATTTTCTATTAAACCATTAAGGTATGCTAAGCCTGCCTTCTATATTGCCGCCTATGAATATTTTATCCAACCAAATATTAATTAAATAATCAATTATGCCAGAGAATTATTTTAAAAAACACCCTGACAAAGAGGGATTTTTTAATGGATACGGCGGTGCATTTATTCCGCCCGTACTTGAAGTAGAAATGAAGAAAATTAACGATGCGTATTTTGCCATAAGCAAATCGCATAATTTTATCGCCGAGCTCAGGAGTATCCGAAAGCATTATCAGGGTAGGCCTACACCGGTTTATTACTGCAACAGGTTGTCGGAAAAATACGGAGCACGGATATACCTGAAACGCGAAGATTTGAACCATACCGGAGCGCACAAACTTAACCACTGTATGGGCGAAGCTCTTTTAGCCAAATTTATGGGTAAGAAAAAACTGATAGCTGAAACCGGAGCTGGCCAGCATGGCGTTGCTCTTGCAACAGCAGCAGCATACTTTGGTCTTGAATGCGAAATCCATATGGGCGAAGTTGATATTGCCAAAGAACATCCAAATGTTGTGCGAATGCAAATTCTGGGCGCAACTGTTGTGCCGGTTACTCATGGCCTTAAGACGTTAAAGGAAGCTGTTGATTCGGCATTTCAGTCTTATTTAAAGGACCCTGTCAATTCTATATATTGCATCGGTTCGGTAGTAGGCCCACATCCTTTTCCAATGATGGTGCGCGATTTTCAACGGGTGGTTGGGATTGAAGCCAGAGAACAGTTTTTTGAAATGACAGGAGAACTACCCGATAAAGTTGTTGCATGTGTAGGAGGGGGAAGTAATGCAATGGGTATTTTCTCTGCTTTTCTTGAAGACGACGAATGTGAATTATACGGCGTGGAACCAGGCGGAATTTCACTAAATCTTGGTGAACATGCAGCTACAATGACCAAAGGAACTCCTGGTCTCATTCATGGTTTCAAATGTTATCTTTTGCAGGATGAAAAAGGAGAACCTTCTCCGGTATATTCGGTAGCAAGCGGCTTAGATTATCCGGGTGTAGGTCCGGAACATTGCATGCTTAAAGATCTGAAAAAAGTTAACTACGATGTTGTTTCGGACCAGGCCTGTATTGATGCATTTTATGAATTAAGCCGCCTCGAGGGAATTATACCCGCATTGGAAAGCGCTCATGCAGTTGCATATGCGTTAAAGCTGGCGTTAAAAGAACCGCAAAAATCAATTCTTGTCAATCTTAGTGGAAGAGGTGATAAGGATATTGATTTTGTACTTGAAAAATATGGTCTTCCCAAAACTTAAAATAAGCCTAAACACTTACTGATTACTTCTTAACCTAATTACTGTTAATTATTTGATTTTCCTTGAAGAAAATCGTTATCAATAACCTTCAAAACATTGTATTATGGATAAAACATCTCATGAAGTGAATAATCGTATTTCACCTTCTGTCAGGGAAGAATATCCCAATCACTTCAAAGTCGTTAAACTTACTGATGAAGAGTTGTATCACTTTGCTAAAAGTGAGGACGACAAAAGAATAATTGATAAGGTAGTCGAAAGTTATCCCGTAAGGATAACATCTTATCTGCGGGATATAATGAAGAATTCGGAAGCTTTGAGAAAGCAGTATTTACCTTCGCCCGAAGAATTCGGTGACAATGGTACCCCAACACCTTTTGAAGAAGGAAAAGAATCCGCCAAAACCTATGGCCTTGAGCGGGTGTATCGCGACCGGGTGCTTATTGCTCCTAATTTCGAATGTCCCGCTTATTGTCGTTATTGTTATAAAAAAAGCCGTGTTTTAAGAGGAAAAAGAGGGATGACCAATAATGAAATTGTTGAGGCCATACAGGAAGTGTCAAAGATGAAGGAAGTTCGCGGTGTTGTTGTTACTGGCGGAGAACCTCTGTTAGACCTCAAAAAATTATTTTTCCTCCTTGATGGATTATCTTACCTCGAAAACATTTCAGAAATCCGTGTTGGTACCAGAACGCTTTTAAATTCACCTCATATATTTACTGACGAACTTGCTGATAAGTTCGCAGCTTATATCCGTCCCGATTTTGAAAATGCCGAAAATAGTAAATACCTGGCTTTTAACGTACACTTCAATCATCCCGACGAATTAACTCCTGAGGTACTGCAGGCATGCCATAAACTAACGTCCCGGGGTATTACCCTCAGAAACCAGACTGTGTTACTGAAAGGTTTAAATGACGATGTAAAAACCATGAAAAAGCTGTTTTCTCTTTTGTTGAGAAACAACATCATCGTTTATTATATGAATCATTGCATGCCGGCCGAAGGGGCGGGCCATTTCAGGACAACAGTTCAAAAAGGTATCGACATCTACCGTTATCTCTGTACTGAATCGTCAACTCTTATCCCGCATTATGTTTATGCTCCTTCCGGAGGAAAAGTTCATGTAGGGCCCGATACAAGACTCACCTACAAAATAGTGGATGGAACTGAATACATAGAAACCGTTATGCCTTATTCTGTAGATGAATTTAAAAAAATTACCAAAAAGGGTCTTCCTCCATTACATCAGGAAACCTCAGAGGGCAATATGGTTGGAATGTATATCAATGGAAACAGGAATTCTTAAAAACGGATAGAATGGAAAATGTAAAAAGAAATACCAACCCGATAAAGTTTTTCGTAGCACTTAGAGGGGAGAAGCATCCCAGCGAATACATAAGGCTGGCAAAGTTTATAGAAGATTTGGGATACGACAGGATATATGTTTACGACGACCTGATGTTTTATTCTTCCACCCAGATTCTAACCCTTATTGCAGAGCATACTAAAAAAATAGAAGTAGGTCCCTGTCTTGTAAACGGGTATTACCGTCATCCGGCTATTATTGCACAGGAGGCTGCGTTTCTGGAAGAAATGGCTCCGGGAAGGAGTGTTTTGGGCATTGGCCGAGGCGCTTTTTTTGATTTTTACAATATGGAAAATTCGGAAGAGCATACCCGTACAGGGATTCTTGAAACAACACAACAGGTTAACAGGTTATTGCTGGGTAATACCGATGAGCTATACGGCACTAAGTTCCAGGCAACGGGTAAAGCCTTTTTAAGAGTGCCAAAGCCTGCCCGTAAAGTACCTGTGGTTATCGGAAGCTGGAATGCTAAAATCGCTGCAATTGCCGGAGAACATGCCGAAGAACTTCAGGTGGCCGAGGTGTGGAATGCACCTTATCTGTCGGAATTGAAGAATAATTTTACGAGTAACAATCGCACCCATAGTAAAAAGTTATTCAACATCGGGGGCATGTCCTGCATATCCAACGATATTCAAAAAGCCTGTCACATCGCAAAAGATACAGCTGCAATTTACATTCCTTATTTAAATATGTTGATACAGAAATACGGATACGATCCTAACAGCGCTTATTTTCAGGAAATATTCGACTACTCGCGCAAAGGCGAATATGAAAAAAGTGCCTCTTTGATCAGTGACGAAATAATTCAGAAGGTCGCTTTAGTGGGAACTCCGGAGGATATAGTGGAAAGAATAAGAACGCTTCACGATTCTATTGGCATTGATGGAATTATGATGTCGCCACCTTATGGTGCCGGTACCATGGAAGAAGATTTGGAATTAATAATGAATAAGGTTGTTAAAGTTATTAATTCATAGAAATAGACGCTTTTTAACAGAACAATCGTCGAAAAGTGTGGAAAAAAGTAATTAAATTTAAATAAATGATACGATTCATTTAGTTTATTCATCCAATTAATTAATCAATTAAACTTATCTAAATTAAAAATTAAGCATTATGGGTAATGTAGTTTTCGATCAAACCAGCAAAGCAGTAGCTGGCACTTTTAAAGGATTTCTTGAAATGGAACAGCATCAGGCAATAGGTAACGAAATGTTGAAAGAAGCTGAGAGTAAAAAAAGCTCAAAGTTAATTGTTGATACTGCAGAACTTAGTGTAATAAGAAAGGAAACTCAGCAATGGATTGAGGAAGACTGGTTTCCAAGGGCCATTAAAATCGGTATTAGATACATGGCTTTTGTAGTTTCTAAAAATGCACTTGGAAAAATGTCGACTAAAACAGTTAACCAGAAAGCAGGGCCTATTGAAATACAATACGTTGATTCTGTTTCCGCAGCAAAAGCCTGGATTGCTTCAAAGTAATTGAAAGCAGTTAATAATTTTTCAATATAGCGCAGTTCCTGCTATCCCAAATGATGCAGGGCTGCGCTGTTTTTATTTTAATAAACCTAAGATTGCATTTAAAAGTTCCGGAATCATTGCGATGGAGGTAATGCGGATGCATGCTGGTGAATCACCTTCCATTTATTATCGATTTTTCTGAAAATATAGGTAATTCCAAATTTGTCAATTTTTAATTGTGCACCGGTCCTTAGCGTCATTTCGAACTTGCCCATCCAACTGCAAATTACGGTGTTGCCTGGGAGAAATCTGTAATATTCACTGGAAGTTGTGATCTTCAGTGCTGCAAGTGAATTAAACCATGCGGCATTGTGATTCTTGAATACCTGAAAGTTTATCATCGAACCATCAGTCGTAAAAAAGTTAGAAGAGTCCGAATAAGATTGGAAGAGAGCTTCAACGTCCATTTTTTCAAGATTCTGAATAATTAGTTTTACGACTGTACTGATTTCTTTTTTATCAGCTTCCTGATCGCCAGGAGATAATAGTGTGGTTGCAGTGTCTGAATGACATGGAAAAGAGAATAAAACCATCGAAATAAATAAAATAGTTTTCATTGTATCCTCCTTTGGATTAAAGTTTAAAAAATTCAGTCAATTAAGTTTAAAAGTTACGACTTTTAGATCGTATTCCGTCCATTTTTGATGTCTAATTACGCATGCTTATAACGGCAGCAATATGCAAATCTGGGGATTAGGAAGCGATTCCTTATCAAGATACCCACACCTGATGCGAGCTAAACCCCATTAAATCCCAGTTTTTTATTGCATATTAGGCGCTGGCTTTTTATTTTTTCAACATCTCCATCAACTTAATCGGATTAACTATTTTGCCAAACTTATATTTTTTACCGTTCTGGTCTATTTCAATTATATTTCCTGTTTCTAAAGCCTTGTTCCAAAATTCCTGGGGAGTAATGCTTGGTTTTACCTGACAAGCCAAAGCATAAAGTCCTGCAATATATGGAATACTCCAACTCCAACCTCCATTTGGATAGAAAACATAACTATCTTTTCCACACTGGCTGGCGGTGCATCTGGAATCCATAGGGACCATTAATATCGAATCAATTTTAAATTTATCCGGACTTTGGTAAAAAGATTTTGACCACCAGGCACCAGGAAAATAAGAATTAATATCATCCGGATCAGACAAACATTCTTTACCAAGCCCATGAAATCTTAAATTGTGAGTTTGCTTAAGAGAACTGGAGATAACAAACACCCCTTCATTGCGTGCATCTTCAATGGCTTTCAAAAAGTTCTTTTTATAACTTCCAAATGATATGGATATAACTCTTATTTTTCTATCCGCAGGTAAAGTCCTGTTAATTTCCAATATTCTATATATGGATTTTGCGTCCCACTTTGGGTTTACTTTCCTAATTTTAAATAACTTATACTTAATGAGCCAATAAAACATCGAACCATTAACAGAAGAAACATAATATAAATCGGCTTCGGGAGCAACGCCAACTGTTTTACCAACAGCAATTGAAGCAACAGCGGGTCCATGCATTTGAGCCGGACTCTTTTTTTGCACATGTATTTCTTCGTACAGCCTTAATTGATTTTTATATTCGTAATGATCTACCAGTAAATTTTGGTCAATTATCGCTATACTAATTCCTTTTCCAGTTATCCCCATTTGATGAAGGTCGCGAATACCCAATCCGGGGTTCTTTCCTATTTCCATTATTGAATCCGGGTTAAATCCAACAGGTAATGATTTTGGCCAATTTGTTTTGCTATCAAAATCAGAATGCAATAATTCTTTTAAATTATTTTTCAAATCCATATCTGAAATATCACGAGACCTTAAATCACGTTCCCAATAATTTGCAAAACCTTCCTGGTATGTTTTCAACGAATCCAATTTTTTAAATCTATAAATAACCGAATCAGGCTTCCTAACTATTGTTAGCTCATTACCATTGGAAATATTTGTTTCAAAGAAAAGTGATCTACAGCTCGAAAATATCAGGGTTATCCAAATTATTAAAATAAAATTTTTCATAAGTTATTGTTTATGTTGGTGAATTCGCATCAATTTGTTTTAAGCTTTTGCATAACGGTTTGCATATGCTTTGCTGGGGATTTCGGAGCAATTCATTATCCCACGTTAATGAGTTAATTTAGTGTAACTACATTACAATGGACTTTCAACCCCCAATAAAATATACGAACTGTTGTGCGGTTGTGCATTTTTATTTTGTCGTTCTAAATTCCTCAAAACTAATCATGTTCCCGGCAATGCAACCTCTCCTTACCATTATTCCCTGATTAATCAATAAATGAGAAAACATCCTCTGGTTTTTTAATCTATTATTTTTATCAAGGAAGGTCTTTCCCTTAATCTCGCCGCTTTTTATATCGTTTATCAAAGAAACCATATTAATCGTGCTTTTATAATCGGCCAAATCTTTTGCTGAATATAAATCAAAACTAATATTCCATAATGCGCTATCATTATTAAACTCGAAATACCTATCGCTATGAGTTTTTGCAATACTATCAGATTGAAATATATTACAATTTAATTCTTTATAAATCGCTCCGCATAGAAATGGTGCTTCAGTGCAAATCTCTTTTTCGATTCCAGCTTTCATATCTTTCACTTTAATCACAACATAATATGGAGCAGTACTATTGTCATCAATCGCTTTAACAAACATTTTATATTTAGTCTTCTCTGACAAATCAGAATTCAGCGTAAATGAAAGAATCAAGGGAATAAGTCCTACAAAAACAAGTCTAAAAATTCTCATGTTGTTTTTTTTTGCATAGCGCGTTTTATTCTACATCTCTATTCTCAATCTCGTTAAATTTCTGCTTGTCGGTCTCAATAATGTTAACCTGTTCATATTTGTTTGGTCAAGTATATCAAAGTCTACAAGCGTAAGGTATTTCCATTAAAATAAATTGTCTGTCCAGATTTAGAAAATTCAACTTTTCCTATCATGCAGGCCCTCGATTCGAGAATCCAGTTTTTAGTTCAATATATCTTATCTTATTTTCCATAATCAATCTAGGTCATTGGTTTTATTCAAAACAGTGGGGTTTAAAACTTTTTCTAAGTCGCCCATTTTCAATAAATCTGAAATTGCTTGCTGAATACAATTTCTTGTCAATTCTTTAACAAATAAATCCGGAGGGATTAAATATTGACCATTTAAACTATTCTTTTTCTTAATATCATCATTAATGGCTGTTTCAAAGAATTTAAAAGTCCAAATATTTAATCCATAATGTCTACCGTCAGGTAAATCAACACGAATGTTGGCAAAATCATTCTCTTTATCCCATGAATCTGGGTCAACTACCTCGAATTCCATCCATAATTTAAAGTCTGTCATATGATGTAAGGTGTCTTTTTAAGCGCTATAAAATTTTCGCATATGTTTTGTTGAGGATTTCGGAGCAGTTCTTTATCCCTTGTTAAGAAGATAATTTAGTGTTTTACTTCGAAATTAGCACTCCTCCAGAAATATAAGCACTGTTCAAGCTGGATTGTACCGACCACTTGAGCTCCTGTTTATTGGTAATCGTTAATTTATATTTTGTCTTTCTATTTGCATAACTTTACACCAATCTTCTATTCTAAGAGGTCTGTCATTATCATTTTTTAAATAGGGATCGAGTAACTTAAATTGATCCTCTGTAAGAAAAACTGCTCGTCCGTCGTTTCCGCCATTTGCCAAATAAATCCTTTCATCTGTTCCAAGAATTTGAAATTGATCATTCAGTATGTCCGCGAATCTTTGAGCTGCTTCACCCCATCCATATCCTCTAAAATTCCTAAATACAATATACTGTTTGTTATTTATTGTAATTCTATGATTTAACCAATTGTTTTTTTCGTCCCATTCTTCAAGGTTTTCATTAACTACAAGTTTAATATTCATCTTATCAAAGGTCAGTGTCATTTCCTTTAATTCATCAATAAATCCGCCAAGTTCAAATAAGTCTTCTCCATCAAGATGATAGTGTCTGAAATCTTTGGAATTATATGGTTTGTTATCTTCGTATATGGTTGATAAATAATAATACTCTTCCAATCCAGAGATAATCTCTTTTTTAAGATTGTCAATATTGTCAGCTTCAGTGTATTTAAAATAACCAAGTTTCTGAAGACTATCAACAATCTGTTTAGCTTCCAAATTCAATTTTATAGGTTGTTGACTAGATTTAGTAGAAAATTTGTTAGAGTTTGTTTTCGCTCGAACAAAGTAAAGTCCTAGTGTGAAAATCGCCATTGCAAAAAATATTAAAGTAAATTTAATCGTCATACCGGGGCTATTTTTAAAGTTACAACTAGCGTATCGCATATGTTTTGTAGGGGATTTCTAAGGCAATTCATTATCCCACGTTGAGGAGCTAATTTAATGTAATTACTTTGAAAGTTGCGATTCAACCCCATAAAATATATGTGTGAAGCGTCCTGGTCTGTGCTTGCCTGCTCACACTCCCTTTGTACTTGCTTCGCATCGTGGCGGAAATCACATAACCCTGAATTTGGCGCGCGATTATATATCGGTGTTTTTAAGTTTGCAAAAAAAGTATTAATTTCAGGATACGATTTATTTACGCAATAAACCATTTTGACAGTTAGTGTCCAGAGTTTATGATATTGGGTAAATACTTCAATTGAATTAACCGTTATGCGGGGCCTGAAACCTTAATTGAAATGTGATGAGACGGATAAACAATTTGAAGATTGGAATACGCATTAGTGTGTTCATTAGTTCAGCGGTTATTTTGATTCTAACCTTCCTTGGTTTTTATGTTTACAGTATCCAGAAGGAAAAGATTATTTCGGATACTGATGTGTTTATGAAAGAAGAGGTTCATAACTTATCCAGCCTGGTTCAGTTGCAAATAAAAGAAAGACAGGAGCAGGTGAATTCTGCAATAAACGTAGCTACAGAAATTTTTGAAACAGCTGGTAAACTTAGGTTTGACGGTGGCGAACCTGTGAAAATTGAAGCTGTAAATCAATTGTCGCAGGAAACTAAACAAATTGAAATACACCCACTTTGCCTTGATATGGAGGTGCTGTACAATTCCACAACCCTGGTGGATAAGATAACGGAGCTAACCCGCGCCAAAGCTACCATATTTCAAAAGATAGAGGGCGGGTATTTACGGATTTCAACCTCAGTTGTGAAATCCGACGGCAGCAGAGTGGTAAATACATTTATTCCCGACAACTCTCCTGTTATACAGGCCGTTGAGAAAGGCGAAACCTTTTATGGAAGAGCCATTGTTGTGGGGAATTGGTACTTAACGTCGTATAAACCCATAAAGATTGACAATAATATTGTTGGGATGTTATTTGTTGGGATGCCCGAAAAGGATCTGAAGAATATCAAAGATATTTTTAATCAAAAAAAATACTTAGAAACAGGATACCCTTATATAGTTGATAAGGATGGGAAGTTCATTGTTCATCCGTCTAAAGAAGGGGCTTCTTTTAAGAACGAAGAATTCTTCAAAAGATTAACTGAATTAAAAGACGGGGGCGGTAAAACCACTTATTTATGGGAAGGCGAAAAGAAGATACAATATTCAAAATATGTCGGTGAAATCGAGTCCTATATTGTGACAACTCTTTATGAAAAAGAGATGGTGCAAGTTCTTAATCACTTGAGATGGGTGTTGATTGGGGCAATTTTGGTAAGTACTTTTATAATAATTCTGATCAACAGCATAATTGGCAGGTCCATATCGAAATCAATTCAAAAGGGAGTTGAGTTTGCAAAGAAAATCTCGGAAGGCGATTTGTCGGCCGAATTAGATATAAACCAGGAAGACGAAATTGGCATTTTAGCAAAATCACTCTCTCAAATGGTAAAAAAACTCCGTGAAATTGTAGCAGGAATAAGCCACGGCGCAAAAGAGATAGCATCGGTAAGTCAACAGATAAGCTTAGGCTCAATGGATTTGTCGCGTGGGGCAAGTACACAGGCTGCTGCTGCCGAGGAAGTAGCATCATCCATGGAGCAAATGGCAGCAAATGTGCAGCATAACACTGATAATGCCGTGCAGACAGAAAAAATTTCTTTACAGGCCACACACAGCATGAAGTTGATGGAAGTGTCGGGGAAAAAGAGCATAACCTCAATAATGGATATTTCCAATAAGATTACAATAATTAACGATATTGCTTTTCAAACTAACATTCTGGCGCTGAATGCTGCCATAGAAGCTGCCCGTGCCGGGGAGCACGGTAAAGGTTTTGCAGTGGTGGCATCCGAGGTCCGCAAGCTTGCTGAACGAAGTAAAATTGCAGCCGACGAAATTGCATCCATTTCCAGGAATAGCATGGAAGTGACCGAAGAATCGGACAAATTAATCAACAGCCTTACACCGGAGATTGGAAGGACTGCCAAACTGGTTCAGGAAATTGCCGCAGCCAGTAGCGAACAGTCTTCGGGAATAGACCAGGTTAACAGCGCTCTCAATAATTTAAACCAGATCATTCAGCAAAATGCTGCCTCGTCGGAAGAGCTGGCTACAAGTGCCGAAGAACTTGCAAGTCAGGCCGAACAGCTAAAAGCAATGATCAGCTTTTTGAAGGTGTAAACGCCAGGAGCGCTGAACTGGGTTGCATTCTCAGGGAAAAACCCTGGAAATACAGTTCGAAAACACCTGGAATGTGAAAAATGAACTTAAATTCTATCAATCCGTTCAGCTGGCAGGTTTTCTGCAGCTTTATACGTATTGGACCTGAACGTACTTATAAAGGGGCTATTTAACCAATCAAGAGCCGATTCTTCTGTACAAAAAATCTTTGATATATGCGATTCTCTCCTGCGTCTCAATTCTAATAAAATAATGAGGGCTGTATCCTTAGGGCTGTTAATCAGTATTGCTTCAAAAATTTTACTTTGAGGCCTCCATATAGGTTTTGTGGAGGAAATCACATTGTCCAGCTCGCGGACCTTGAAATCAAAACTTGCCTGACGGATATCGGACAGGATCTTAATAACTGAAAGTTGAGAATTTTTAATAACCTCATTGCTCACGCCTAAAATTTGCTTTAGCGAAATTAATCCCTGGAAATTTACTCTTACCACCTTGTCATCACTTGAATAATCTATGCTATACATTTTGTAAATTTTCGGTAAATAAAATAATACTCTAAGGCCTTGTGCAGGTCAATCTTTTACAATGGAGAGATAGAAGATTTAACTCAGCTCATTTTATTCCGGACAGTATCCTCTCTGATCGATTTGGCAGGGAATATCCTCATTTTTCCTGTTTCAGGAATGTCTTTCTTTTCACCACAAATCTTAAAGTCAGGGATTCCATTTTCTGAAGCTTTGATATGTTAATAAAACAAGCGACAGTTAAAAATGGAGCTTCAACTTGTCTGGTTTTTGAATTCAGTAAGTGTAAATTTTATCCTGTCAACTCTTTTGATTCAAATGGGTAATTTTCAGTAGTCTTTACAAGTCTGGCTAATTTATTGTGTCAACTGTCATTTGGTCTTGTCAGTGTTATTTGGGCAATGTGAGTTCTCGTTTGGAGATGTTTTTCTCTTCGCCTTCAGGGAAACCTATTTCCACTCATTTACCTTTGTTAAAAACTTGTCGGCCGGGAAACGGTCGCTGTTGTTCTTTCCTACATACCGGAATATTTCTTTGCCACTGCCATCCAGCACAATCATGGCAGGATAATGGACCACCTGCCCATGGAACTGGTACCCGTCAGGGATTTTATATTCCGCGGCAAGGCGGGCATTGGGGTCAATATAGATTCCCGGAAGAGCTTTAAAGTCGTCTTTTTCAAGTTTTTTAGCCCATTCAAGTATTTCTTCCCGGTTATCAGGCTTGATAAAAAGCTGTACGATATCCGGAAAACTATCCGACAAAGCAGCATAGGAACGGGTATGTTTTAAGCAAAAGGGACATTCTGTTTTCAAAAGAAAATGCAATACGACTAACTTGCCCTTGTTTTCGGAAAGCCTGAACTTTGATCCATCGGTAGCCGATACCAGTGTAAAATCAGCCGGATTCTGTGCCGCAAGCCTGGGAGAAGTTGCAGCCAGAGCAATGGCAATTATAAGAAACAGTAATTTTTTCATAGATAGGTGAATTAAGCTAAAAATATTTATTTTTCCAGTTCTCCTTTTAATCTGTTAAGTCCGGTTTCGAAGTCGTTGCCAATCATTTTCTCGAAATTCATAAAGAGAAGCATCAGGTTCACAGGGTAATTCATACGTCCGCTAAATCCCCATTTCACCTTGGTTTGTTTATCTCCCGTAGCTTCGGTGATCATATAAGCTTTTTCGGTCGACTCAAAAGGCTTGATAAAACGGAGTTCATAATCGATGCGTTCGCCTTCGGTAATCTTTTTGATTTCCTGTTCGCCGGTGCCCACATCGTCTTTCTGGCTCTCCCATGCCGAGACAAACCCAACCATGCCATCAGTGCCCCGGTAGGTCTTCTTCATGCCGGAATCCATGGTGGCCCATTTGCTGAAATTATCCTGGTTTTTCAGAAATTTTATATAACCAAAAACCACCTCTTTGGGTTGGTTAATAACAATTTCGCGTTCCACCGCATAATCTTTTTTTACAAAAAGAGCCACAAGCAAAGGGATCGCGATAATGATGGCGAGCACAATTACAATTTTCTTAAAGATTTTCATGGCTGAAGGTTTTATTTATAAAAGAAGATGTCTCTATAACAACCAGTTGGTGAAGAAGTTTATTTAATTTATTCTAATTTTAACGGGCATTATATTTTGTTGCAAAGCCATATAAATAAAGGAGGCCTCCCTAATTTATATGGAGGCCTCCTTTTAAGTTCTATGCAATTGTTTCCAAAGGCACTTTTCTGCTAACTAAGCTGCTTCGCTTTTTACTTTGGCTTTAGATTTTGCAGTCGATTTGCCTTTGAGGTCGATAACTTTCCGGGAGTTCTGATAATCTCTGAAGAAATCGGGCTGCGAGTATTGGTATGGAGCAATATGCTTGTCGAGCTCAATAAACATATTGTTAATTTCGTAGATAAGGTCGCCGATGTTATAAGTGGCTGTTTGACTTTGGTCTTTGTCGGCTCCTGTTTGCGGGATTGATGTTTTGAAATCATCCAGCAGTTTTTTTAGCTTATCAATGTCGTTGGCTTCGAGGTGTTTCAACGAATTTTTCAGGGGTAACACTTTTTTATAAAACAGGGATAACGTATTATACAACCCTATTTGCGTAAGACGTTCAAGGTCCGATTTAATAAGTTTCACTTCTTTTTCCAGCACCAGGTCCTTTTGTGAGGCGGAAAACGAAACTGCCGAAACGGAAATTTTAAGGGCGTGGGCAATCAGGCTGGTTTTGCCGGTTTGTTTAACTACGGTGGCGACTGTTCCGTTTTTCTTCTGCTTGACACCGTATTCAAGTACAAGCGGTAATTTGAGCTGAATTTCACCAAAAAGGTTTTTGATTACTTCGTCTGTTTCCCAGATAGGTTTGTTACGTAACAATACTTCTTCGGATATACCAAAGGAGTTCATCTTGTTGGTTTCTCTTTTGTTCATAATTGCAGTATTTAAGGTGAATAATAAAACTATTTCTGTTACCAATAACTTTATTATCTCATTCTCGCTTCAAGCCCTAAATTCAATTGTCGTTTTCACTAAGTCAAGTACTTATTGGTATTGCTAAGATATAAATTTTTGTTTAAGTTGTGAGCCTTAATGTATAAAATTTTATAAAGCCACTGATTTTTTCAGAAGTGCCTGTTGATATTATGAAAAGAGTTTTATTAAACCACCGTTTGGAAGGACTTATTAAAGACTATTTCAAAATATTTTTCCCAGATTTGATTTCCAATCAAATATCTCAAACTTATCAATGATTCGTCCTTCCGGATTAATCAAAAAACAGGTTCTCGAGCAATATGAAGGTCTAAAGGCTTTTTGTATAATTTGGTTATTATCTGCGATTATAAATCTCCCGGTTAGTTTTAAGTTCTTAATGTTCTGGCGAAGAATTTCAAGAGAATTATCTATTCCAAGAAATTCGATTTTACCTTTATAGGTCTCAGTAATGTTCTTATAGCACTCATAACTGCTAACCTTAGACCAGCACCCTGTAACATTGATAAGCAACAAATATTTCCCTTTATATTCGCTTAAGCTGGCAGAATTGCCATCAATTGACGGACAATTGAAATCAGGAGCTTTCATTCCCACCTGCACGCCAATTTTACTGTCAAAATCTTTTTCTCTTATTAAAGTAATATACTTACCATCGTTAGATACGTTTTCAAATCGGTAATAAGAATTCTTTAACTTCAAATACTCTCCCTTGCTTAATAGATCCGATACCAACAAAGTATCTTTTTTAATTCCATTCTCAGCTAACAATGCCATGATGGGGCTGTCAAAGCAGAAATCCATTTGACTATCCTTTATTCCGACTTGATAATCCTGACTATCTATTGAGAAATTAGATACCAAATGTTGTGGTACCGAATAGAACCATTCTCCATTCATTACAAAACCAATATCAACCCAACTTGAATCTTTAACGCGTCCTTTTCCATTATAGATTATGTGCTTACACTTAATTAAACCAGATGTTGACTCCCAATCTATTTTTTTATAATGCCTTACCGAGTCATCCCTAAAATCTTGATTGCCATTTTCATCAACTATGAAAATAGTATCCTGCCCAATTCTTCCGGACATTATGCAGATATAATTTTCTTTTAAGGTTGGTAAGTTTAAAGTATCAATTTTGGGTGGATAATTCTCCTTTAAGAAGTTTGCTAAATTATCAGAAGTGTCATTTTTTAAAAACTTATATTTAAAAGGCTTGAAATCTATATGTTGATATGCAAGTTTAATATCTTTAATATTTTTTGGAAATAGAACAGGATACAGATATCGTTCTGTAGTATCCTTAAAAATCATTTCACAGGCTTCTCCCTGAAAAATACCATTGCCCTTGATTTTATCAGTAACAAGAATTATTGTATCATTCAAAGAAGTAAAATGATTAACTTGTTTACTTTTCGAATTGCATCCAAAAAGTATAATAAAATAAAACAACAGTAAATTTTGTAAAATTTTCATAGCTATTAAGGCATCTGGGTTAAAACAGGTTTTATTAAAGATAGTATTAATCGTTCTTTTTTATGTTTGTGAGACTAAAGGCTCTAATTTATTGATTATGCATAAAAGCATTAAATGTAAAATTTCTAAACTAAATAGAAAAAGATAAATAGCATAGTTCGGAATAACGAACGTTTACCCGAACTTGAAAAATCAATTGGTGATTTATCGTGAATTTCTATAAACTTTTTTTATGGGCCTTTTATATGACCCAAATTAAAACAAAAACCATCGGGATTCTCATCCGGATGGCCTAGTCGTTGATCATTTACCAACAAATACAAATGTATTAAAAAAAAGTTCCTTCACTTTCATTCTACTTCTTACTTCTCCTGTCATCCAAAGTTTGAAGTTCTTTTTCAATTAACTGCTAGCCCATTCCTTTTACAAAATAACTATCGTAAAAGCAGTAAATCCATATTTTTTTGCCTTTTCGCTGCCGAAAAGGGTAACGGTTACTTACTTCTTATTCGTCTATCATACTTTGGCTGGCCTGTGAGTATCGTCCTCCCTGTATGGTAATTTCAGAGGCTGCGGATTCAATCTGATCAAGATCGGCTTTGGCTAGCTCTATACTCACTGAACCGATGTTTTCTTCGAGTCTGTGAACTTTAGTTGTTCCCGGAATGGGTACAATCCATGGTTTTTGAGCCAGTAACCAGGCAAGTGCAATTTGAGCCGGAGTTGCATTCTTTTGTTTGGCAATCGATTCAATTAAATTCACCAGTCTTTTATTGGCGGCCCTGTTTTCTGATGCGAACCTTGGAACTGTATTTCTAAAATCGTTGGACTCGAATTGTGTATTCACATCTATTTTGCCGGTAAGAAATCCCTTTCCCAGGGGACTGTAGGGTACCAGTCCTATGCCGAGTTCTTCAAGTGTCGACATGGTTTTAGTTTCCGGTTCGCGCCACCAGAGCGAATATTCGCTTTGCAAAGCCGAGACAGGTTGCACTGCATGTGCCTTACGGATATTCTTTGCACTGGCTTCCGAAAGTCCAAAATACTTTACCTTTCCTTCTTGTATCAATTCTTTAACGGTTCCGGCCACTTCCTCCATGGGGACTGTAGGATCAACCCTGTGCTGATATAACAAATCAATGGTTTCAACTTTCAGCCGCTTGAGCGACTCCTCAGTTGTTCTCCTTATATTTTCGGGCTTACTGTTTAACCCCACCGAAGCACCGTCTTTAAAATTAAAACCGAATTTTGTGGCAATCACCACCTCGTTACGAAAAGGAGCCAATGCCTCTCCCACGATTTCTTCGTTTGTAAATGGACCATAAACCTGTGCTGTGTCAAAGAAGGTAATTCCTTTTTCAACGGCTGCGCGAATGAGTGCTATAGCTTCTGTTTTGTCCATTGTTTTGCCATAGCCGAAATTTATCCCCATACATCCAAGACCTATGGAGGATACTTCCAGTCCCTGATTTCCTAATAATCTCTTTTTCATAATTTAATCTTCTAAATTTATTTTTTGACTTTTCAACCACTCTTTTATTGCCTGGTCTGAACCTGCCACTGAACTGCCACGGATGGCTATGCCGCGCAATACTGCAGATTCGGGACACAGGCGCTTTATATCATTTTCGCTTTTACCCAAACCGCTACCTTCGTGGGTACAAAAGGGTATAATAGTTTTTCCCCTGAAATTGTACGATTCAAGAAAGGTAAAAACCGCCATTGGCATGGTGCCCCACCAGTTAGGATAACCAAGGTAAATGACCTCATATTCATTTATATTAGGCAGGTATTCTAAAAGCTCAGGCCTTGTATTACTCCTGAGTTCTGCTTTCGAAACTTCCGTAGTTTCGTTATAATCCAGAGGATAGGGCTTTATTGTTTTTATCTCGAACAGGATACCTCCTGTTAAAGCTTGTATCTTCTTTGCAATTACAGCGGTATTACCGACTGAAAGGTTTGTAATTTTACCGGAAACATAATTGCTTCCGATACGAGAATAGTATGCTATGAGGATGTTATTCATTTTGCTATGTGTAATAAACAATTATTCAGGTACAAAATTCAAAAGATTTTACCAGCTATTTGTTATACAGATTACAGTTGTACTTACCATTTTTACTGTTTTTCCTGGTACCAAATATCTTGGTACCAGATTCTAATCTTATTAAATATTCAGCCAATAAGTTAGTTTCAGGTTTATAGACCGGAAGCGGGGTGAAAACGTGTCAGTCATATAATTGTCGGTATACACCAGGTAAAGATCGGATAAGGGCGCAAAGCGCCACTGTAGCCGTGAATTGATTCCGAAGTTTTTAAACTGGTTGCTGTACTGAACGAGGGTTGACCAGAAAAGCGATTTACTGAATGTAATTTCCATCTTTGGGATTACCAGCCACAAGTCTGCATCGTGATGAGGATCGGGCAACCTTATGCCGTTATAGCTCATGGCCAGATTAAACAACACCCAGGGTTGCATCCTTAACGAAAAAGCTCCGGTAACAGATGTATTATGCCCGTTATAAAATTCTCCGGCGGTGATATTTGCATTTACCGACAGCATTTTAGCCTGATTCGACTGGTAAGTTCCCATAAACTGGTTAAAAGTATAATCCTTATTGCCCGGGAGAGGGATGCCTCCTGTAGTGCGGGTGGGATCGAAGTCGTGCATCAGGTGTACATATTGGTTGTTAAGTTGAAACTCAAGTGTGGACTGGTCTTTTAAAACCGATTCCCAATAAAAACTGTATTGATGGTCGGTACGTTTGAATGATGGTGTCCAGAAAAACAAACCCATAGCACCAAATGTGTGCTGACTGATGATCCCTTTTCGCGGATAAAAATTTCGTTGAAAACCATTACCCGATTTGAAAAAACCTTTGCGTGGAATAAATCCGAGATCGGAGCGGAAGTCTTCATCTACATACACCCAGTCGACAATGATCCTGTATTTACGTGTATTTCGGGTTACCGTGGCCTGTGATGAAAGATTTCCCTCGAAATCGCCGGGCTGAAACGATTTATGCAGATAAAATTTACCTGTCCACGAGTTGTCTTTGGAGGCTAGATTATAGTCAGCTCCTACCACCCTGTTATATTTATTGCTTTTCTGCAGGAACTCGTAATCTCCGAATGTCTCACGGTTAATTACAAACGCCCCAATGTTCGAGCGCGAAAACATTTTCCGCTGAACGGCAACCATCATGTTGTTATTAGAAGCAATACCCTTGTCAAGGTCTTCCCCGGTTTGAACATTCAAAAATCCCAGACGCCAGTCCTGGTTGATTTTACCGCTTAACCGCACACCTCCGATAATTCTGTTTTCAATTAAATTTCCGAAACTGTCGCGTGCTATTCCAATTCTGCGGGAGAAGAACGGACTTGCGTCGCGGTATATGCTTCCAAAACTTCCAAAAAGGTCGCTGTTATCAATAAAAAACTGTCTTTTTTCAGGCAACAAAACCTCAAAACGGGTAAGGTTGGTAACGGCATCGTCCACTTCTACGTTGGAGAAGTCAGGGTTTACTGTAATGTCCAGGTTCATGGAGTTACCAACTGCTATTTTGGCATCACCGCCAAATTTCAATTGGTTGGTTGTTTTATCCACCTCAAAATCTTTTTGCATAAAGGTGTTTACATAAGGTATAATCGCCAACGGGGTGCGCGATTTGCCCAGTGGTCTTTCAAATTCCAGGCTACCTGTAAATGCAAGACTGGAAAAAAGCTGGTTCCGGGGAACCGGCGACCAGGCACTCTGTTCGTTGCTCTGTAAATCCCACCGGTAACACTGGAAGTTCCACCTTGTGTCGCCTTCCCTGAATTTCAAGGCATGTAACGGAATAGCCATTTCCAGCACATAATAGTTCTGGTATCTTTTACTTTCCACCAGCCATTTTGTATCCCAGGTGGTGTTGAAGGTTTCACCCCCGCCCGAAACCAGCACATCTCGCTGAACTCCATAAGGTGTAACGCTGAACAGAAAAGCATTGGAACCATCGCGATACGTGTCGAACATAACGGATATGTTATCGCTGGTAGCTCCTCCAAAATCTCTTCGTAAGGAGTTAACAACAAAGTTGTCGCCGGCAGTGTAAGCTAAAATTCCAATAAACAAAGATTGGTCGTTATACAGCATTTTTACTTTTGTCTGGTGCCTTGCTTTCAAAGAGTCCGTTGGAAAATACTGTCTGAATTCGCCAGTGCTGTCGGCAGCTTTCCATTCAGTTTCATCCAGCAGACCATCTACTTCAA
This sequence comes from Bacteroidota bacterium, assembly GCA_021779665.1. Taxonomy (GTDB): domain Bacteria; phylum Bacteroidota; class Bacteroidia; order Bacteroidales; family JAAUTT01; genus JAAUTT01. The sequence goes on along the minus strand of JAJYAG010000025.1, from coordinate 3,930 downwards.
TATTTCCAGTTGTGTATCTTGCCAATAGCGATCGTTGCTGTGCTCCTGCCGGAGTAAAATTCATCCATACAATCAGCACAAATGTTCCCATTAAAAACGTTTTTAATGACGTCCCGTTAAAAAGAATTTTGTTGTGAATACCGTTTTTCCCACGAGGTTTATGCTTCATTTCCCTGAATTATTGTTACGCTACAAATTTCATTTTAACCAGTCAGTTCATAGTTATACGGATTACAGGTTCTCATACCATTTTTACAGGTTTAAAGGGAGGTGTTAATTTTTTAAAAATGAAACGTTTAAATTTGTATCAACATTTAATTCTTACAAAAAATGAAGAATATTTTCAGATTAGAATCAGTGGCGGATTACAACAATCTGGTTGGTGCCGAAACCTTTCACCCTTTGGTTACACTGATCGATTTTTCGACGTTGGGAAGCAAGTATAGCGATCATACTCATTTATATTTTGGAGTTTATGCCATTTACCTGAAGGAATACGATTGCGGAGAACTGCGTTACGGAAGGGGTACTTACGATTACCAGGAAGGCACTCTTGTTTTTATTGCTCCCGGACAGGTGGTTGAAATTATCCGGCGAAATACAGATGCTCCCCGGAAAGGATGGGCGCTCATGTTCCATCCCGATCTGATTCATGGGACGTCACTTGGGAAAAACATCGGCGATTACAAGTTTTTCTCATACGAACTCAGTGAAGCTTTGCACATATCGGAGCGGGAACGAAAAATTGTGATGGAAAGTTTCTCTAAGATCGCCTACGAGATGGAGCAACGAATGGACAAGCACAGTCGAAAACTGATTGTAAACAATATTCAGTTGTTTCTGGATTACTGCATTCGTTTTTACGATCGGCAGTTCCTTACCCGCGAAACACTCAATCAGGGAACCATTCAGAAATTCGAAAAACAGCTTGATGACTATTTCAAAACAGAACAACCAAAATTAAATGGATTGCCCTCTGTAAGCTATATAGCCGAAAAGTTAAATCTCTCGGCAAATTATTTCGGCGACCTGGTAAAAAGAGAAACCGGAAAAACAGCCCAGGAATACATTCAGCTTAAGCTTATAAACATTGCAAAGGACAGGATTTACGACACCAGTAAATCAATAAGCGAGATTGCTTTTGAACTTGGTTTTAAATATCCGCAGCATTTTACACGTATGTTTAAAAAACAAACTGGGGTAGCGCCGGCAGATTACAGGATGATGAATTAAGTTGTGTAAGCCTCCTGGAATTACAAAAAAACGAACGTTAACCCGAAACAATTTTAAATTTCCTTTTGGAATGATTTATAAAATTAGTTTCTCAAAAAAGGTTGAGATTTTGAGATAGCCGGTAACTTTAAACGACCGTTTAGCGAAACTATTTGTAACCTTTGGTTTTTGCCATAGATCAGTTTTGGTGATAGTTAATATTCATATCTATAAATATAGTTTCCATAACAGGCATAAAATCCTGGGTCAATGCCGAAATAATACGTTCTTTTCTCAATCAGCTTTCTATCAATGTAATCGTTTTCCTCAATAATATTTTCCCCGTCTTGGATTTGAATCAATCTATTTTGAGAATCATACTTGTAGGTTTTTAAATACATTAACCCACCAACGGTAGTCTCCTTTTTTTCTTCAATTAATAAATCGCCTGAATATTTAAAAGTGGTAATGTGATGTTGCTGTCCATTTTCGGTGTAATCAATCTTTTTTACGACTTTATCACCACGGTATTCATATGTATGAAATCCTCCCCAATATTCCCATTCTTTGGCTAATTTATTATTTTGATATTCTCTCGGAGCTTCGCTTTCACTTTCATTGGTTATTTGTCCATTAGCATCGAAGTCGGTGAATTTGTATTTTATATTTATCAATTGATTTAAATCATTATAAATGTAGGTCTTATTTGTCTTCCTTAAATATGTCTCATAAATTTCCAAGATCAACTTGTTATCTGCATTATACTCAAATGTACTTTTATCTTGAATCTTACCATTATAGAATAAGGTTTGTGTAATTAAATTATCATTTTTATATTCATATTCAACTTTTCTTAGTGTATCATTTGGCGTTCTCTGACAAAACACGTTCATTTCAGAAGGTTTTTCTAGAATCACTGGTTTCAATAAATCACCGTCTTTTGAACAACTAATTATTAAAAATATGCTTATCAGTATGTTTATAAATTTTTTCATCACTATTACTGTCTTATCAAGATGATATTTCCTTGTCGATTTACCTCGAGTAGCCTCATTTTCACTTAATAATCAATATCCACTGAATCAGTATAGTCTTCTAAATGTCCCCAATACGCCCTTAAAATTCATATATTGGAGTTTCAGAGTATCAGATCCATCAAATTCAACGGAATGTATATTGGGTAAATAGTTATTTTGATAACGTTCGTCAGGAAAAAACCTGATCAGTAAAGAATCAATTGTTTGTTTTTTTATTATAATATGTCCTGATTCGCGTAAGTTATTATCATCATACATTTTATAGTGGCCAATTGGAGTTATTTCTAATTTATCACAAAAAATAGAAGAAAGCTCGTCACCTTTTAAGGCTTTTTTACTATTATCGGAAGGGTGTAACAATACCCAGGTACCATTAGCTTTTAAATTTTGACTATTAAAGATCTCTTTAGTGTAATATTCATCACTTTTGCTGCAAGAAAAAAGGCACACAATAAAAATTATCAGAAATGTTCTCATAGTTATAAATTTACGAGGGAATAAGAAGTAAACCTAATATCAATATAGATTAAAACTATACTTAAAGGTTGCGTTAAAATAATAATTAAATTATTGTTTTCATGAAAGTTCGATTCATATTATAATTTCCAATACCTGGAGATCGATAGTTAATGTCTCAGGGTTTGCCAAAACGAACGTATTTCCGAACTCGACAATTTGAAATTTTCCTCCCTGCAAAATAATCCTGAAAAATGAAGAAACCGTGTAGCTTTTGATTGTTATTTGTGAAAGTTCTATAAACTGTTTCTTTATTCATAGTTTGAATTACATTTACTTTCCTATTAAAACGAACCTTGCACTTTAATTTTTGGCTATACCCAGATTATTTCCTATGCACGCAACCTTTTGGATGTATGCCTGTCTTTTTAAAACCAATAACAAAGTTCTGAAAACCTCTAATAATGAAACCAATATATTCATTTTCCTGCTTTGTCGTTATGTTTACTTGCTTTTTAGGAGTAGCGTGTAAAAAAGAAAGCGGCGATGATTATGTCTTAATTAAAGATGTAAGCGCCAAGGTATTTAAATCCCTCAAAAGTTTGGATGAAAATAACCAGCCTAAGGATTATGACTGGGCATTTTCAACAAATACGGATTACTTAAATAATAGTGAAAGTACTCCAATTGATGAAAATATTCTGGCTCCATTGAATTTACCCGAGGATTTCAGGATAGAAGGTTTGAAAATTAAAATAACCGGTAAGAAATATATCTATAAAAATCAGACATTAACAAGTCCTTTCTTCAGAACCAGCTTTGGATATGTATTTGAGATTACAAAAATTGAAAAATTAGACTAAAGTAAATATGAAAACCTTTATAAATTGGGGGTTTATTATTTTCATTCTTGTGTTTACCAATTCATGCGAAAAGGATAAGACAGACACCCTTCCGGCTGAAACAACTCTGGGGAAAAATACATTTGGATGCCTTGTAAATGGGAACATCTGGGTTAACAAAGGAGTCAACAATTTCCTAAGTCCAGCCAATGTTGCGTTTATCTCTTATCCCCAAAGATATGAATTCCGGGTTTCAGCATCCAATACCACTCAAAATAAACAACAATCTATCGTAATCGTAATCGGATCTTCCTTAAAAATTGGAACATATTATTTAAATAATGCAAAGAATTATGCCTTGTTTAATAAAGAAGAATCGAATT
>JAJYAG010000192.1 GCA_021779665.1 Bacteroidota bacterium | reverse complement strand
TGGCTCTAAAATCTCTCTCGGAACCGCACCTGATAAGCTTTACAACTGTATCACCATGAACGGTGAAAACGAGTACGACTTCCGCGGTATGAATAAAGACGAGGAATATTATTTTACCATCGAAGCTCTCAACGAAAACGGCATCTCCGAACGCACCGAAGTCCAGAAGGTAAAGTAAACTGATCTTTTATACTTCATCTTTCTTACTTATTCTTCATACCTCACCCCTGCCCTCTCCTCCAGAGAGGGTGACCGATAACCCGGACTGCAGATATCCCTTGTATTGAACGTTGTAGACGTTCCACTTTTGTAGTAAAGACAACTAATGCCAACCCGGCGGCGCGCAGAAATGTTCAGAAAAGAGATCTCTGTTTTTTCGACGCAATAGCTATACCGTCAATCTCCGCTCATCATTCATACTTCTCCCTTCTTACTTCTTACTTCATCATTCTTCCTTCTTCCTCCCTTTTAGGGGTATAACTATCCGTATGCATCATAATAAAAAACTCTCATATGTTTAGAATTCTTTGCTTAGTCCTATTTACAATCTGCCCTTTGATTTCCTCCGCACAGGAGAATCATTTCACACATAAAATCAATACCCCCGAAGAATTCGTCAACCTGGCCGGTAAACCTCTCACCCATACATTTGCCGGTGTTAGCTCCGTGAAAATTGTCTATTACATCGGGGAAAATAAGCTGTATTTTATCAACTCAAAAGAATTCCCGCTTCATTACAACTTCTGCAAAACAGTTTTGGAGGACACTGAACTCCCCGACTTCAACAATGCCAACTACAGTGACAATCCATTACGAAAATACTATCTGGCCACACTTAATCATTTTCGCGATGCCCAAATCTATACAATCGAATTTTCACCTGCCGATAATATCAATACCGCTGCTGTCGAAATGGTCTACGAAGCAGTCAGAAATTCCCTGTTCAACTGCCGGCTCTGTGTTCAGCTCAGTACCCCGGCTCTTTTGAAAAATCCTTCCTGGCATGTCCCCGTAGTCCGGATTGACGATTTATATGCTGAACAGAAACTTCAGATTATACAGAAAGGAAAATCATCCGGACGCTTTATTGCTGTCGATGCCGATTCTATAAAAGGTTTGCACAACACAAAAGACATGATACTGCTGATACATGGTAACACTAACGACATTCCCTTATGCAAAGGCATCATCACCACCAGCTTCCAGACTCCCCTGAGCCACATTTCCATTCTCTGTCAGAACAGGAAAACGCCTCTGGTAGCTGTCAAAGATGCCGGATCACTGAAATTAAATGAGCTTTTTCAGAAAGAAATAACCTTTACCGTTTCCGATGATACTTTTCTGCTCGAACGCGACACCCTCAGGCTAAACCCTCAAAACTTCCCTGCAGGAAAGTTAAAAAAGCTTGCCATCGACAGCATCAATTCCTCGATTGTGCCCTTAAAAAACCTCCGGCTGAACGACACAAAAACCTACGGTGTCAAAGCAGTGAATCTCGCCCAGCTGCAAAGAGTAAGGTACAAAGGCAGGAAGATAAATACGCCCGAAGGTGCTTTTGCTATTCCTATGTTCTATTATTTCGAACATCTGCGAAAGCATAACATTGATACCCTGATTCGTACACTCCTCGGGAATTATTCGTCGATGGATTTCAAGGCGGTTGAAGAGGCCCTTAGCAATATCCGTAACGCCATTGAATCTGCCGCGATGAATAAACAATTACTCCGGAGCATAGTGAAAAAGATTGAATTATCGGAAACATCAGGTCGGTTCCGGTTCAGGTCCTCATCCAATGCCGAAGACCTGGAGGGTTTTAATGGCGCCGGTCTATATACCTCCCAAACTGGCGACAGTCCTAAGTCAATTGAAAAGGCCATAAAAAAAGTATGGGCATCTCTGTGGAGCCAACGTGCTTTTGATGAACGCTGCCACGCTGGTATTGACCAGGAAAGTGTAGGAATGGCCATCCTTGCACATCGCTCCTTTCCGGACGAATATGTCAATGGCGTTGCAATCACCCGCAATCTTTACCGCGACTTCGATTTCGGGTTTGTTGTAAATGTGCAGCTGGGCGATAACAACCTGGTAAAACCCGACGACAACGTCACCTGCGAACAGTTTATCAGCTATTTTAATTCAACCGATCCTTTCTTTAATGAGAAAGATGCCGTTGAATACCTTGCATTTTCATCGTTGAATCAGAATAAGCCGCTATTGACAAGAGAAGAGATTTTTGATTTAACCCGTCAGCTCGACAGAATAAAGCAGCGGTTTTACCGGAAGCTGAAAGCCTGGAAAAAGCTACCTTATAAGGATTTTGCCATGGATGTCGAATTCAAAGCCGAACTTGTTAACGGAAAGAAAATTTTCTATTTCAAACAAGCCCGCCCCTTTTAAACCCCATCATCACACAATTTAATACTCCCCCTCAAATTGACAAATTTTCAAATTAGCACCCATTCCCAATTTTCCATTTTCAAATCACCACATCTTCAAATTAGCACATCACCACATTTTCAAATCTTCAAATTAGCACATTATCCCATTAGCACATCAGCACATTCCCCCATCTTCAAATCTTCAAATCAGCACATCAGCACATCTTCAAATCAGCACATCAGCACATCTTCAAATCAGCACATCAGCACATCACCCCATTAGCACATTTTCAAATCTTCAAATCATCACATTTTCAAATTTTCAAGTCACCCCACCAAAAAAATTCTCCTCCCCCTCTCAAACATCAAATTAAATTGTATCTTTGCGGGCTCAATAAATAATCTATTTTATAATTCATTAATTTTTAAGAGTATGCCTGTAAAAATTCGGTTATCAAGACATGGAAAAAAAGGATTTGCCTTTTACCACATTGTTGCTGCCGATAGCAGGGCGCCACGGGATGGCCGCTACATCGAGCGTTTGGGAGTTTACAATCCAAACACACACCCAGCCACTGTTGAATTAAATTTCGACAAGGCTCTCGATTGGCTGCAGAAGGGCGCTCAACCCAGCGACACATGCCGTTCCATCCTTTCGGAAAAAGGAGTGATGCTGAAAAAACACCTCCTCGAAGGTGTGGCTAAAAAAGCTTTTACTTTAGAAGTTGCCGAACAGAAGTTCGAAAGCTGGATGAAGGATAAAGAAGCCAAAGCTGCTTCGGCAAAAGAACAGCTGAAGAGCAAAAAGGAAGCCGACAAGAAAAAACGTCTGGAAGCTGAAGCCAAGGTGAAGGAAGCCAAAGCTCAGGCTATAGCCAAAAAGCTTGCCGAAGCCAATGTTGCAGCCAATGAAGAAGCTGCCGGCGAAGAAGCTCCTGCTGAAAACGCATAGTTGATCCGGTAAGGATCGAACAGGTAAAAGGGTAGGATCGCCTAAAAACTGAAAAGTTATTACCTTATAGCCTATAGCCTTAACACCTAAAAGCTAAAAATACCTGTAATGAAAAAGGCCGACTGCAAATTTCTGGGCACCCTCTCCAAACCGCATGGTTATAAAGGACATCTGGTGCTCGTTGCAGAAAACAGTCTGCCAAACGATTTTGAAGATTGGGAATCAGTATTCGTTGAAATAGACGGGTTGCTGGTTCCCTTTTTATTTGATGAGGTGAACCATTCGCATACCGATTCAGCCATTGTTCACTTTGAAGATTATGGCAATGTCGACCTTGTTGAAGAGCTCATCCATGCCAGGGTATATGCCCCCTTTAAAAACTTCCGAAAAAAGAAAGGTCGCTCTTTCGATATCTCCGACCTGAACGGCTACTCCGTCTCCGATGTCAACCATGGAGTCATTGGCGTAGTGGAAGAAATTCTCGATTACAACCAGAACATATTACTCCGGATTTTAAAAGATGGCAAAGAAATCCTGATCCCCGCCCAGGAGCCCATCATTGAAAGCATAGACCCCAAAAAGAAAATAATCCACATCAACGCCCCCACCGGACTGATCGATATTTACCTGGAAGGATAACCAGGGTACGTGTTATTGCATTACGGGGTACGGGTTTGATCCGAACGAATTTAATGCGCAGTTGGCTTGTATTCCTTCTTACTTCTTACTTCATCCTTCTTACTTACCCCCTTCAGGCTTGTTTGGCGGTTGTATTTAAGGCTGAAAGCCTTGATTACTTCAGCCCAGGGCACAGCGATAGCGACGCCCTGGGATTCTAGTGCACATTATGGTTTGGCGGCGTGCAGTAACCCCAAGAAGTGCTGTAACGCTAACATCGCCGCAAAGTTACCTCACCCCCCGCCCTCTCCTCCAGAGAGGGAGCCACTCCCATACACATTAAAGCTATTCGATGAATTAAGATCCAAGCTCCTTTAAAACCGCAATGCCAACGGTTCGGAACCGGCCTTTTAAAAATGCCGTTAAAAAAACATACGAATGCCCGTAGCGAGGGGATTCGAGCGGTTCAAATACGACAATTATTAGTAACCTATTGCATGTCTTACTACTTACGACTAACTCCCTCCTTAACCGGTAGTGCCACATGCGATAAAAACAAACCATTGTATTTTATCATCAAACTCTTCAGATCCCTTTCGAATTCATGAACATCAAAGTTAAGATCCTTCCCATAAACGTTTTGAAGTTTCACGATTGCCAGCGACGAGTTAACTGGTAAAACAATTTCTCTGAACTTGTCTTCAATACAGTTTACAGTTTTATCGGTCGATACTTTTTGCTTTTCCTTGTCCTCGACCCACAGGGTATACTCCGAGCTGGAAAAGATATTGAAAGAAGGGGAGGTGGGTATTTTAAAATATTCCTTCTGGCTGCTGATTATATCCGGATTGGGATTAATTACCGGCGTGTAGGCCACAAAAAGATTGTTAATCTGAAATCCGTTTCTCACAACATGGGTAATAATTAAATTCCTGTCGGTAGAATCTTGTTTTATAGCTTCAAAGCTTTTTATGATCAGGTCGTTGTTAACACAGTTCTTTTCGGGGTTTGCCAGACAGTATTCCATAAGACGCGTCACATAGTCGATACGGTAAGCATTGTAATAGTTTAACCGGATATCATTCGCCTGCGACAGGTAGTCGATGATGCCGGGAGCAATGCTCTGGCCCGGGTCATTATTCAGAAACTTGCTGAAGCTCTTACTGGTTGACTGAAACACGTTGATTTTCGTTTTCTTCCAGTCGGCACGAATGGATTGCGTGATCTTGCGGGAAAAATCGTCAGTGATTATCTCCGGCAGGACCAGATCGCAGAAAGGGTCATATTTTCTGAGTACCTCATTGTATTCATAAATAAAACCAATCAGATCGTCGTACCGCGATTCCATCGGGTTAAAAACAGATATCTTTTTAACAATATTTTCCACCGTAAGATCCGAAACATAGTCTATGCGGATCAGATGCCGCTCCAGATCGCCAATTTTTATATCGATAACACGCGGAGTTTTAAATTCACTTAACGCAATCGTGTTGGCATCCTTCTTTTTGTAAACAACATCCAGGTCAATCTGATATTTGCCCGTGCCGGTCATTGTTGCCCTGGGTGAGCCCGACCAGTCACTCCACGATAATTGGGGATTTGTGAGAGTCGACTTATATCCGTCGGTTATATTAATAAGTAATACAATCTTCAGGATGGAACCCGGCTCCCGTTTCTGAATATAATCAGTAAAATAATATTGGTTGTTGTTAGGTGTGATCTTGAAAGCCTGTCCATAGACCGGAAATGTAAACCCCAACAAGAGCAGTATGGAAAGCCGGTTTATAGAAGGAAAAACAAAAAGCATACCTGTGAACTATTAGCGTTTGCTATTACGGATTATCCCTTCAGCAGGTTACAGCTTTTGTCAGGCTACTCTATCTTTATCATCCGAAGTCACCCTGAGCGGAGTCGAAATATGTTTAGTAGCTAACTCTTTACACAGCCTCTTTTAGGAGCTACTTACGACTATTTTGACAGATTTAATTTAAACAGCTCAGTCTGGCGGTTGACCATCAGTTATTTGTCCTGAAAGTCACCCTGAGCGGAGTCGAAGGGTAAGGGTGCTCGAAGGGCTGACCCCCCCCAGCTCGGCGTAGCGTCCTCGCTACGTCGTTTATATCCGGCTTCCCGCCGATTACTTGCCTGCACCTGAATCCTGGCCATGGTCGCTGAATCTCGTATGGCCGCCTAAAACCTCACCCCCCGCCCTCTCCTCCAGAGAGGGAGCCACTCTCCGATACATTTAAGATTTTCAATGAATTAAGATCCAAGCCCCTTTAGAACGGCAATGCCAACGGTTCGGGACCGGCCTTCTGGAAATTGCGTTAAAAAAATAATAGTTTTGGCGTTAAGAGGGGATTTGTCTGAGCGGGTTCATAGGTTATTCCTTCATAATGGTAATTACTTCTTTAGTGGCGGTAATCAGAGTAATCCAATTATAAAGCGAGTTTACCCCCGCAGTAGCAAAACTATTATTTTTAGCAAATTTCCAGGAAGCCTTGATCTTTGGGTACCTTTGGATCAAGCCAAAGGTACAAAGGATTAAATAGATGCCCCCCTGCTCGCCGTAGCGTCCTCGCTACGTCTTCTATATCCGGCTCCCAGCCAATTATTTTCATGCACCTTAATCCTGAAATTCCTCATCGCGGCTTGCTATACTTATAATCTTCCCTAAGGCTGAAAGCCTTGATTACTTCAGCCCAGGGCACAGTGAAACGACGCCCTGGGATTCTAATGCACATTATGGTTTGGCGGCGTGCAATAACCCCAAAAAGCGCTGTAAGGCTAACATCGCCGCAAAGTTACCTCTCCACCCAGCTCGGCGTGCGTCCTCGCTACGTCATGTCTTACGACTTACGACTAATAGCCTCAATATTCATCTTACGACTTACTACTTACGACTAACTTCCTACTCCTTCTCCACCCATGCCGCCGGTATCTTTGCCACAAGCGAATACCCTATCTTATTGATCCGCAATAAAAACCGCTTCTCACTTTCCACACTTACAAACTCGCCAGTAATTCCAGCCAGCGGACCATAAATAATCTTCACATTTTCTCCCGGCCTCATGTTTTCAACTACAGCTTCAATGTCGATGTCCGATTCTACAAGGCTCCTGAGGCTCACCATCTGCTTTTCGGGAACAGCCACCGGCTTCCCTTCGAAGGTGATATAGCGCACAATATGGTTACACCTGAAAACCACATCGCGTTCGTTCGATTTCAGTTTCACAAAAACATACGAACTAATCAGAGGGACCTCCACCATCTTCTTACGGTCCTTCCACTGGTGCAGTGCTTTACGCAGTGGCAGGTAAGCTTCAACTCCCAAAGCGCATAAATCAGCATACACCTTTTTCTCAGTCCGAGCCTTGGTATATACAACAAACCACTGCCGCTGATCTAGCGGTTGAGTAATTTTTTCATGCTCTTTCGCTTCCATACACCTCCGAAATTAATACCGCAAAATTAAAAAATCTTCACGAAACACCTTTCTATTCATTCCTGCAGGGCACAGCGTCCCCCTGCATAGCGTCCTCGCTACGCCACTGTAAAGACGCACTGCCCTGCGTCTCTTCCCCCATCTCTTCCGGCATCTCTTACCCAAAAATTTTTTACTATCTTTGATTCTCGCACCTTCTACGATGGGTAAAATAAAATACATACTTCTCCTGCTATCTTTGAGTACACTTTACACCATTGGTATTCAGGCCCAAACCATCTCCATCCATCATCCGCTCCTTAAATTCCTATACGAAGATTCTCTTTTACTCCGCCCCGATTACCACTCCGCCCTTCAGCCTGTCAAGATATATGCACCTGATCGCAATGACCCCGTACAGACGCACGGCCGTGCGTCTCTCTGCCGTGCATCTCATTCAGCGGCTGCCCCGCTTACGACTCCCTATAGCTATCGGGACGACTTACGACTTTCGACTAAAAAATACCTAATTTCCCCCGTCCTCGATGCCTCCGGATCTTACAACTTTAACTCAAAAACCTTTTCCTACCGCTTCGCCCAGGGTGCTTACATAGCTTCCAACCTCGGCAAACACGCCGGCTTCGAACTCTCGGCTGTGCTCTACGAACAGAAATTCCCGGGCCAAAGCTTTTCCATCGACAGCCTCAAGCTTGTGCCACGGCATAATCGTTATCTCTGGGGTAACAACGAAAGTGCCGGATACCTGGCCGTCCGCGGTAACATCTGGTGGAGGGCCAACAAATGGCTTACCTTTACTGCCGGCAACGACAAGCATTTTATCGGCGACGGGAAGCGTTCTCTTTTTCTTTCTGAAAATGCAGCCGCTTATCCCTTCTTTCAAACCCGCCTTAACATCTGGAAAATCAACTACCAGCATCAGGTGATGTTTATGCGCGACCTGGTGGAAAATGCCGGTAACAAACGGTTCCCGAAATACGTTTCTCAGCACACATTAAGCTATAACCACAAAAACCGCTTTAACTTCTATATTTTCGAAACGGTCATCTGGCGCAAACAGGATTCGGTGCGACACAGAGGTCTCGATTTAACTTATTTAAATCCCTTCGTTTTTTACCGGCCCGTAGAATTTAACCAGGGCTCTCCCGACAATGTCCTGATGGGTCTCGGTGGTAAATGGAGAATCTTTGGCAAAAACTATCTGTACGGCCAGTTTTTACTCGATGAGTTTAATTTCAAATTTGTAACAAAGAATGACGGCTGGTGGGCAAGTAAATATGGTTTTCAGGCGGGATTTAAAACCTATGACCTGTGGAAGAATAAAAAATCAATGCTGCTGCTGGAATATAACCATATGCGCCCGTTTACATATGCTCATTCTTATTCGCTTCAGAACTATGGCTATCTAAGGCAACCTCTAGCTCATCCCTTGGGGTCCAGCTTCAGAGAACTCACAGGCGTGTTGAGGGTAGCTCTTTCACAAAAATGGATACTCCATGCCACAGGCCTGATCCAGCGTTACGGATCGGATCCCGACACCCTGAACTATGGGTCGGACATCTACAAGCGGCAATGGACATTCTCAAAGTTTTATGGAAACTATATAGGCCAGGGCGTTCCAAATACGGTTATGGAGGCGAACCTGGAAATCAACAGGTTTTTGGTTTCCCCCTGGCGACTCACTGCTTTTACCGAATTAAGGTTAAGGATTCATAAAACAGGTGCTGATCGGAAGGTAATGCCCTTTTTGAGTCTTGGAGTTAAAACACTGTTGTATGATTAAGAAGAAAGAGTTCTCCTGTATTGGCTATCGTCTATGGTCTATGGTCTATCGACTCTTCTGCATTAGCCGTCGTCTGTGGTCCGTCGTCTGTGGACTTAGTTTAATACATGGTCCATTATTCCCGAAAAACTGCATTGCCATGGACTATGGACTATCGACTATCGACTCTTCTGCATTCCGGGCTGTTAGCTGTCGTCTGAGATCTGTGGTCCGTGGACTTACCATTCTTCTCACTTCATCCTTCATCCTTCTTACTTCCCCAACAAAAGCTCAGCTCCTCACCCCCCTCTCCCACGAGATGAACCGCCGCGTGGAATACGAAATGCTAAAATCGGGCACACCCTTTTTTACAGTATTGAAACCTTATATCGATACCCAGCTCCGCGGACCCGCCCGCCAGGATTCTTTAAATTTTTTCCCATCCTCCCATTTTCAAATCGATTCATCTTCAAATTTTCAAATCAAGCAAAATTGGCTTCGCCGCAAACTCTTCCACGAATCCCTCATCCAAATCGACAGCGGCGACTATTACCTCTTCTTCGACCCTGCCTTCGATTTAATGCTCGGACAGGATAACACAGGAAAAAAAATATATAGCAATACCCGCGGATTCACCGCCGGCGGCCGACTCGGAAAGAACTTTGCCTTTGGTACCAGCTTCTACGAGAATCAGGCGATTTTCCCATCCTGGGTGCATAAGGGGATTACAAATAAAATTATAACAGGGCAGGGTTTCGGACGTGTAAACGGACAAACCTGGGACTATGCCCATGCCTCCGGCTATCTTTCATTTTCTCCGGTAAAAAAGCTGAATATTCAATTAGGGCAGGGAAAGAATTTTATAGGGGATGGATACCGGTCATTGCTGCTGTCCGATGTGGCTTATAACTACCCTTATGGCAGAATAACTTTCATGAATAAAAAATGGATGTATTCGTGGATGCTGGGCATCATTCAGGATTTGAGCATACCGAAGGGGAACGATCAGTATACGTATGCCAAACGCCTTATCTCTTCTCATCTGCTTTCCGTCAATGTTACTCCCCGTATACAGCTGTCGGTTATTAAGAATACAGTTTACAACAATCCCGATACCATAGGCAGGTTCTCTCCCGGATTGGCGGAGTTCAACCCGGTGATGCTACCGGTTTCATCTTCCAATAGCCATTCCCTCTGGGGTGTAAATGTAAAGATACGGGTTACCGATCGTCTGTGGGGATATGGACAGGTTGCCATTGATAACCTGGTAGGAGATGAGGACATAAAAACGGCTTTTCAGGCAGGAGCTAAATACTTCGATGCTTTTGGCTTAAAAGGTCTTTACCTCCAGGCGGAATTCAACCAGGCCGGAGCTTATACCTATACATCGACAAATAAAACACTCCTGTGGATGCATTACCGGGAACCTTTGGCACACCCTGCCGGCAGTAATTTCAGGGAAGCCTTATGCAACCTGGTATATTCCTGGCGACGTTGGCAATTCAGCAGCATAACGGGTTTCATACAGCCTCTTGAATCGGTGTCGGGTCCTCAGCCAAAAACCTACGGATTCCCGGTGATGGGTAATAACAGGGAAATTCTTCATAGCAATACCCAGCTCAACTGGTTCCTGAACCCAAAAACCACCGCTCACTTTTCTCTGGGTTATGTCATCCACCGCGAAAGCATTTCAGGTGCCGCCACCAACAACTCCCTGGTATACTTTGCCTTCCGCACCGCCCTGTTCAACAATTATCTCTATTATTAACCTCCCCAAGGCTGAAAGCCTTGATTACTTCAGCCCAGGGCATAGTGAAACGACGCCCTGGGATTCTAGTGCACATTATGGTTTGGCGGCGTGCAGTAACCCAAAAAGCGCTGTAACGCTAACATCGCCGCAAAGTTACGGAGAGAGCCACTCCCCGTTACATTAAAGCTTTCGATGAATTAAGATCCAAGCCCCTTTAAAACCGCAAGGCCAACGGTTCGGGACCGGCCTTCTGGAAATTGCGTTAAGAAAATAATAGTTTTGGCGTTATGAGGGGGTATGTTTGAGCGGGTTCATAGGTAATTCCTTCATAATGGTAATTACTTCTTTAATGACACTACTCAGAGTAAGGCAATTATAAAGCGAGTTTACCCCCGCAGTAGCAAAAACTATTATTTTTAGCAAATTTCCAGGAAGCCTTGACTTTTTGGTCCTTTTGTGTCAAGACAAAAGGACGAAAGATAATTTTTATAATAATGTTTAATTGATCCACAATGCCCGCGGCTCCGAAATGGCCACCTTTAACCTCACCCCCCGCCCTCTCCTCCAGAGAGGGAGTCACTCCCCATACACATTAAAACTTTTCAATGAATTAAGATCCAAGCCCCTTTAAAACCGCAATGCCAACGGCTCGGAACCGGCCAATTAAAAATGTCGTTAAAAAATAAAAGATTTGGCGTTATGAGGAGTGCCGATAGCTATCGACATGTCTGGCGAACAGATACCTATAATTTTCATGTCTGAGAATATTCAAGAGATAGATAAATGTTGGAAATACAAAAAATAGCGAGTTTACAATGAGATATCAATTATTTCCTGAAAAACTGCCCCACTTTTGTCACATTCTTCATAAACAGCGTATACCACCCTCCCATATTATTCTTGCGTAAAGCATGAAAATCGTCCATACTCTTTTGCCAGATGTTCTTAAGGCTTTTGTTCGATGCTCCACCCAAACGCATACGTGTTACAACTTCAGGCATGTACTCGCAACGCAGCTTCCCCGATCCAACAGTTCGCAACATAAAATCGTAATCGGAGGAGATTGTAAACTGCAGGTCAAATTTGCCGAACTGCTCGTATACTTCGCGTTTCAAAAACAAGGTAGGGTGCGCCGGCATCCACCCATGGCGGAAATTCTTCACATCAAAGGATGAACTTTTCCAGTAACGCACCACTTTCGACACATCCTCACGATCCACATACAGCAGGTCGCCATACACGGCATCGCAGCCGGTACGCACAAAAATATCTGCTACCTTTTCCAGAATCCTATCACTATAAAATAAATCGTCGGAGTGAAGTATGCCGATGATATCGCCCGTTGCCATTGAAATACCTTTATTCAGGGCATCGTATATACCCTTATCCGGCTCCGACACCCAACGGCCGTTAAAATTCCGGGCCTCTTTTATTATTGACAGGGTGCCATCTGTCGAAGCGCCGTCGACAATAATATGCTCCTTATTGGAATAGGTTTGCGATGCCACAGAGCCAATACACCCTCCCATGTTGGCTTTGTTGTTATAAACTGCTGTTATAATACTAATCTTCATCCTAATATTTTCTATTTTATAGCTCACCGGATAATAAAGTTAAAACTACGCTTGTATGTATTTCTATTAAGTTAATAGTGTTTTGAAACCAAACATCACGGTGGATAACTTTAGGTTTTCAAACAGTCATTTGTAACTTTTTTGTGACCAAAAAAGTCACCAAAAAAGTCTTTAACGGCGGAAACGCGGTCCGTCTCCTTCGTCGACTTCCCTTGAACGGCCCGCCGTTAGAAAGGAATTAGTATTTTAG
>JAJYAG010000191.1 GCA_021779665.1 Bacteroidota bacterium | reverse complement strand
AAGGGTTCCTATAATGATAACCTGATTCTCTTTCGACGATTTATCAGGTTTAATAGCCGGAGTTTCTCCCGTCACCATTTTTATATCGTTTGCAAACATTCCGGCGATGTTCTTTACAGCAGAATAATCGTCTTCGGCCAGGAGAATGGTTGTTTTCCTGTTGGAAGCTGAAATACAGAAATTTTCTTTTTCCTGAGAAAAGCTGATAAAGTTTTCCTGTGCGGGAATTGTAATACTAAAAAGTGAAAAAACAAGGACAAATAACGCTTTAAAGCGGAAGCGGTAGTTAGTTGCATTTTTCATAACGGCGTTTTCAGAGCTATGTAAATGTAATGTTCTTAATATGGTAATGTCAAGTTTTAATGCAAAATAAGTTAATCGGACTCCCAGACCATGGTCAATATCTTAATGGCTGTTAAACTGTCGACCGAGGTCCGTTGTCTGTGGACTAACCTACCAGTTCCACATGGTGCCATCTTCGGCGCGGTTTACCGGAAGAAAGGCTCTCTGGTAGGGGAACTTAGCTACAAGGTTGAGGTCAATATCAACTCCCAATCCGGGTTTATCGCCGGCATACATAAATCCATCCTTGAAATAGTAATCATGCGGAAAAACTTCCTCCACAATTTTCTCATGGGGCATATGTTCCTGGATGCCAAAATTATGAATGGCTGTATCGAAGTGTAAAGCGGCCGCCATGGTAACCGGCGACAGGTCAGTTGCTCCATGAAATCCGGTGCGTACATTATAAATCTCTGCCAGATGTGCCACCTTAAGCAGATGCGTAATACCGCCGCCATGAACAATGGTCATGCGCAGGTAATCGATAAGCTGTTCGGTGATAAGCTGCTGACAGTCGAATATGGAATTGTAAATTTCACCCACTGCAACCGGAGTGGTTGTGTGTTTGCGAATGATACGGAACGATTCCTGCAGTTCCTCCGAAATGGGATCCTCCATCCAGAAAAGGTGAAAAGGCTCTGTTTCTTTGCCAAAACGTGCTGCTTCGATGGGCGTTAACCGGTGGTGACAATCATGCAACAGATAAATGTCGTCGCCAAACTTGTCTCTTGCTTCCCTGAAAAGTTTAGGCATAAACCGAAGGTATTTTTCGGTATTCCAGCTGTCTTCACGTGGCAGGGTGCGTGTTGCAGGTTCGTAATTTTCGCCTTTGGCAGCAACTCCATAGGTTTTTGCAATTCCCGGAATTCCCGATTGTACCCGAATGGCCTGGTAGCCCAGTTCTTTATGATGCTGCACCACCTCGAGGGTGTGCGGGAGGTCGATTCCGTTGGCATGGCAATATACAAGAATTCGTTCCCGGCTCTTTCCGCCAAGGAGATTATAAACCGGAGTATTGAAAAACTTGCCTTTGATGTCCCAAAGTGCCATATCGATAGCAGCAATGGCAGTCATGGTAACCGGACCTCGTTTCCAGTATGCCCCTTTGTAAAAATATTGCCAGATATCTTCAATGTCGAGGGGATTGCGTCCAATCAGACTTGGGAAGCAATATTCCTCCAGATAGGTGGCTACGGCCAGTTCGCGTCCGTTGAGCGTTGCATCGCCCAGGCCGTATATACCCTGGTCGGTATGGATCATCAGGGTTACAAAGTTGCGGCCTGGTGAGCAGACTACTAATTCGGCTTTGGTTATTTTCATAATATTTTTGTTTGATAGCTTGGATTTAAGTTCATAGATTACTTTGAGTCCTGAAAAGGGTAGCATAACTCTGAGGTTCTCCTTGCCTCCTCAGTGATTCTCGGTGTAATAACTTTTCTATATTCCATTTTCTTAATGAAGAGTCTGTGTTTAAAATCCGATAGAATTTCCACCATCCACCGGCAACACAACCCCTGTAATGTATTTAGCAGCCTGAGAGCATAAAAACACCGCTGCATTCGCAACATCGTCGGGGGAACCAAGGTCGCCCATGGGAGTCCGACCCAGAACTTTTGCTTTTCGTTCAGGATCTTTATCGAGGGCACCTGCAGACATATCAGTACGGATAAATCCCGGAGCTATGCAGTTGACACGGATTCCCAACGGTGAAAGTTCAACTGCCATGGCGCGTGTCATTCCTTCTACTGCCGACTTAGCCGCTGTGTAACCGATTACTTTCGGAATGCCATATTGCGATGCCATGGAGCTTATAAAAATAATGCTTCCCGTTTTACGCACCGACATCGCCCGAGCCACCTCGCGCGACAGGATAAAGGCTGCCTCCTGGTTGGTCTGGATAACATTATGGAAATCTTCGTCAGTGTAATCCAGAATCTCCTTTTTAATATGAATTCCGGCATTGTTAATTAAAACATCAATAGCTCCGTAATTTTGATCCAGACAATTAATCCAGTTGGGGATGGCTTTGAATTTGGTGATATCAAAAGATTCAGGAATAGCATTTTCACCAAGATCTTTGGCAGCCTTGCGCAACACATCCAATCTTCTTCCGGTTATAATCACTTTCGCGCCAACGTTTAAAAAAGCTTTAGCCATGGCAAGCCCTAAACCCGTTCCGCCGCCTGTAATAAGAATAAGTTTATTCTCGAGAGAAAGAAATTCTCTTTCTGTTTTCATCTATCATGGTATTTATTCAGAGGTCAAAAGTAGAAAATAGAATTTATTTATGCAACCGGTTACATGAAAATAGTCCTCAGTGGCTATGTTGCACAAAAATGTAGATTGAATTTTATGTTTTCTAAGGCTGAAAGCCTTTTTATAATTCAGCCCAGGGCAAAGTGAAGCGGCGCCCTGGGTTCAAATAAACAGAATGAATTTTGGCGGCGTGAGAATGTCCTAAAAGAACTATAATTTTAACATCGCCGCAATTGTAGATCTTATTTATTATCAACAATAATCTACAAGAGAGCCTCCTCAGTCGGCGAACGTCAGTCCACAGCCAATATTAAGAAAGAAAGGGCTTCAATCCCATAAAGAGTAAGGTGTTCAGGTTATAATTAAATATGATTTGAGACATGACAGGCCTAACACACAGCCTGAGCCATGAACCAGAAGCTATCGACTAAATTTCTATGCAACCAGTTGCATGTTTGTTTAATTTCTGTTTACTTTACCAATCTTTTTTAAGTGATGACAAACAAAAGAGAAGTTACCATCTACGATATTGCCCGTAAGTTGAACGTATCTACGGCGACCGTGAGCCGCGCGCTTAAAAATCATCCTGCCATTACCGAGAAAACCAAAAAGAAAATTCTGGAAACCGCCGCCGAGATGGGATACCAGATGAACACCTTTGCAAGCAGTTTACGAAACAACCGCACCAATACCCTTGGGTTGATAGTTCCAAGGCTGAACAGCATGTTTATGTCGGATGTAATTGCCGGCATTGAAAAGGTTGTTAACGAAGCAGGTTATAATTTGATTATTAGTCAGTCGCTTGAATCGGAGGAGAAGGAAAAGGTGAATGCCCGTACCTTGTTCAACAACCGGGTCGACGGGTTGATGGTTTCTTTGGCATCAAATACCCAGTCGCCTGAGCATTTTAGACCTTTTATTAAAAAAGGGACACCTGTTTTGTTTTTCGACCGGGTGGCCGACCTGGACGATTGTCCCACCGTTGTTATCGATAATTTTAAGGCAGCCTGCGAGGTCACTTCTCATCTGTTATCGAAGGGCTATACAAATTTGATTCATGTTACCGGCAATCTGGCCCGCAATGTTTACCGCGACCGTTATAATGGTTTTCTGCAGGCCCTGAAAGATCACGGTATTGATTTCAATCCTTCGAACTTGTTTATTACCGACTTAAGTCGGGACGCCGGAACAGACGTTGCTGCCAAAATACTTGAAATGGATGCAAAACCTGATGCTGTTTTTGTAGCCAACGACTCGTGTGCCGTGAGCTGCATGATCGCCCTTCGTAAAAGTAATATCCGGATACCCGATGATATTGCTTTTGCCGGTTTTAACAACGACTATATCTCCAGGGTAATAGAGCCACATCTCACCACAGTGGATTACAAAGGTTTTGAAATGGGACAAATTACAGCTCAAACCCTTATCGACCGGCTGAGCAGCAAGCAGGGATCTCAAATTACCCGCTCAATTGTTATCAGACATGAATTAATCATCAGGGAATCGTCTTTATAGCGCCATACTTACAGCTTTCTAAAACTGGAAAATCTGCGGTTAGATGGAATGATTTTGGTATATTTGCTTGAAATTTTGATTTTATGACAACTATAACCATTAACGAACGTACCCCGAAAGGCAAGAGTCTTTTAGAGTTCCTGAAAAAGTTTCAGGGGGAAAGTTTTATTAGGTTTGAGGAAGCCAAAACTCCTAACAAAAATACTCTGAAGGCGATGCATGATGCTGAAGCCGGAAAGGTGATCAAATCGACGAACGTGGATGATTTAATAAAGAAATTGAACTCCTAGCCATATGTATATCCTGAGTTTTTCAACTCAATTCAAGAAAGATTATAAAAGAGTTCTAAAAAGAGGATACGACATCCAAAAACTTCACGAAGCTTTCATTATACTTGAAGATACGGGAACTTTGCCTGTTTCTAAATACAAAACTCATTTACTGAAAGGAGATTACAAAAATCATTACGAAGCTCATATAGAACCTGATTGGTTAATTATTTGGTTCACTGTAACTAATAAAGAAATTACTCTCGTTCGTACCGGTACACATTCAGACCTTTTTTGATAGGGTAATACTTCTTAGTAGTAAATGACTTCAATGGTGTTTTCTAAGTAATTTGCCTCCCTTCGCAACAATTTAGGAAAAGTTATTTAATCGTCTTTAAACAACCCGCAAAAACTTTTGCTGAGGCTCCCATCTTTTTAACATCCCTATTGTTGGAGCCTTTATATTATTTTGTTACTTTGTAATACAACTCATATTTCCAAAATATAAATGAAGCATTCAATTATAGCTATTCTTGTTCTTCTTACAAGTGTTTCCGTTTTTGCTCAAGTTACTCCTTACAGCGAAAAATATAAATCATTACAAACCTCATTGGCCAAAGGTTGGAATACCTGGAATACCGAAAGTATGTTTTCGCATGTGCTTATGCCCGAAGCTATTGCTGTAAATATTTGCTTTAATAATACTGCCAACGGAAATTCATATTTGAAAGAATCGTTTCGTGTACGCGAAGGCAGACCCGAAAAACTTACTCCCGGCTGGCATGCCGCCGACGGAAGTTATACCGAAGTTCTTGTAGAGTGGAGCAATAATACTTTCAGAATTCAGACTGCTGCCAAAGGTAACCAGTGGGTTGCCCTTATAACCACCATGAAGGTAACTCCCAAAGCACCCAATATCATCATCGAGAGCGGGATGTTATGGAATCTTCCGGGCAGATTGTCTCTTTCGGGTAACCAGATCATTGCTGAAGCCGGGAACAAAACAGTAGTTATAGGTACTCCCAATAAACAAACCCTGGATTATGTTCCGGTAAATTCACCCTATCTGGCAATTCCGTTAGAAGGCGAAGTGGGTATTTATGCGGGTAACCCTATGAGTATGGAAGAGATCCGTTCGTTTGTGGAAACCAACCGTAATAACATGGAACGCGAAGCCATGCAGTACGAGGGCCTTTCGGAAGTTTACCGCACCATGTCGTCGGTTTTGGGATGGAATACCATTTACGATCCGCAAAATAAAAGGGTAATTACGCCGGTAAGCCGTTCTTGGAATTCAACCTGGGGTGGATATGTACTCTTCGATTGGGACACTTACTTTGTCAGCTACATGTTTTCACTCTTCAACAAAGAGCTGGCTTATGCCAATGCTGTTGAAATTACCAAATCGATTACCGAAGGTGGTTTTATACCCAATTTTGCAGCATCGTACGGAAAAGTGTCTCTGGACAGAAGTCAGCCTCCTGTTGGCAGTTTTATAGTGAAGGAAATTTACAAGCGATTTGGCGAAGAATGGTTTCTCCAGGAGACTTACGACGAGCTTTTGGCCTGGAACCGCTGGTGGCCTAAGAACCGCGATAACGACGGATTTCTGAGCTGGGGATCAAATCCGGTAAATGATCCTTCGTATGCATTTGAATCCAATAATCTTCAGGCGGCCATGTACGAGTCGGGATTGGATAATTCGCCCATGTACGATAATATTCCTTTCAACAAAAGCAAGCATATGCTTGAGTTAGGCGACGTTGGACTTACTTCCATGTATATCTGGGATTGTCAGAATCTTTTGGAAATTGCAGAGTTATTAGGGAAAAAGGACGATGCCAAAGAACTGAAAGCACGGGCCGATTCTTATACAAAAGCTTTGAAAGATCTCTGGAACGAAGAAAAGGGAATTTATCTCAATAAACGCACTGATAATAATACTTTCAGCCCTAGACTTTCACCCACGAATTTTTATCCTTTGCTTACCGGAATTCCCAGCCAAAGTCAGGCGGAAAGGATGATGAAGGAGCACTATTTTAATCCCGGCGAGTTTTACAGCGAATGGGTAATTCCGAGTATCTCACGCAACGATCCCGCTTTTACCGACCAGAACTATTGGCGCGGACGCATCTGGGCTCCCATGAATTTCCTCGTTTATGTTGGCGTTTCCAATTATAATCTGCCCGATGCCCGAAAAGACCTGATTAAAAAGTCGTATAATCTTTTAATGAAGAACTGGCTCGAAAAGGGAGGAGTTTACGAAAATTACAATGCAATCACAGGTTATTCGGACGACGTAAGCAGCAGCGATCCGTTTTATCACTGGGGTGCTCTGCTGGGTTTTATGTCGTTCATCGAAGATAATTACATCCCTAAGCCTTCTACAAAGTTTTTTCTTAAAAGAAAATGATTGTTAAACTTAACCTTAATTACTCTATGAAGCATTATTTTTTATTGCTGTTGCTTGGACTCACAATCATCTCCTGTAGTAAGATGAAAGAGGTAGCTCCTGTCACCAGTATGGATCTTACTTCCGGGTGGCAGTTCAAGCAGGCCGATTCCGGAGAATGGCTTCCGGCCAAAGTCCCTGGAACAGTGCATACCGATCTTCTTGCAAATAAAAGAATAGCCGATCCTTTCTATCGCACAAATGAAAGAAACCTGCAATGGATTGATAAAAAAGACTGGATATATCAAAACACCATAAAGATTGACAGTTCCATACTTCAGCGCGAAAATATTGAACTTAACTTCAAAGGGCTCGATACCTATGCTGATGTGTATGTGAACGATTCGCTGGTGCTGAAATCCGATAACATGTTCCGCGAATGGATTGTAGATTGTAAGAAATTCCTCAAGGTAGGTGATAATAATCTGAAAATATATTTCCATTCTCCCATCAAGATAGGCTTAAAAGAACTTGAGAAATTCGGCTATGGTCTTCCGGCATCGAACGATCAGAGCGAAAATGGTGGTCTGGGCGACAAAAGAGTAAGCGTTTTCACCCGTAAGGCCGGTTACCATTACGGATGGGACTGGGGTCCGCGTTTTGTTACCTCAGGTATCTGGCGACCCGTTTTTATGCAGGCATGGAATAATGCACGCATTCAAAATCTGCAGATTGTTCAGCAGTCGGTTTCTGCCGATAAAGCAACCCTGAAAGCTGTTTTCGAAGTTCAGTCGTCGGCAAGTGGCAGTGCCGATCTTGAAGTTTTCTGCAATAACGATTCTTCCATCAGGGCAAAGGGGTCAATCAGTCTGAAGCCCGGTTTATGCAAAGGTGAAGTAAATTTTACGGTTAACAATCCCAAATTATGGTGGACAAACGGACTTGGCGAGGCATTTATCTATAATCTTACCGGAAATCTCAAAATTGACGATGTAGTTATTGATAATAAGGAAGCCAACATCGGAATCCGCACTGTTAAAGTTGTTCAGGAACCCGATTCATTGGGCAGGAGTTTTTATGTGGAACTGAATGGCAAGCCTGTATTTATGAAAGGAGCCAATTATATTCCGAGCGATAACTTCCTGCCAAGAGTAACTCCTGCCGAATATGAGAAAGTTGTAAAATCGGCCTACGATACCAAAATGAACATGCTTCGCGTTTGGGGCGGTGGCATCTACGAAAATGATGAGTTTTATGATTTATGCGATAAATACGGTATTCTGGTGTGGCAGGACTTTATGTTTGCCTGCAGCATGTATCCCGGCGATGATGCGTTTCTTGAAAATATCCGTCTCGAAGCCATCGATAATGTGAAAAGGTTACGTAACCATCCATCTGTTGCCCTCTGGTGCGGAAACAACGAAATTGATGTAGCCTGGCAGGAATTTAACGAAAAAGGAGGTTGGGGCTGGAAACAGCAATATAACGCCGAGCAGGGTAAAAATATCTGGCATGCTTACGATACCATTTTCCATGCAATATTACCAAAAGTTGTTGCTGAATATGATCCCGATAAATTCTACTGGCCATCATCGCCCATGGCGGGTTGGAAAAAACATTCGGACCTGAAGGCACATAGTGGCGATATTCACTACTGGGATGTTTGGTGGGGCCAGAAACCTTTCGAAGAATACGAAACCAACATCGGGCGGTTTATGAGCGAATATGGTTTCCAGTCTTTCCCTGAGTTCAATACCGTTAGGACTTATACCATCCCTGCGGATTACGACATTTTCTCGGATGTGATGAAAGCCCACCAGCGCTCGTCCATCGGAAATGGGACCATCAAAAACTATATGCAGCGCGATTATAAAGTTCCGACTGATTTCCGGAAATTTCTCTATGTCGGACAAGTGCTGCAGGCCGAAGGTATTAAATTTGCCATGGAAGCGCACCGCCGTGCAAAACCCTACTGCATGGGAACCCTGTTCTGGCAGATCAACGACTGCTGGCCTGTAGCATCGTGGAGCAGCACCGACTACTACCGTCGCTGGAAAGCACAGATGTACTATACAAAAAAGGCTTATTCGGATGTGCTGGTATCGCCTGATAAGGACTCGTCCAGAATCAGCGTTTATGTTGTGAACGATCTTTTTGAGCAGAAGCAAACCAACCTGGTTCTGAAAGTAATTGACTTTTCAGGAAAAGTGTTGTTTGAAAAAAACATCCCCGCGACGCTTGAACCAAACAGCAGTAAGGAGTTTTTTAACGACGATCTTGCCAATATTGTTCCTGCGTCAGCTCTGAAAACATCGTTGCTGTACACCGAAGTAAAAGAAGGTGATCAGGTTTTGAGCTCCAATATTCTGTATTTTTTGCCTCCTAAAGATCTTAGTTTACCAAAGACTTCAGTAATCAGTGAAATAAAGGAGGAAAACGGAACATTTATCCTCAACCTGTCGTCGCCAAAACTTATCAAAAATCTATACATGAGTCTCGAAAGTGGCGATGGTTTCTTCAGCGATAATTATTTTGACATTCTTCCGGGGCAAAGCGTTAAGGTTACTTTTACACCTGCGCACGAAATGGATTTGAAGGAATTCACTTCCAACCTGAAGATGATGAAACTGGACGAAATATAGTTTAACTGAAACACGAAGACACCAAGGCACAAAGTATTTTTTCTTTATGTCATGGTGTTTTCGTGTTTTAACGAAAGTAAACCGGCACACTTCGTCTCTGTCGTTACAAACAGCGCGACAGCTTTGGAAACCTTATTTCCGGCAATTCAACCTTACTACCCACTGTTTCCCCGAATTTATCTGACCTTATATTTTGCTATTTAAACGGGTTTAATTGTTATCTAAAGAATAAGAATTGATATAACCCTTATTCAAACAGTTATTACCTGATGGAAAACAATATACATGTCAGTAAGCACCAATTTAGTCCACCCGGATGGACATACAACCCATCCGCCTGGAGTCAGCGGATACCTTTGTTAATCATCGCTTTTGTTGGTATGGTAACAGCAGGTTACCTTTCCCTTTACCAGTTCAAAATTATTGACGATGTGTGGGAGCCTTTCTTTGGCAATGGCAGCCGCAAGATCCTTAACAGCCCTGTGTCGACCTTATTACCTGTTCCCGATGCAGCGCTTGGAGCATTCAGCTATCTGCTCGATATCGTTGCCGGGATTATTGGTGGTGTATACCGTTGGAAAACCATGCCCTGGATTGTAATTGTTTTTGGCTTGTTCGTCGGGCCTTTTGGAGCTATAAGTATTCTGCTTGTGGTGCTTCAGCCGGTTATGTTCAATGCATGGTGTACGTTTTGCCTTATCTCGGCAACGTGCTCGGTTATTATGATTGGTCCGGCTATGGACGAACTGTTGGCAAGCCTGCAGTTTATAAGCAAGAGTAAAAGAGCGGGTTATTCTGTATGGAAAGCATTTTGGGGAAATAAAGACGTTGTAAATAATATGCAGTGAAATGTGGGCAAGAATAATCAATACCATGATCGGGATCTGGATGATGATAGCTCCCGGAATACTGAACTATAAAAAGGCAGCTTCGAACAATGCCTATATTACAGGCGCACTCATAGCTACCGTGGCCGTTATTTCGATGGCAGAGTCAGTTCGCGATGTAAGAATTGCAAACCGCTATCTGGGAGCCTGGCTGATAATTGCTCCCTGGATACTCACTTTCCAAACCGGAATGTCGGTTTTAAACGACACCCTTGCCGGTCTGGCAGTTATTTTTTTGTCGATGGTAAAAGGGACCATCAAAGAAAAGTTTGGAGGTGGCTGGAAATCAGTTTTTAAACCCGATATCCATTAATTGTTTGCCACCTCTTTAAGGCTGGCAGGTAATTTCAGATCGTTTTCCTTATACCAGCGAACAGGATCCTTTTTAAGATTTTGGATAATTATGGGCAAATCAGCAAGAAGACTGTATTTCGGTACCCAGTCCAGTAAATCTTTCGCACGCGTAATATCAAGTTCGTAGTGATCGTCGGCACGATCGATCATCCATGGTTTTATAAAAGGATCGCCAAACAGGTCCATCCCCCAGGCGCCTGCCTTGGCTAATGGTCGGGGAATTTCATAGGTTTTCCACTCTTCGCCATGGATTAGCAATCCTATTTCTTCCTGAAGCTCTTCATAAGTTGGCGTTTCGGGCTCACCTATGTTAATGGCTATATTTGCAGGTAAGCTTTTTCTCTTTGTAATTGTGGCTTCCAGGGCATCAATCATATCTTCCAGGTGCAGAAAAACATTTCCGTGATTTACATTGCCCGAGTAAAAATGACTCGTAAACTGTTTTTCGTAAATTCTCTGTATCTGATGTGAAATGGGAATTGAATGGCACCAGTCGTCATATATCCCGGCAATGCGCAGTATGGCCGTGTTCAGGTTGCCGCGTTTCACCGCAATGAGATTTTCAGTATGAACTTTCGATTCGGGATAAGCCCAGTTGGGTTCGATGGGGCAGTCTTCGGCAATTTTTCTCCCGGGAGTGGTGGGTTTGTATATGAGGTTCGTACTGGAAAAAATAAACTGCTCCACCTCAAAACGCTGCAGCGCGTTCAACAATCGTCCTGTTCCTTTTACGGTAATTTCATCGTACAAATTGCTGGGTTTACCCGAAAAATCGTAGAACGCTGCAAGGTGAACCACCGAAGTTATTTTACTTCCATATTCATAATAAATTCTGTCCATAGCACGGGAAATGCTTTCCACGCTGGTTATATCCATGGGTATACATTCGGCTTCTTTGGGAGGGTAGGGAGGACCATCCCTGTCGAGACCAATAAGTTTGAATTTTCCGGCAAGCCTTTTAATAAGAGCCGAGCCTATTAGTCCGCTGCTTCCGGTGATAACAATAACTCCCTCCTGGTTTTCCTTTAATGAAGAATTATTCATGTCATTATGATTTTTAGTTATATCAGTATTTGAAATTTATTCCCTACTGGCAGCAATGCCAGAGAGCAGAAGTTACAAGTACAGGTTAACTCCCGGAATGTCCGATTTATGTTTTTCATGTTCCATGAGATAATTGTATTAACCTTTCTACCATAAAAAATAAAACTATTCAAAGCGTATGCCTGTGGCGGTTTTATTTTGCGGAAGCTTTGTGATGTTATGCTATTAAAAGATATAGGAAAGCTTAGAAAACATAGTTCATAATCAGGATAGTAGATGGTCGTGTCGAATGATTACCATAACGGGCAGTTTATTCCTCATATAGTTAAAAGGTGTGGATCATATTACTCAATTGTTTGGTAATGTGCGAAAAGTGTAAACTTCAATACTTTAAATGTAACATTTATTGCTCGCGGAATTGTAATTTTATATTACTAACCCAATGTTTAACACCAATCCAATTTGTTAAAAAAGGAGGTAAATATGTTAGTCAAATCGAAAACTCTGAAGGGCTTTAAAATTAATGCCATCGATGCCGATATTGGCAGTGTAAAGGAATTTTATTTCGACGATAAATTCTGGACTGTAAGGTATCTTGTTGTTGAAACTGGTAACTGGTTTAACTCAAAACAGGTATTAATTTCGCCCTATTTTATCCAGTCGGTCGATTACGACTCGGAACTTGTTAATGTAAATTTAACCAAGCAGCAGGTTGCCGATAGTCCTGCCTGCGATTCCGACAAGCCCGTTTCCAGGCAGTACGAACAGGAATACACCATTTATTACGGAACTCCCTATTATTGGGGAAGTACGAACATGTGGGGAGCTTATCCCTATATTATCAGAGACCGCGAAATGTGGAAAAGGGATGAGGAAACCAGAAATTCATGGAATCCCAATCTGAGAAGTTCGAAAGAAGTTGTCGACTATGATTTTCAGGCAATAGATGGCGAAATTGGTCATGTGGACGACTTTATTATTAACGACGATACCTGGACAATACGCTATTTTGTTCTTGATACCCGGAGCTGGCTACCCGGCCGAAAGGTTCTGATAGCGACTCAGTGGATTGACGGGATAAGTTATGAAGAGTCGAAAGTGTACGTCGATTTATCGCGCGAAACAAT
>JAJYAG010000302.1 GCA_021779665.1 Bacteroidota bacterium | reverse complement strand
AATGCCATCAACGAACGACTTAATACCGTTAACTATCTTTTCGAAAACGAAGAAGCCCGCGAGCAGCTTACAATTCTGATTCGTCAGGTGGGCGACCTCGAGCGACTGATTTCGAAGGTGGCAATCGGTAAAATATCACCCCGGGAAGTAAATCAGCTAAAATGTGCACTGGCAGCTGTTCTGCCGGTTAAAAATATTTGCCGCGAATCGGCCGAAGCAGGGCTTGTGCGTATGGCCGAGCAACTGAATCCCTGTAACCTCATCCGCGAACGCATCGAAAGGGAAATTAACGAAGAAGCCCCGGTGGCACTGCAGAAAGGCAATGTGATTGCTTCGGGCGTTTCTGCTGAGCTGGATGAGCTGCGCACTTTACTTTATTCGGGCAAGGATTACCTGCAGCAGGTTCAGCAGCGCGAGAGCGAACGGACGGGCATTCCTTCACTCAAAATCAATTTTAATAATGTTTTCGGATATTATATTGAAGTAAGAAATACGCATAAGGATAAGGTTCCGGTCGACTGGATCCGCAAGCAGACGTTGGTGAGCGCCGAACGATATATCACCGAAGAAATTAAGGAATATGAGTCCAAAATCCTGGGGGCTGAGGAACGAATTCTTACCCTCGAAACCCAGCTATTTTGCGATCTGGTTTCGTCGATTGCCGAATTTATCCCTGCCATCCAGTTAAATGCAAATATTATTGCACGCATCGACTGCTTTCAGGGTTTTGCATCCATAGCCCGCGAAAAGAAATACACGTTCCCCGAAGTGGACGACAGTGAAGTGCTGGATATCAAACTGGGCCGGCATCCGGTTATTGAAGCACAGCTGCCTGCCGATGAGTCGTATATCGCCAACGATGTGATGCTCGACTCGACTGAACAGCAGATTATCATTATCACGGGTCCCAATATGTCGGGTAAAAGTGCTTTGCTGAGACAAACGGCGCTTATCGTGATTATGGCACAGATGGGAAGTTTCGTCCCTGCTGCCAGTGCTAAAATTGGCGTAATCGATAAGGTTTTTACCAGGGTAGGAGCATCAGATAATATTTCGCTGGGCGAGTCGACTTTTATGGTCGAAATGCTCGAAACAGCCAGCATTCTGAATAACATTTCATCCCGCAGCCTGATATTGCTCGACGAAATTGGTCGTGGCACCAGTACCTACGACGGAATTTCCATTGCCTGGGCCATGGTGGAATATATCCACGAATATCCTGGCGGAAAGGCAAAGACGCTGTTTGCAACCCATTATCACGAGCTGAACGAAATGGAGAAATCCTTCCAGCGGATCCGCAATTTCAATGTTTCAATAAAGGAACTCGACAACAAAGTAATTTTCCTGCGGAAGCTTGTGCCGGGAGGAAGCGAGCATAGCTTTGGAATTCATGTGGCACGTATGGCCGGAATGCCTAAAAGTGTTGTAAACCGCGCAAACGAAATTCTGAAGGAGATGGAAGGCGCCAACAAACAGGGGAATATTGCCAAACCTGTTAACGACATTGCCAATAAGCGCGAAGGCATTCAACTCAGCTTTTTCCAGCTCGAAGATCCGGTGCTCAAGCGTATTCGTGATGAAATAAAGCATTTGAATATCAATAATCTCACGCCCATCGAAGCTTTGAACAAGCTCAACGAGATAAAAAAGATATCAGGACTCTAAAAACAATTCATCCCCAATTTTCGCCGGTTTACCGGTAAATTTTCCGATCCAACGATTTTTATTTTCCCATGAACAATAGGGGGAGTACTTTCGTTTCATTAATTCTAAATTACACAACCATAATTCGAAAACAATGAACACACTCGTAGTATATCAATCCAAAAAAGGTAACACCAAACGTTTTGCTGAAGAAATTGCACGAAGGGTAAAACGTATCAAGGGCAGCGTTACCGTTAAAAGCATAGAAGAAGCCACTGCTGAAGATATCAGACAGGCCGATATGCTATTCCTTGGAGGCAGAACTGTTGGTAAATTTATTTTTGGTCAGAAACCAGACACTGAATGGGTTGAATTTACAAAACGACTTCCGGTGGCAAACGAAAAGAAAACAGTTCTGTTTACAACTTACGCTATTGCTTCTGGAAATGTCTTCCAGCACATGAAAAGCCATATTCTCCCCAAGGGATATCATGTAATTGGGAGTATGAAGTCGCATAAAGGAGAGTTCGATTATTTTTCGGTTTCGGTAATGAAGTACGTTCTCGATTGCAACCTCTGGGTTGTGGAACGCGAAATGAACCGAAGACTTGCAGAAGTTTCTTAGTTTTTTATTGGTTAGTATATGTAATGGTCCGGCAAGAATAAAATCTTGCCGGATTTTTGTTTTTATAAGCCACGAATGCACGAATAAACATCTCATTCGTACATTCGTGGCAATTTTCTTTAAAAATTTTGAGAAAAATTATTTGGGATCATTTTTCTGATTTTCAGTTGAATTGAGCATTAATGCGTCGTTTCAGAGGGTCGCAATGAAAGAAAATTTTCAAAAAAAGTTAATGACCCTGTTTGCCGGAATGATTTTTTAGATATATTTGCACCACCAAAAAATTACTGAGGGTTACGATTGAGTACTGCAAAGCAGTTGAAATTGGAGGAGCAGTAAAAAACGCGGAAGTAGCTCAGTTGGTAGAGCATAACCTTGCCAAGGTTAGGGTCGCGGGTCCGAGTCCCGTCTTCCGCTCCAAATAAGGGCGTCTAATTTTTAGTAGCCCTTTTTTTTTCAGGTTCTAACTTTGAAAAAATTAAAACCTTCTGCCCGGGTGGTGGAATTGGTAGACACGCAGGACTTAAAATCCTGTGGCCAGTGATGGTCGTGCGGGTTCAATTCCCGCCCCGGGTACAAAAGCCTCGTTAGAAATAGCGGGGCTTTTGTCGTTTATAGCCCTTTCATTGATTTCTTGTAAGCTTCCTTAATTATTTGGGATCAGTCGGAAAAGTTGGGGGAGAATAAATAAAGTATTTTCTTTGCACTCCTATGGAACATCAAAGAGAAGAATCGAATCTATTAAATGCTTTTTTGCCTAAAGGCATTCTTGAATATTTTACA
>JAJYAG010000024.1 GCA_021779665.1 Bacteroidota bacterium | reverse complement strand
TTGCAAAATGCAAATTGAAATCCGTTTAATTAAAAAACCAGTATAACTCGCTAAATTTCAAATATTTCAAAGAACAATTTTAGAATTTAATGGGACAGTATTGATCTGTTTCATAAAATGAAACAGGGGGTGTTGCAACTTCCATTTTGTTGTCGGGCATTTCTGGTGATTTTACAATGGTGGCAAAGGCTGTCATGGTCCATAATAATCCCATGGCAGCAATAAACCAAAGAGTAGATTTTCTCATACGCAAATAAATTTTAGGTTGGATAGAAGAATTATCTGGATAGCATGGGTTAATTTCCTGTAACGTCAATATGACAATTCAGATATTCTTTGCTCTTAAAGTTAGTTTATGTAGGGCTATTGTGAATATTTTATTGACAGCCACGCGTAAGAAATGTGACGAACGAATGACAACACGCAATTGTGTTATTTTTGTATCTTTCGCAATGGCATTTCGCTGCTATTAACTTAATCGAATTCATAAAATGAAGAAGAAAATTTTTCTGCTTTCGCTAACCCTATGGGCGTATACTCTGACGGTTCTGCCTCAAACTCCGGGTGCAGGTTCAAACAGGTTACCCTCTTTTGCAGCTATGTATAACCAGAAGTTATTTGGTGAAAATGTATTTATTTTCGATCCTTCAATGGATATGAAGGACATCCAGATACTCATCGATACCTTGTATAACCGGCAGCATCCGCGCGAAAGCGAGTTCAGCCCGAACCGATATGCCCTGATGTTCAAACCGGGAACTTACCAGGTTGATCTGAAGCTGGGTTATTACATGCAAATACTGGGCTTGGGCAAATCGCCCGACGATGTGGTGATAAACGGAACCATTATATCGAAAGGTTTGAAGAACGGGAATGTGACTTTAAATTTCTGGCGGGCAATTGAAAACTTAACTGTAGTAAGTCCTTCGGGAGCGTTGAATATCTGGGGAGTTTCGCAGGCAGCTCCGTTGCGGCGGATGCATATCAAAGGCGACATACAGTTGCACGACGATGGCTGGGCCAGCGGTGGTTTTATTGCCGATTCCAAAATTGAAGGCACCGTGCTCGCCGGTGGGCAGCAGCAATGGTTCACCCGCAATGCAGACATCAGCAAATGGGACCGTGGAAGCTGGAACATTATGTTTATGGGTGTGCCCAATGCTCCCGAGGATCGCTGGCCTGAAAATCAATATACAGTTCTTCCTCAAACTTCTTTGGTGAGGGAGAAGCCCTATCTCGTACTGGATAAATCACAATATAAAATCTCGATACCGGCTTTACAGAAAAATACGGCTGGTGTAAGCTGGACTAGGTCAGGAAACACCGGGAGCTCTTCAACGTTAAAAGAATTTTATATTGCATTTCCCGAAACGGATAATGCTCTAACCTTGAATAAGGCCCTGTCAAAAGGTAAAAACATATTTTTCACACCAGGGATTTACAAGCTTGACCAAAGCATGAAGGTTACCCGCCCGGGAACACTGATAATGGGTGTAGGTATGGCAACACTTGTTTCAACCAATGGTAATCCGGTAATGGAAATTTCGGATGTTGATGGAGTTACTGTTTGCGGATTAACAGTTGATGCAGGGAAAATACAATCGGAAACGCTGATGCGGGTAGGAGAGACCAGAACCGGAAAGAGCCACGAAAAGAATCCCATTCTTTTGTATGATATTTTTATGAGGGTGGGAGGTTATGGAGCCGGAACCACTTCGAGCTGCCTGGTGATTAACAGTAATGATGTAATTGTGGATCATACCTGGTTGTGGCGTGCTGACCATGGAAAAGAAGTGGCCTGGGATAAGAACACAAGTAAAAACGGGTTAATTGTAAATGGTGACAATGTTACTGTTTATGGTTTGTTCTGCGAGCACTTCCAGGAATATCAAACCCTTTGGAACGGAAATGGAGGAAGGGTATATTTTTACCAGAGCGAAATGCCTTACGATCCACCCACAGCCGAAGCTTTTAAGCATGGTTCAGTGAATGGCTATGCTTCCTATAAAGTTGCCGACGGAGTAACCAGCCACCAAGCATGGGGACTGGGGATATACTGCGTTTTTTTTAAGGCACCTGTTATAGTCGATCAGGCCATTGAAACCCCCGAAGCTATCGAAAAGGACATCCATCATAAAATAATTTACTGGCTGTATGGCGGCCACAAGGAAAGCATTATCAAAAGCATCATAAACGGCAAAGGTGGGCACGCCGATGTAAATACGGTGAAAAGGACGATGAAGTAGTAATTTATCTCTTCCGATATTTTAACATATTTGTATATATAATTTAATCCAAAACAATGAAACGAAATCTAATTAGCTTTACCATGCTGGGAATATTTTTACTGGCATTAGCCTGCACAAGCGGCAAAAAAGAATGGTCAGCAGCTTCACCCACCGGAAAAATAAAATTTACCTTCCTGCTGAGTGACGATGGACAATTAAATTACAAAGTTGCAATTGACAAAGCTGGAGTTAATCAGGAAGTTATTGCTTCTTCAGGTTTGGGCATTCGCAGGAGCGACAATGCCTTTATTAATAACCTGAAATTTGTGGGCATAGATACATCTGTTGTAATCAACGAAACTTTTGCTTTACCGGTTGGAAAACAAAAAAGCATTGCGAACCATTACAACGAAGTTACTATCAAACTTGAGAATGAAAACGGTGTTCCGGTCGAAGTCATTGCAAGAGTTTATGACGATGGAGTGGCTTTTCGCTATCATTTTCCCGGAACTGACAGTGTTTGTACTGTAGAAGACGAGGTTAGCAGCTTTGCAATTGCTCAGGATGGTAAAGCGTGGATTCAACCCTACGATAAGGTAACCATGTATACGCCTGCTTATGAAAGATATTTCGAAAATGGGATAGCAATTGGTACTGCAGCCCCTTCAAAAGAAGGATGGGCTTTCCCTGCACTGTTCGAAACCGGAAATTCCTGGATTTTGCTAACCGAAGCAGCCGTCGACTCCAGTTATTTTGCAGCTCACTTGCAACCTGCAGCCGAAGGTCGTAAATATACCATAAGACTTCCAGAAGACGACGAAGCCAAGAATACCTGCTCCAATAAGCCAGTTTCTTCTTTACCGTGGTTTACTCCATGGCGGGTAATTGTAATTGGCGAAAACCTCTCCGATGTGGTTGAATCGAATATGGTTGTGAAACTCAATCCGCCTAGCAAAATTGACGACGAGAGCTGGATTAAACCCGGTCGTGCATCCTGGAGCTGGTGGGGCGACTGGCCAAGTCCCAAGAACTTTAACTCTTTGAAGAAATTTGTAGACTTTTCGGCCGAAATGGGTTGGGAATATACTCTTGTTGATGCCAATTGGGACCTGATGGAAGGAGGCAATATAGAACAGCTTGTAAAATATGCCAATTCAAAAAACATCGGGGTTTTGATGTGGTATAATTCGGGCGGTCAGCATAATGATGTTACCGAACGTCCGCGCGACATCATGAGCGACGATGTTAAACGTCGCGAAGAATTTAAAAAACTCGGAGAATGGGGAGTAAAAGGAGTGAAAGTCGATTTCTTCCAAAGCGACAAGCCTATGATTATCAAACAGTATTTCGATATTTTGAAAGATGCTGCCGATAATAAAGTGATGGTAAACTTTCATGGCTGTACTTTACCTAAAGGCTGGAACCGTACCTGGCCTAACCTGGTTTCAATGGAAGCTATCCGTGGCGCCGAAAGTTATGCCTTCGACAGTATCTATCCTCAAAACGCTGTTTGGCACAACACAATACTTCCGTTTACACGAAATGCAGTTGGTTCTATGGACTATACTCCCGTTACTTTCTCGGATCAAAGATACCCACACCTTACAACTTATGGTCATGAGCTGGCATTGTCGGTGGTTTTCGAATCCGGAATTTTACATCTGGCCGACAGGATTGAGCCTTACAGGAAGTTGCCCGCCGAGCCTAAACAATTCCTCAAAACAGTACCTGTGGTTTGGGATTCTACAATTTTGCTGCAGGGTTATCCCGGAAAAGAATGTGTTATTGCCCGTCGTGCGAATAATGCGTGGTACATTGGTGGTATAAATGGTACTGACCAATCGGCCAAATGGGAAATTGATCTTTCCCGTTTAGGTAAAAATGATTTTGCTGCAAGCATTATTACCGATGGCGCAACTGCTAAAGAATTTGAATCCTCAACAACTACAATTAAATCGGGAGACAAGATGGTTGTGGAAGTTCTCCCCGCTGGTGGTTTTGTTGCAGTTTTGAAGTAAGACTTTACCGGATTTTAATTAAAAATAAAGACACCATAGACCAGAGAATGCTATTATTCTTCTTGTCTATGGTGTCTTCGTGTTTAATATCCAGGGGTTATTTTAAAACCGGAGAAGTTAACTCTCTGTATAATGGTTTATCTTTTCTGAAGTCTATTTCGTAAGCCTGTTTTCCGTCCGAGATTCTCATCATTCCGTTTTTTACTTTCAGGTATGGACTATCGTAAACCGCTCCACCAGTCAGGTTATTCCAATCCTGCCTTTTTCCGTCGATCCAGGCGGCACAGCGCAATCCCTGCGGATTATAAATCATCCTTAAATGCTGCCCGCTGAGAGAGGTGTAGCTTATTTCATGCTTTGTTTCAAGATCCGACGAATCCAACCGGGTTTTTGTTTTTAACGCTTTTGCAAAGTCATCACTTCCCGGATAAATTGATTTTTCAGCTGTTTCAACAATATAACCCGATGTTTCTCCCGGAAATACAATTATGCTGTAGTCCTTCAGGAATTTTTTTGCCTCTGAATTTCCTTCCGGCTGCGTTTTGGGAGCCCATATAAAACCTCCTTTCGAAATTGGTATCACAGCAATGTGCATGGTTGGTGTTTCCAGATAAAAAGTGCCGTCCTTTTCGACCGGATTGAGTGATTTGGGATAATAGAACCACGACGATGCCGAACCTTTGCTTTCGTTCCAGAATCTTTCAATTTCTTCAGCAGAGTTATCTTTAGGTGGTTTTACAGCAAAAAGTTCGTTCGAAGCATATTTCATGCGGTTTTTAAATTCAAAGTTGTTGCCCTGCTCTTCTTTGGGTAATAGCCATAAATTGTCGCGCTTCACTTTGGAATAATTTGGAGCTATTGTTGTGTCCGCGTTTTGAGAAAGTTCAGTTGGAGCGGTAACCAATAACAATGTACCTTTCGACTGCAGTGTCTGTGTATAAGGACTATGCCCGGAAGTGCTGCCACGCATTGGCTGTCCGCCACTAAAGCATAAGGGCATTTGATTACCCCGGGTTACAACCGACCACACCATCTGCTGATTGGGGTTGTCCACAATGGTCATCTGGATATTTCCCATTGCATAGGTGTTACTGCAAAAGAAGGTTTCGGCGAAAGCATTCGGATAATCCATGTGGTAAAACGGACGGCTCATGCGGGCTTCAAAAGGAAGCGACAGGTTTTTATTTGTGATATTGTAAATAATCCCATTGGGGCGGTATTTGGTTGTAACCTGATGAATTCCGGCAATTTCTGTGTCCATCTTGCGGGAAGTATTGTTAAAGTACGCCCAGAGCATGGTTTCCATTTCACCTGGGATACTGCCTGCCAGGTATCCCCGTTTTTGGGCACCGGCAATAGTTCCGTCTATGACCTTCAGACCGTAAGTGGCGAAATAGTAATCCAGGATGAATTTGGCAAGCAACCGGGTTTCTTCATCAGGAGAGAAATCGTAGAGGTTTAAGAAGCCTTCGATGCTGTGCGGATAATAAATTTGCGAGTCGTATTCCCCGTTTCCGTTCAGCAGTAACCGTTTCCCGAAGTCGCGGAGCATGTCTTTGGTAAGTTTTTCAGCTTCTTTTGCCGAATATCCTGAAATATGGCATGTATCGGCACATAGTTGCGAGAACAGCAACCCACTGGTACGCCACATGGTTTTGTGATTTTCCGTTCCGCCATCCAATGGGTTGCCTCCTAAAAGTTGTCCCGGCTGGCCAACAAGATTATGTTTGGTGGTGAGTGTGAGCCATTCGCGGGTAGGTCCGTCCGAAGGACGTCTTCCTTCGGCATATGAGGCAACATTGTTCCAGAAATCATTGCGCCATTTCTCACTCATTTTCTCACTCATCAAGGGATAAAACCTCGCCCAGTTTTTACAGGCAAAGTGATACTGTTGTCGCAGGTTTCCGGGTATACTTAAAAAAGCTCTTGCAAGCGAGTCGTTGGGATTGAGCAGCAAAGTTGCGGTTGCCGGCGGAAGATCATATTTCAGCGGATCGCCGCCAAATGCCGATATCTCACCTTGTTCGTTCCTGGCTTTGGGACCAAAATATCCGGTGGGGCCTTGTTTGTATTTTCGCCCGGTATAAGGAGATATAATTTCTTCGCCTTCAACTGCCCAAACCCTTACAGGTAATCCGGTATCAGGGCATCTTGAAACAGCAAGGCTGCGTATACCAAATCCTTTTTCGGCAATTTTTGGCAGCATACCTGTTATCCGATGCTGAAATCCGGTTTCGTCCGGATAAGAGTTTGCCGACCATGGCTGGGCAGCAATTTTCGTTACTAAAAATATCAATCCAAGACCAAAGAATATTTTTTTCATAAATGTTACCAGTTAAACCGGAGTCAACTTTCAGGCAGCTCCTTTAATTTCTTTTAACTTCTGTATTCCCCACCATTAGCTTGTTACCATGTAACTTCACCTCGGGGTGTTCCTTTCCGTTTGGCTGAAGCGTAAGCACAACCATGATGTTTCCGTTGCACTTACAGTCAATGGCAGTAGTGTTTGCATAATACTTGCCTTTATAGCCTATTCCTGCAACATTTTCCTGCGTGTCACCTCCGTAACGTATTGTAGTTGTTGAAATCGTTTTATCGGCCTTTCCATTAAAAACGAAGGCTTTGAGGGTTGCTCCATTGGGAGCAGTAATGATAAAACCGTCACTGGTTTTTTCAACTTTATTGAATTCCGGTGTGTTCAACCTCCAGGTTTTGCCG
This sequence comes from Bacteroidota bacterium, assembly GCA_021779665.1. Lineage (GTDB taxonomy): Bacteria > Bacteroidota > Bacteroidia > Bacteroidales > JAAUTT01 > JAAUTT01. The sequence goes on along the minus strand of JAJYAG010000024.1, from coordinate 46,581 downwards.
TTTTTCGATTTGTCTTCGATCACAAAAACAGCCTCTGCTCCAGTTTTTTTGCTATAATCGGCCTGGAAATAGCGGATATGATCTTCAACTCCCATACAGCTTCCGCTTCCCTGGGCATAACCTGAGCCATTGCCGTAAAACTTGTATTCAAGGAGTTTTCCCAGCGACCCGGAGATGTAATTACCCTTTTTCGAAATAGTGTCGAAGGGAAAAAGGTTGGTTTGCCCTGCATATTGTCCGGTCCGTCCTGCTCCAACTGCCCAGATGTTATCTAGTCCGATGATCCGGAAAGTAAGGTTATCGCCCGACTGGTGCGCCCTCACCCTTTTACTGGTTGCAGTAAAAGTGGCAACTATATCATTCTGGTCGTGGAAACGGTTGCGAAAAACAACAGCTCCCTGGGCCGGTTCAATAAAATTAAGCAGGCCGCGATTAGCCGGATTTTCAGCCTGAACTTCCTCAGGATAATACGCGGCATAATAGAAAATAGAATTTACAATGTTTTCATCTTTCAGGTAATCAATCTCCCATTTGATAACCGGCAATTGGCTGGCCGGATTAATTGGAACTACCTGCAGGAATAAATCGGGTGTGATTCCCAGGTTATCATCCGACAGGTCGGCCTTCATTCCTTTGCCATTTGCTCCCTCAATATTTACAATGGAAGAGGTAAGTGCCAGAATTGAATTTGAGGCATTGGGAGCAAAGTTTTCAATTTTGGTAGCCTGGTTATTCGGGAGACTATTCTGAAAAGCAGCAATAGCCGGAGTAATGAAGGACCATGCAAAGAAATGATATCCCAGGCTCTCGGCGCTCCAGCCGTTGGGGTTGATGTTTACACGGATATGATCGCGTAACCTTTCGCGCGAATCCCAGTTCAATGCATTAACAGGTGATCGGCGATTCCCTATGGACGCATAATCGTCGGCAACAAGTGTGGCGAGAAATATGGCTCCGTAACGTACCCCCATCCAGTTGCTTTCCTGGGCATAGTTGGCATCGAATCCAAAGGCCGAATTTATTGAAAAGGCGCAGTCAATCAGCTGTTTGCTTATCAGTTTGCGTTGTTGTGTATTCCAGGCATTGAAACACAGGTCGTAAACAATGGCGCTGTTCCGCAGGAACCTTGCTCGCGTCAGTCCAAACGAGAGAGGATTTAGCCAGAAAGATGAATCGGAGGTGCAAAGCTCTATATATCCGTAAGCCTGATCGGCATACTCCTGGCTGCCTGTCATCGAATAAAGAAATGCCAGGTCGAGCATATTCTGAAGAATGACATAGGCTGAGGGGCGGGTAATGATCCGTTTATCGTTGCGTACATTCTCAATGGTTCTTCTTTCGAATTGAGCCAAAAGCGATTTATAGGGTTCTCTTTGAACTCTTTCTCTTATTTTTTGCTGTCCGCTCTGGTTGATAATTCCACGCGGATGTTTGAATATTGTATCGGCAGTTTGCCCTGAGAGATTACAGGTCAATGCCATAAAAAAGAAAAGTAATATCGTTATCCTCATAAATTCGTCTATTGCTACATTTCGGGAAAGTAGAAAGCTTTTACTTTTCCCATAACTGGTTTTCCGTTGTAAGTTCCTTTGAAGTTACCATAAAATTTTTCATTATTCCTGGAAAGTGAAACATCGTAAATTCCTTTACCACCTTCATAGGTCTTGTTGATATTGGATGCATCTTCAAAATCTATCTCAATTTTGATCTGAAGTGTATTGTTTTTAAACGCATATTTCAGCACTTTACCTGACATTTTCCAGCCGTTGACTACTCCTCCGGGTTTACCGCTGTTTACCGCAAACCTGAGATAGTGAGTCCATCCCGGCCTAAGTGATTCAAAGAACAAAGTAAACTCTCCGTTTTGAACAGGTTTGTTTTCCCAGCGCGATGTTGCTGCATTCAGCCTGACGCCCTCTAAAGTGGCATTCAGCTGCTGAAGTTCTGCGGAGTGCATCTCCAGGCTGTCGCCATAATTCACAATTCCATCGTAGTATTTTTCTTCCGTACATGTACCCTGCACCCATCTGTACCATGTGTAACCAATAATTCCTGGATGCATAGCCGTACGGGTAAGTGTAGATTTTCCCTTTTCGAACATCCGGTTTTTCATGCTCAATGGCTTTCCGGTTTCTCCCGGCAGGGGAACCTTCTTGTACAGGTCGGTATTCCAGCTGAATTCGCCAATCAGAATTGGAAGTTGAGTGTACTGATAAACGGTATCGTAGCGTTCGTAAAGGATGGGCTGGTAGTTATTAGCTGAAATTACATCCGTCCATGGTTTTATAGCATCGAGTACATAGGTTGGAGGCGGTGCACCGAATCTGCAGCCAAGGATCAGGTGATTCGGGTCGTAACGGCGTATTAATTTGCTGGCCAGCTCAAAATATCGTTGAGCGTAAAGCTCTACAAAAGCCTGGGCATCTTCGTTGAATGCCTTGCCTGGTATCGGTGTTTTTGAGTCGTTGAGTTTTCTTATATCGTCTTTGGAACTGATGTTTACCTGCCATGCTCCGGATAACTCTTTAAATGAATTATTATGGCGATTTAAAAGATAATTCCATGCAAATTCAAAGGCCGGTTCTCCGCTTTTCATTCCTAAAACAAGCCTAAGCAATGCAAAGTCGAACTGACCTGCCTGAAAGCCCAGGTCAAGGCCAAAGTCGTCAGCTTTTCCGAATCCTATTTCATTATCAGTAAAATAGCCGACCAACATTTTTGAGTTCCGCAGAGGTGAACAGAGTGCGCGCGTTTTTTTATCGGCAGCCACTATCCATTCCGGGTTGAAAATGTCAGGCAAACCCTGTTTTTCGTTTACCGATGGCAGAAATGGTCCTTCCTTGAAAAATTCGATTATTTCGGTGAAGGGGACATCTTTGTTGAAAAATTCTTCAGTAGCCCATGCTCCGTAAGCATTAAAGTTTAGGCCGAGAAGTTTGGTTTTGCAGGCATCCACAAATTGGTCGGGGCTGGCCTGGTAATTATATTTTTTGTCGATAGTTACTGCGTACAAACCAGGATTAGCCCTGCGACCACCGGCTGTACCGGCGCGGTTTACAGCACAAATACCTCTGTAATAGAATGGTTTGTTGTCTGGATCCAAAAACCACCACTGTCCTTCTGTGGATTTCGCTGCACGAAAGAATCCGGGAGCGCCTTTTATAGTCGCCGGATCAAATTTAGTTGAAGTGAGGTTCTGAGGTTTGGCAATTGAAGTGACAAATGTTAATATAATGGCTATTGCTAAAAATCTCATGGTAAGTTAAAATGTTTAATACTAAGGTTCTCTAATAAATTTTAAATGCCCGGAAAGCTCTGGTATTTTGATTTAAGAGTTCCCGGGCATCTGATCAGGTTGTGAAGTTATTTGGCAAAAGTGATTGTGTTTGTTACAAACCTGTTTGTTTTCTGAGGAGGTAGCGTTGGCAGTACTCCCGGCCTGTACGAAACACTCATCTGGGCCTGGTAACCAACTATCAGTTGGGACTGATCAACAGTTTGTAAAGTAAATACCTTGCTGAAAGTCCACCAATTGGAAATTACATCATCTTTACCGGTTTCCTTGATAATCTGAGTGTTTTTAACACCCAGTTTGAGATAAGAAGGAGCCTTCACGTAATCAAATGTGCCGGGGTCGGCCACTTTTGTCACCGACCATGATCTGCTTTTTATGAGAAGCGTAGTTTTAGCTCCTGAAACCGTTTTGGTGGTATCAATAACTTTCAGGTCCTTGCCCGAGTTGGTGTCAGTCTTTCTGCGATTATTGATGGTCCATGTTCCATCGGAGTTCAGATTGATGGTATCGCAGGGAATAGCATTGTAAAAGGCCCAATACCCGTTAATGGAGTCATTTTCGTAAACCAGCGATGTATCTGTACCCCGTTGTACAATGTTTTCATTCAGTTTCCAGTAGTCAAGCTGGTGTTTAACAGGTTTCCAAACACCGGCAAGCTGGGAGTTATAATCGTCCGATGCACTCATTTTCGGAAGCTCCTCTTTTTGACAGCTTGCCAGAAAAATGAGCAATAATCCCGATAACAATATATTAGTGATTTTCATAATAGTTCTCATTTTAAAGATTAATACTGATTCCATAAAGGATTCTTGTTTGCTTCACTGGTCTGCCATGGATATCTCAAAGCAGTTGAGTTCCATTCTACATTTTCAATGTTGTTGTAGCAGTGGTTCTTGGTAACATCCCTGTCGCCTTTCCACAGTTTGAAACCGCCATTAGTTAAGGAGCCCAAACGAAGCAGGTTCCATCCACGGTCGCCTTCGCCAAACATTTCACGGATACGTTCCTTGTAAACTTCTTTTAAAGCCAGACTCTTGCTTGTCGAAGGATCCATTAAAGCAACAGTGGCACCACCATGTTTCTTTCTGATCTCGTTAATATCGGCAGCAGCTTCGGCTACATTACCTTTCCATGCGTTAATTTCTGCCCTCATCAGCATGAGTTCGGCCGAGCGTGCCAAGGTTACATTTACACCGGTTGACGATGTAGTGTACTTTTTAATACACCAATCCAATTGTCGGGCATCGTTATAAGTAGCAAAGATTGTTTGAAGCTGGTCATCAGTATTTTTCCCTGCCCTATAAATTTTAATCCATTTTATAAAGCGGTTATCGGTAAGTGCAAAGTTGGCCGAATCTTTAAAGCTATTGCTGAGTTTAATCTGAACATCCTTAAGTTGCTTGATAAACAGACCATCTAAAGTAGCGCCGGTTTTGTTACGGATAAGCGGAGGAAGCTGTACATTTTCAAAAATAATTTCTCCCTTGGTTGATGAATTGGTTGTGGTTGTATAACCCACGCGATTCCAAAGGTTTTCTATAGTTGTTTCCAGTGAGAAAGTCGGATTTCCGGCAGTATTTCCAATGCATAGGTTTACTACCCTTAAACAATTATCAAAATCGTTCTTTTGGAAGTACACACGTGCTAACAAAGCCAGGGCTGCAAACTTGTTTCCTCTCGAGCGGAAATTCACAGGGTGCTTATTGCTGTCGTAACTTTCAGGTAAAAGGGTTACTGCTTCTTCCAGTGCGTCGATAATCATTTTATAACCTTCTTCGGTCGACGATGGCCTTTTGGCAATATCTTCAGTTCCATAAATTGGCTTATCGCGAAGAATAGCGCCACGTTCGTAGTTGTTGGCGGTATTCATGTCCCACTGGCGGTTATACATGCGCAGTTGCTGGAACTGAATCAAAGAGCGGATAAAAAGAGCTTCGCCAAGCAAACGGTTTTTGTTGGAAGCATAACGAGTATCCGATTTGGGCAGATCATTACGGCAGGCGTCAATAACCATGTTGCTCATGGCAACGGCACCCCCGGCATATTGGGTAAAACGGCCGCCAATACCCCATGTGTCTTCAAATAAATCGCGACGATAAACTGCTTCGTAAGTATTCAGAAGGTTTGAGAAAGTCATATTGCTGGTAGGGGCAACTCCGTCACCAAGTAGTTCTCCCAATGCCTGCATATAACCTGTAAACACGAAATCGTGTACAACAGAAGCCATAGAGCCGGTTAAAAGAGCATCGCAACCCGACACAGTTTGTGCAGTACCATCAAGGGGAGCATCAGTTTCCAGACGTGGTTCTCCGAGCCAGTCTTCGCCGCACGCGGCAAGCAGAAGTAAACCAAGGATAATGGATGTATATTTCTTTATAAATGTTTTCATAATTTCAGCGCTTTTAAAATTAAATACCAATTTTGATACCTACCTGTATAGTCCTCACCTGTGGCAACTGGTATTCGGCAATACCCGGAGCTACGTTGGAGTCGGTGTCGCCACTGCGGAACACTTCCGGATCCCATCCTTTGAATTTGGTCCAGGTGGCAAGGTTTTGAGCAGCCACATATATCTTAAGATTGTCGATCCTGAGTTTTGTAAGCAGTGAGCCAGGTAATGTATAGCCCAGCTGGAGATCGCGCAAACGGATAAAGGAACCATCGTGCAGGAAGCGGGTGCTTTGAACTGCATTCGACCCGTAAATAAAAGAGATGTCATTGTTATCCATTACCGAAGCACGCATGTTTTTGCCTTCGCCAGGGTAAGAGGTATAAAACTCATTGGCATCGTAAAGCCAGTTACCATATTGGTAAGTAAACAACATGTTAAAGTCTATTCCCTTATAGTTCAGAGAAGTTCCAAATCCGCCGAAAAACTTAGGAAAAGGACTTTTATCAGAAATAAGAAACTTATTGTTAGAGACTAAGGAAGGGTTATTGGTTGCATCTATCACATTTCCGGTTAATTCGTAAACACCTTCGTTTGTGAGTTTGGTTTGATTTACCTCATAGATCAATTCGGCTCCGGTTACTGGGTCGATACCGGCGTAAACAGGCAGGTAAAAAGCACCGAGTTCTTTTCCTTCAATAAGGATGGAAGTATTGTTATTACTTACACTTCCGGCCGACATGGTTCCCGGCAGGTTAGGGCCGTTGTTTTTAAATAGCTGGTCAATTACCGAACGGTTACGGGCAATATTAAACTCGACATCCCATTTCAGAGAGCCATTGTCAACAATGTTTCCGTTGATTGAAATCTCAACTCCTTTGTTGGTAAGAGTTCCAACGTTTTCGAGCATTGTGGATGTATACGACCATCCGTAGGCATTAGATATAGGGGCATTCAACAAAAGATCGATCGATTTTTTGTTATAATACTCAACACTACCCGAAATTTTATTTTTAAGGAATCCATAATCGAGGCCAAGGCTCAACTCACGGGTAGTTTCCCAGGTAAGACTCTTGTTGCCGAGGGCTGCAAGTAAATAACCCTGATCGCCGGCGTATTTACCATCGTTCCAGTTAACGTAAACCGTGCTCAGGTATTTAAAGTTGCCTATGTTGTCGTTACCAATTTCACCATAACTTCCTCTTAACTTCAGAAGTGAAATGGCGGTAATAGGTTTCATAAAGTTTTCTTCGGATACTATCCAGCCCAGCGATCCTCCAACGAAATTCCCCCAGCGGAACCCGTGGGAAAAACGGTTGGAACCATCGCGGCGAAGATTCATTTCGGCCATATATTTGCCGCCATATACGTAGCTCAAACGGCTGAAGTAAGATACCCTGCGCGATTCGCTTTCACTTTCGTTTCCGGCAGCATGTTTGGAGCCGTCAATTTTAACCCATTCCGAAGTGATTCCTTCCTTTATGGAAGTATTACCCGATGATAAACCTCTTTCAGCTGCCAATCCGATCATGGCGCCTATTTTATTTTTGCCAAGAGTTTTAGAATAAGTTGCTGTATTGTTGTTGATAAGGTTGAGGTTCTGAAATCTTGAATTACCTATCCTTCCGCCACCACCTTGCTGGTTGCCGAATGCATTCAGCGGAAAAAGCGCAATGGTTTTGGAGTTCCTGTTATTATCGAAGCGGAAGTCGATTCCAAGCTCACTTCTTACAGCAAGGTCCTTCATTGGAGTAATCTGCAGAAATACACTGTTCAGACTGCGGAACGAACGGGTACGGTCCATATAATTGTCGCGCCAGAAAAGCGGATTCAGACCATCGCGCGGAGCTGCGCCGGCAGCCATGGAGGTTGAAGGGTAATCGTAGAAATAACGGGTAGGATCGTTTGGAGCATACACAGGATAAATGGGTAGCAGACTTGTTTGTGCGCTACTGAAAAAGGAGCCTTGACCGTTATTATCAATAATCTGGGTGAGATAAATATTGGCACCCGTTTTCATGATCCGGTTCAGGTTATGATCTATGTTCATACGTCCTGTATAGCGTTCAAAGGTATTGCCACGCAGAATGCCTTCAGTTTTTTCGTAACCGCCGCTGAAGTAAAATAGAGTTTTTTCGTTTCCGCCGCTCATCGAAAAAGAGGCTTTTTTGGTGCTTCCGTCTCTTAAAATGTAATCGAACCAGTTGGTATTGGTAGGATTTGCATCCAGCCATGTCTGGTCGTACCCGTATTGTCCGGAGAGATTATTAGGTATAATGTAATAGTTTGCCAATGGATTCAAACCCGAAAGATTCCTGTTTTCAATTGACTTTTTCACAAGAGACTGATAATCGTCGCCGTTTACAAAATCGACTTTATTTACTGCAGTTGTCACGCCCTGTTCGTAGCTGAATTCGATTTTATCCTTACCGGCTTTTCCCTTTTTAGTGGTAATAAGAATTACCCCGTTAGCAGCTCGCGATCCGTAAATTGCTGCAGAGGCTGCATCCTTGAGGATTTCAACCGATTCAATATCGTTGGAATTGATTTCCGAAAGTCCGCTGCGGTTATATTCATTGTTTGCAACGGGAACTCCGTCGATCACAATCAAAGGATCGCCTGAAGAGTTAATGGAAGAAGATCCGCGAACCCTTACACGCATGGCAGCGCCAGGCTGACCGCCCTGTTGGGTGATCTGTACACCTGCCGACCGGCCTTGAAGGGCTCCGGTAACGTCAGTCGATATGTTTCTTGATAACTCTACATTGGAGACTTTTGCAATAGAACCGGTAACTTCTTTTCTGATTTTTGTTCCGTAACCAATAACAATTACCTCTTCAAGGCTCTTGATATCTGGAACCAGGTTAACTTCAATTACTCCGCGGCCTGTAATTGCAACCTTTTCGGTTACATAACCGAGGTAAGATATAATGATAACCGAATTTTCGGACGGGACTTCCAGACTGAACCTGCCATCTGCATCGGTAACTCCGCCCATGGTTGTACCTTCTACAATTACATTGGCTCCCGGAATCGGCTCTTTTGACGAGGCGTCCCGAACCGTTCCGGTTACTTTTATTACCTGGAATTTTTCGGCCGGAGTAATTACAATCAGGTTGTTCTCGAGAATACGATAGGTAATCTCCTTATTGCTGAGCAGTTTGTCCATAACCTGCTCCACTGTGTTGTTGTCAGCTTTTATATCGGCCGTTTCGTTTTCAACATTTTCCAGCCGGTACAAAAACCTGAAACTGGTTTGCTTTTCTATTTCCTGAAATACCTTTTCCAGAGGATAGTTTTTCACGTTCATATTTACTTTCTGCTGCGAGAATGTCTTGGCAGAAATTGGTAATATACAAACCGTTAGAATCAAGGTGATAAGTTTCATAGTAAGTAGGAATTTTTTAGTCAATAGTTTATTGATACACCTACAGTTAGTGTTTGTTTTTTTCATATTTTTGATGCGATTTGAAGTTTAACTTAATAGTTGACTTTTAATGAAGGTTGGGAGATGGTGGTGCATTTCTCAACCTTTTGTTTTAAGTGCTGTTTATCATAGGCCAAATTGTTTTAGTTCAACAAGAGTATCTTTATTTGCTTATAACAATAACATTCTTTTTAACCTTATAATTAAAGTGCGAGGCAAGCTGCAACGCTTCCAGGGCTTGCTCCAGGGTTTCCTTTTCAAACGAACCTTTAAATCTGTATGTCAGAATTTCAGGATCGGCAACCTGAATCGTTACATCGTACCAGCGCTCGAGCCGGGGTTTGATTTCTTCGAACCGCTCTCCGGTAAATATCAGTTTGTCTTCTTTCCAGGCGACAAGAGGCAGCGGATCAATGGTGCGCACTATCATCTGTTCTTTTCTCCGGCTTTCTCCATCCGATTGAGTTTTAGGCGTGTTTTCGGCTATTAAACTGTCGGATGCTACAAACAGTTTTCCGGTTTTCTTAATAAAGGTGAGCTTTTCGTTTGGCTTTAATATGATATTTTGCTCTTTAGCGGTTTCGTTAACTTTATTCACTTTTACAGAGCCTTCCACAAGGGTGGTTTCGATAATGCCTTCTTCGGGATAACTCTTAACATTGAACTCGGTTCCAAGCGCCTGCACGGTGATGTTCGAAGTATTTACTATAAATGGTTTATCAGGGTTTTTAGCTACTTTAAAATAACCCTCGCCCACAAGTTTTACAGTGCGGTTATTCTGATTGTAATCGTTAGCGTATGTTAATTTGCTGGCCGAATTAAGCCATACAATGGTTCCGTCGGGCAGTGTTACCCTGGTTTTTGAACCGGCTGGAACTGAAATATCCTGCATGCCGAGGATTGCGGAATCATTTTTTCCCAGAAGAGACCATGCCAGTATACCTGTTACAAACGCAATAACTGCAATGGCTGCAATTTTAAGAAACGATAATGAAAATTGACGGTATAAACCTCCCGGTTCTTCATTTTCTTCTTCTATATCTTCAATTTTCTTTTTGAACCGGCTGAATCCGTCATGGGCATTAAAATTAATTTCGGCCCAATCCAGTTGACCTGCTAGCCACAACTCATGACATTCATCAAAATATCTTTTATGGGCCTTGTCTTCATGGAGCCACTTCATGAGTGTGGCTTTTTCTTCCTCGTTCAATTTGGAAGAAAAGTAGCTTACAATCAAATTGTTGTAATATTCTGGAATATGTTCTTTATTATTCATATGTTCCGTTTCCATCATTTTAGACAAGAATAAAAAATTATAGGGTGAATAAATTTTTAATTTTTTTAAAGATCGGGTTAATCTTTACAGGCCTTCTTTATTTTTTAGCAGCAGTAGGAGTAGCAGAGGGAGGTAATCTTTCAGAGCCTCGCGAAGCCTGGCAAGGGCAATTTTCATCTGGGTTTTTACCGTATTTACTGATATGGAGAGCTTATCGGCAATTTCTTCGTAAGTGAGGTCCTCGTTGCGGTTAAGAAGAAAGATCTGACGGCAATGTTCGGGCAAAGTCATAACAGCCTCGTTTATCTTTTTACGTAACTCTTTTTCAAGCAGGTTACCCAATGGATATTCATTGTCCCAAATTATTTCGTCAAACAGGGAAACATCGTAAGTATTTGCCATTACAAGCCGCTCGGTTTTGGTTTGTTCCAGCCAGTTTATGCTCCTGTTTTTAACCGATCGTACAAGATATGCCCGGATTGACTTGTTGATTTCTATTGAATTCCGCTTTTGCCACAGGTTAAAAAACACATCGTCTACAATTTCCTCGGCAAGGTGCTTGCTTTTAACCATGTCGTAAGCTACCAGGCAAAGCATGGAATAATAACTATCGAATAACTTCTCGAAGGTTGCCAGGGAATTTAAACGTAAATCGCCGCTTTCCTGCATACGTGTTGTGTCAATGTTTTGTGTCAGGTTAAGTGTAATCCATTGAAGATTAAACTAAATATAAGGCTTTGTTACAAATGATCAGTTTTTCTTGTCAAAATTAACCAAAAAACCCAAATACCCTTATTTTACTAAAGATTTTACAACCGAAACATAGTGAATGTGTGTTCTTTTCTAAAGATTTCTTACCGGACTGGGTTTGAACGTTTCGCATTTTTTTTTGTTAGTTGTAATAGAAAAATGATTCAAGAAGTTCTATGTCTAAATTTTTTATTGCGGGAGTAGCTTTCCTGTTTGTTTTTATAACCAATTCAAATGCCCAGGTTATCGATACTTTAGCAATTGATACCTTTGCAAAAGTTAACCGCCTCGATGAAGTGGAAGTGCGTGCTTTACACTCGAACATGGTTACACGCCGGTTTCCTGCAACAGTTTATGCTGTAAATGCAAGCAGCAACGACATTATTCTGCCAGTAAATATCAATGAGAGTCTGAACAAAATTCCGGCAATTTATGCACACACCGGAACTTTCAATACCAGTCGTATTACCATGCGAGGAATTGGTACCAGGTCACTTTACGGAACACGTAAGATCAACGCCCTTTTTAACGATATTCCTTTAACCTCGGGCGAGGGAGATACTTTTATTGATGATATCGATCTGCAGTTTGTGGATCGCATGGAAGTTGTCGGGGGACCCACAGCCGGCATTTACGGGCCAGCTCTTGGCGGAACCCTGTTACTTTATTCAGCACCGGTTGCAAAGCAAAATTCATTTTTACTGAACACAGGGGTTGGTTCTTACGGAACCTTTCAGAACTCCTTCCGGGCAGACCTAAGCAAAGGCTTGTCTGCTCTTTCCGTCAAATATAAAAATGTAAGTTCCGACGGATATCGCGATAATAATACTTACAACAGGCATTCGGCCTTAATTAACTATAATCATAAAGGGCCAAAGTCGTCGTGGAGTTTCCTGGCACTTTTTACCGATGTAAAAGCTGATATCCCAAGTTCAGTGGATAGTGCTTCTTTTGCAAATAATCCGAGGGCAGCTGCAACAACCTGGGCCAAAACACGCGGACGGGAAAATACACAACGTTTGCTGGCAGGAGTTACCCATCAGTATAAATTTAACGATCAGTTATCTGCTTTTACAACATTATATGGTTTGTACAAAAAGTCTGTTGAGGTGCGGCCTTTCAATTTTATGAACGAAGATGATAAATCGGGTGGGGTGAAACTTTATATGCAGAAGAAATTCAGCAAAGTTGAAGGATTAACGGTAACCCCTGGAATATCAGCTTTTTTCGAAAGATATCAGCCATCGTTGTTCGAAAATATTGGAGGAGTGGGAGAGAAGGGCAGTAAAATCGCTGATAATGTCGAAAACATTTACCAGGCTAATGCTTTTCTGATTGCCGGGTATGCTCCCGACCTCAAGAATTTTATTACCATAAGCCTTAATCTTAACAAATTTGGTTTTAACGATAAAAATATCTTCACTTCAGGAGCGGTTCAAAGGTATAACCATGCTGTTAATTTTTCACCCCGGATTTCGGCTTCCCGACAATTGGTTCTGAATCATTTTGTTTTCGCAAGCCTCAGTCATGGCTTATCCTATCCTTCGATGCAGGAAATTATTTATCCCGATGGTACTATAAATGATAATGTAAATCCTGAAAAAGCATGGAGCTTCGAAGCTGGTTTCAAGGGAACACAGCTGTTGAAAGAATTGAGGTACACTGTTTCTGCCTATTATATGCCCGTTTCCGATTTAATTGTTCCTGAACGCATTGCCGAAGATACCTATGTAGGAAAGAATGTAGGAAAGTCAAGACATACGGGTTTTGAGATTTCCGTTGAAAAGGCTGATCCTCTGTTGAACGCTTCATCATGGTTTTATGTTGCCGATTACAGGTTGGTATACAACCGACAATCGAATAAGTTTGGAGATTTTCTTGAGAATGGAGTTAATTATCAGGGTAATAACCTGCCTGGTGTACCTGAAAACCGCATGTTTGCTTTGGTTAATTTTCGTGTTAAACGATGGTTTTTTGTGGAACCCGAAATTTATCTGAATGGTGAAACTCCCATGAACGATAGCAATACCAAATTCTACAACAGTTATTCCGTTGGGAATATCAGGTTTGGGTATATTTTCGAAAAGAACAGATGGAACCTGAGACTATCAGCAGCTATCAATAATTTAACTGACGAAAAATATGCTTCCATGATCCTGATTAATGCTCCGGCTGCAGGTAACCGTCCGCCACGTTATTATTACCCCGCAATGCCCCGTAACTATGCAATTGCTCTTTCATTCGGTTTTAAGGGATAAGGATTTTTCTTAAGCTTTTAATTTTCCGCTTCGCAATCATTCGGGCCGGCATTACTTTTTGGTGGATGAATTTCATTTAGTCCTTCAATAATGCCTTTTCCGCGTTCGGGCAGGTAAGCCGGAAAAATTTTCGACATGCTCCTGAAAATATTCAACCCGGCTGAAGGATTTATTTTTTCAAAAACTTCAATCAGTTCCTTCATGGTGTTTCGTTTTGTGTCGGAGCCATAAGGGCAATCCTTGATAAGTTCCGGAAAATTCCGGATGTTTTTATATTCAATTATTTCTTTTTCGCTTACAAAAAGCAACGGGCGAATAATCTCAAGTTCTCCCTGAAACATACTCAGGCTGACAGGCATGGAGCTTATTGATCCATGGTAAATCATGTTCATCAGTAAAGTCTGAACCGCATCGTCCATATGATGGCCTAAAGCAATTTTGTTACAACCCAATTCACGAGCAGTTGCATACAGTAATTTTCGGCGGTGCCAGGAACAAACAAAGCAGGGGCCTTTTTTATGGTCAGGGTCGAAGTCAATATCCGCTTCAATTATCTTTAGCTTAAAATGGTAGTGATCGCAAATTTGGTGGATGGCATCGAAGTTAATGTTATATCCTATATTCTTGATTTTAATATGAACCGGCGTGACTTCCAGGTTGTATTTTCGTTTGGAGCAAAGCTCCCCAAAAACTTCGAGTAAAAGCAAAGAATCCTTCCCTCCGGATACACCCATCAAAATTTTATCGCCTTCCGAAAAAAAACCGTGAACTTTTTGAGCCTTCTGAACCTTATATACAATAAGCGATAGAGCGTTATTTAAATTTTTAATTTTCATGCTTTGCTTAATTAATATAATCAAAAATTATTAAAGAGGGATTAAATTTTTGTTTATTTCGAATTTTATTGTTTAAATTTCGCTCTTAATAAACCGGTACTAATGTAATTATTATCACAGTACTATAAAACACAGTTTAATTAACAATTTGCCTAACCGCTGAATTTATTATTTTATGGCCAGGAATGAGTCGCTTGAGGAGTTGGTGATACGCCGAAACAAAAGATTACTAAATTTTTTTATATCAAATGGTTTCAATGTACGGATTGTGGGAGATGAACAAAAACCTGCCATTATACTGGATGAGACCAGTGTACTTTCATGTTACGTTAAAAACTTCGACCTTTTTTTTACAAAGGCACCTTTTAGCGATGAAATAGTTCGCCAGTTTAAATTAAAACACGATCCGGAGGTTACTCCGGCTGAGATACAGGAAGTAATTGAAATTTGCCAGCACCGGCCGGTTTATAAAATCCGTATATCAGATACTGATTTATATCTTACAGGATATAATTACCTTAACAGTGAAGATGGGGTTGGACGGTACCCGGTTTTTGCCAAGCACCGGCCAAAGGTTTATTTCGACCTGGAATATGCCACAAAGCTTGCCCAAAGTCTCAACGAGGAAGATTATAATCTCGAGGTGGTTTAATTAAATAGCTGATTTTCGGTGTAAAAGCCATCAGCAATAATTACGCTTTTCATATTATTTTTATTCACCATCAGTGGTTCGAGTAATATAGAAGGAACATCCTTTTGTCCGTTATTAACTGTATTGGATGGAACCTCTATTTTTTCACCTGTCGCCATTTTAAACGCAATTTCGGCCGACCTTTCAGCCAGTAGTTTCAAGGGTTTATATACGGTCATCGATTGACGGTCGTTAATAATATTGCGGCAGGCCTCAAGTTCAGCATCCTGTCCTGTTGTCGCCACAATTCCCCCCAGGTTGGACTCATCAAGGGCTTTAATGCATCCGGCTGTCATCCCGTCGTACGATGAAAGTACTGCAACAGGGGTTTCTTTCGACAGGTTCAGGTACCTTTTCATTTCCTGGTAAGCATTCTCTCCCGACCAATCCTCGACATACACATTGTAGTCGATTTTTATTTTTCCCGCCTTAACCAGGCCCGATAACACATCCATCTGTCCTTGCTTTACAAGCACAGCATTCAGGTCGGCTTTATCGCCGCCTATCAGTACATAATTACCTTCGGGTTTAATTTTCGTCACATATTCAGCCATCAGTTTACCAACCTTTACATTGTCGAACGAAATATAATAATCAAGGTCGGAGTTTTGTATCAGACGGTCGTAGGCGATTACCTGTACATTGTTGTCATGGGCATCGCGGACAATGGCTGCTGCTGTGTTCATGTTTACGGCATTTACCACAAGAACTTTTGCCCCCTGTGTAATCATTTCGTGTGCCTGTTCAATTTGCCTCTGATCGTCATAATCTGCCGAGGCAGTCAGGGCTTCACCGCCCATGGAAGTTATCTTTTGCTTAAAGAATTCCCTTTCTTTTACATATCGCTCACTCTTTTCGTTCGGAATAAGGTAGCCCACTTTAACATTGTTTGATTTATTACATGAGAAAACTGTAATAAGCATTACAAAAAAAAGGTAATTAAAAGTTCTTTTCATGGCAGTTTTTATGGAATTTAGATTATTTACGTTTTTATAGTGAAAAATGTTAACCTGAATTCGATTATTACGTAAATAAAAACCAAACCTTAGTAAAAGCTACTAAAAACCTAATTCAAAACACTAGGCTTATGAATTTTAAAAATCTTAAAATTGGTTATAAAATCGGAGCAGGATTTTTTATACTGGTTTTGTTAACCGCAATTATTGGTGTTATTTCTTTTGCGAATATGGGAACTATTCAAAAAGGAACTAAAAGGTTGTCTGAAGAGTACATTCCAACTATTAATGAGTCGTTTCAACTTGAGAAAAGCTGGCAGGATATCATTCAATACACAAATATGTACGATAAAACCGGCGATGTTTATTATATGAAGAAAGCCAAACAAAGACTTGATAAGTTTAAACAATCGCTTGTAAATCTAATTTCCATAACCGATAAATCGGAAAGCCTGAAAGATAGTAAAGCTGTTTTTGTTGACATTCAGACATCAGTAAACTCATTCTCTAAAATACTGGAAGAGTACGAAGCGAAAAATAATTCATCAGCCGAGAGTCTGAAAATTATTGGATCGAATGCAGAACAGATTGAAACGATGCGCAATTCGGTATCATTCAATACCATTGAACGCATGGAAAACATTATGTCTACCATATATTATGTTGTGAGTAATGAAAAGCCCAAAAAGCTGGCGACTATCGAGTCTTCCATACAACGTTTGGAACAGGATTACGGAAGAAGCAATAATGCCTCCATCAAGCAGTTCATCGAGGCGGCCAGGAATATTCTCACCACGTATCCGGAAGCCAAACTTTTGCAGCTTAAAAGAATAGAAATTGCCGGGAATATCCTCTGGGACATAAAAGGAAGTTCTGATGTGGGCGTTGATAAGGTTATATCTATGGGAGAAAGCACAAACCAGATTATTTCCAATGTAAACCTGGTAATGTCGCTGTCCATTATTTTTGTTGTGATTCTGGGCGGCGGACTGGTTTATTTACTCACGGTAACCATTACACGACCCATTAAGAAGGGTATTGAAATGGCAAATTCCCTCGCAGAAGGAGATTTAACACAAGTAATCGAAATTAATCGCCAGGACGAAATTGGTTTACTGGCTCATGCTTTGAACCAGGTGGCCGAAAATTTCAGGGATATTATTAATAATTTATCTGAAAATTCCAGAATTATAGCCGAATCGAGCCAGCTGCTGAATCAAACTGCCGGAGATATTGCTGATGGAACCCGCCAGCAGGCTGCTGCTGCCGAGGAAGTTTCGTCGTCCATGGAAGAAATGTATGCAAATATTCAGCAAAGTGCCGATAATGCCAAGCAGACAGAGAAAATCTCGCAGCAGTCGGTGAACGAGATCAATAAGAGTAAAGATTCATTCCAGCTTGCAACCGATTCGCTCAGGAATATTGCCGATAAAGTTGGGGTTATTAACGATATTGCTTTCCAAACCAATCTGCTTGCCTTAAATGCAGCTGTTGAAGCGGCCCGGGCTGGCGAGCACGGAAGAGGTTTTGCTGTAGTTGCCCAGGAAGTGCGTAAGTTGGCAGATAAGAGTAAAACCGCCGCTACCGAAATTAACGACGTGTCGAATGCAACTATGATTATGTCGAAATCGGCCCGCCGTGAGCTTGAATCTCTTATTCCCGAAATTGAAAGAACTGCTAACCTTGTAAAGGAAATCTCTTTCTCGAGCCTGGAACAGGTGAGTGGTGTTGAGCAGATAAATAATGCCATACAGCAACTTAATGCCGTTGTTCAGGGTAACGCCGAACGTTCCGACCTGATGGCCAGTCAATCACAAAAGATGTCGGAACAGGCTAAGAAGCTTCGTCGCCTCATCAGCGCTTTTAAAGTTTGACATTAATTCTTTACAAATTTTTTTACAATAGTTTTTTTGTTCTGAGAGATCTTTAAGAGATAAATTCCGGGAGATAAATTTTCAACATTCACCGAAAGTTTATCTCCTTCGTTTTTTATTTCTTGTTCCATCAATACTTTTCCGGTAAGGCCGAATATTTTTAAATCGATCATCTCATTACCTGAACCTAAACCGTCAATATTTAATATCGATCCTGTGGGTTGCGGGTAAATTGTAAGAATAGTATCCCCCTGTAAAACATTGTCCGAAGTGAGAATTTTATCTGAAAGAGTAAGTGTAAAGGAACCTTCGGTTCCCCCTCCGCTGCCATCTACCTGAATCCAGTATATTTTTCCCGGTTGAACTGTTACCTCAGGGATGGTTGGATTTGGCTCTGCATCACTTTCATCGTCGTTGGCAGCAAGTAAGGTGTATTTTCCATTTAAAATTTCCTGATACGAAGCAGCATCGTAAATTGCTATTTGATTATCGAAGCCGCTTGATTTGAGACTTGCTTTTCCTGTGGCCGGCCCTTTGAATTTAAACCAGACACTGTTTTCTATTATATTTTTTCCATCACCATATTCGTTGCACCACGACCGGAGTCCGGTGCACGAATCAACAGGAGGTACCGGTTCATTGGGCTCAATGGTGGCGCATAAATTTGAGAACTGACGCGATGTTCCCAGTCCAATTTCCACAGCATTGGCAATATTATCATTTGTCACTTTAATAAAACGGAGGTTCTGACTGGCCGAATCGCTGCATGTTCCCATTACTCCGCGGGTATTTATTCTTAACGAATAACTTGAATCAATCTGAGAATCAGTTTTTTTTAGTACGGTTGTATCGCCGTTAATACGACTAAAGTAAAAAGGGGATCCGTTTGGAGCCAGTGACCAGGTAAAAGCGTCGGCGCCTTTCCCGGTAATGATCAGACTGTCGAATTTTTGAAAACACAGTGTGTCGGTAAGCGAAGCTCTCAGGGTAACATCAATAGCCGATCCGGCTTTTATTGCATTTGTGTACACCAGGGAGTCTTTTCCATATTTATTTGATACATTTAATTTGATGGTATACGAGCCGGCAGCAGTAAATGCTACTTGCGGGGCAACAGAGGACTTATCAGTACCATTCATAAAGTTGAAAGTGGCCGGAGTTATCGTCCAGCTGCGCGTGTCTGGTTGAAAAGCTGAGTTTTCTTCGAGTGTAACAGGAGCATTTAAACAAACATCAGTATATTTTTTTGAAAAATAAGCATCGGGCGGAGTATTCGCCGGGTAATAGCCATTAAGAAAAGTCACTCCGGTGTTTTTGGGGTCGAGAAACTTTTTTAACTGGTCAAATCCCGCGGAACTATTTGTCCACGAATAGCTTAATTTACCATAATATTCTTCACCTTCACCGCCTCCATGCAGCTGGCCAATTATCCGTTTCTGTTTACTGAATAACGGGCCGCCCGAAGAGCCTTGCCGGGTAGCACCTGCATCGAAAATTACCTGCCAGTGTGTCGAAGGAGGTGTGTTTTGTCCTTCGTCCCACGAAATGGTATAATCGTAGGTTACAATTTTATCGTAATCAATGGATATTTTTTTTTCGAGCCCTTCAGGGTGATGTATTCCAACGTTCTGGTTATCGCTGTAATTTCCTATGTCCCATCCTGCCAGGTAGGGCATATAACCTGCAGGAGGTGTAGTATTCAGTTTCAGCAAGGTAAAATCCGATTTCTGGCCGGTAGTCATCAGGCGCGAACCTGTGAGGGTTTGCCCGTTATTTACCGGTCCGTTGCACCATTGTCGTTCATAATTGAAATAAGCCACAAGCGTTTTGGCTACCGTTGTGTCACTGATACAATGGTTTGCAGTAAGAAAATAAGGAGTGCCATCATTGGATGTATTGTTTATTAATGCGCCGGTACAAAGATAACCGGAGCGGCCAACCCTGAAAGTTATCTTGCAAACGGCATGCTTTTCAGTCTGCCAGGTCTTCCCTTCTTCACAGTTTACATCTACAAGTTCGGTTTCCTGAGTATCTTCAAGGATTTGCATAATATTCTGGTAGGCTTGCCCGATTGAGCCCAGGATCAATTTACCCTCAAATTCTGCATTTTCGGGCTCAAAATATTCAATTATCAATTTTCTTCCCGGAAAATCGGCGATGATAAAACTTGAATCACTGTCAGCATTTCTATTTGTGAATGCCCCGTACACCTTTGAATAATCGTCGTTATAAATGAAAAGCTTAGCTCCATAGGGAACGACAAATGTCTTAAAATAGAGCTGAATTGAAAAGGCTGTTTCGGAACTGATGGCATAACGCCATATCTTTCCTTTAGGATCTTCGTTGAGCGTTAATGTACCGGTTTTAATATCAATATTTACGTCCTCAAACTGACTGTATCTTTGAGGAGTTGGATTTTCGGCATCTTCATCCTTAAGTTTTTTTTCATTAAGGGAACGGAGTTTAACTTCGGGTACTAATGAATTTGCTTTCAAATGCGTCTGATTAAAGGAATAGGGCATTCCACCTTCGGAGAGTTGTGCTTTTGCTGAAAGGAAACTGAATAGCAGGAGTATTACTAAAAACTTATGCATTGTATTAATTAAGTGTTTATTCATTTAAATGCTAAGCTCTGCTAATTGTTCTGTGGGTTGATCAAAATAATTCAAATCGTCAGTGGTAATTTTTAAGTGATATTCTAAATTTCATATCAAGGTTCGGTGTTTGCGTACTTTTAATTACATTTGATTTTCCAAATTAACCTTATTATGATTGTAGTCACAGGAGCTGCGGGCTTTATAGGCAGTAACATGGTTTCGAAATTGAATAGCGAGAATTTTAAAGACATTGTTTTAGTTGACGATTTCTCCAATCCTTTGAAAAACAAAAATTTCGAAGGTAAAATCTTCAGTAAAAAAGTTGACAGAAAAGATTTGCTTAAATGGATTGATGAACATCATCGTCTAATCCAGTTTATTGTACATATCGGCGCCCGTACCGACACAACAGAATTCAACTGGGCGGTTCTGGAAGAGCTTAACCTTGAATACACAAAAAATATCTGGAAAAAGTGTGTCGAATACGGGTTACCTTTAATATATGCATCTTCAGCAGCTACTTATGGGTTAGGCGAAAATGGCTATAACGATGATCACGAAAGTATAGAAAAGCTGCAACCTTTGAACCCTTACGGCCGCTCAAAAAACGAATTCGATAAATGGGCTTTGAAACAGGAGCAAAAACCATATTTCTGGGCAGGCCTTAAATTTTTCAATGTTTACGGGCCAAATGAATATCACAAAGGAAGAATGGCATCGGTAATATTCCACTCATTTAATCAGATAAAGGCTACGGGTAAAATGAAGCTTTTCCGTTCACATAATCCTGATTTTAAGGATGGTGAGCAGCTGCGTGATTTCATTTATGTTAAAGACGTAGTTGATGTCATTTTCTTTTTAATGGAACAACGGAAAAATTCGGGAATTTATAATCTGGGTACCGGTAAAGCCAGATCGTTTCTAGACCTTACCAGGAATACATTTAAAGCTATGGGAATAAGGGAGGATATCAGTTTTATTGATACACCCGAAGATATCCGCGATAAATATCAGTATTTTACAGAAGCCAATATGGATAAATTAAGAAGTATTGGTTATACAAAACCTTTTCATTCGCTGGAAGAAGGAGTTGAAGATTATGTAAAAAATTATCTTATAAATGGTAGTTTTTGTTAAGTTTGAATAGAAGTTAGGTTTAATAGTATTAATTTAACAACTATAAACCAGTGTATGAACAATGAATTATGATGTCTCAATAAAATGGGATTCAATTAGGAATGGGGAAATTGCCGCATTGCGGGAGCTTTTTAATAAAACCAACAAATCACTGCTGAATTATTCTTATAGTATTACGCGCGACAAATTTTTGGCCGAAGAGGTTGTTCAGGATGTTTTCGTAAATATATGGAACAACAGGGAACTTATTAAAATTACAGGTTCTGTTAAGGCTTATCTATACCAGTCAGTTCATAACCTTACCATCAATAAAGTAAAGCAGCTTAAAACAAAGCATAATTCTGTAGGCATGCTCGTTTCCGAAGAGTTTTGGCAATATCTTGAAGAAACCAGCCCAATTAACGACTCGGTAATTGAAAAACTTGAAGCCGACGATATTGAAATAATTGTCCGCAAAGCAATAGAGAGGTTACCCGATCAGTGCCGGGAGATCTTTATACTGAGTCGTGATTATCAAATGTCCAACAACGAAATTGCTAAAAAATTAAACATCTCCGTAAGTACAGTTAAAACACAAATATACAGGTCGATAGATAAGATTAGGGAAGAATTTCATAAATAATTTTATTTTTTTCCTCTTTTTTGTAGTCTCTGTTTAAAAAAATCTTGTCGTAATTTTTAGACGATTAACTATGCAATTTAATACTACATTACCAGACGACATTCAACAACTAATTGCTTCGTATATCACAAACGATATCGAAAGCAAGGATTTTGGCCTGTTGAAAAGCTGGATTCAGAGCAATTCCGAAAATCGAAAATATTTTAATCAATTTGTTTATTCGTGGATTGTTGCTGATAGTTCCGAAAAACCCGATTACGATAGTAACTTGCTTTGGAACAGAATTGAAAATGAAATTAAACCCGACGAAGAGCACGAACCCAGGTATTCAATCAAAAGAAATAGTTTTATCCTGAAACTCAGATATGTTGCCATTTGGCTTATGGTTATAGGGTTAACATCAGCTGTTACATGGTTCATAGCAAGACCGGTAAATTTTTCATCCAAAACAACCGAGTATATTGTTCCCAAAGGTTCAAAAAGCACAATAAAGTTGCCCGATGGTTCGGTAGTGTGGTTAAATGCCGGAAGCAAACTGGTTTACGCTGATAATTTCGATCAGGAGGAACGTAACGTTTATCTTACCGGAGAAGCTTATTTTTCGGTTGTTACCAATAAAGAAAAACCTTTTAAGGTACATACATCCGATCTGATTGTACGTGCCTTGGGTACCAGGTTCAATGTTAAGGCTTATCCTGAGGAAAAAACCATTACGACCACACTTGAGGAAGGAATTATTGATATCCAGATAACCAAAGAAAATAAGGATTACCCAAAAAAGGAGATCAAGATTAAACCTAATGAACGGCTTGTATATTTTAAATCAAAAGAAAATCCAGGAGATCTGGAAGTTTCAAGGCATGTTGAAGAAGTTAAAAAGATTCAGCGCATCAACGATAACATTAAGGTAGAGTTAGATGTTAATACAGAACTTTATACATCGTGGAAAAGTGATAAATGGGTTATTGAGGGATTAACGCTGAAATGCCTTGCTCCAATGCTGGAGCGACGTTATAATATGAAAATTTATTTTGCGAACGATGGTCTGGACCAGTATAAATTTACCGGAATTCTCCAGAATGAGACTGTGGAGCAAATTCTTGATGTTTTAACTTATACTGCTCCTATTAAATATAACATTGTTAAAGATTCGGTCTATCTTACGTTAGACCACAAATTGAAATCAAACTTTGAGAGAATTATAACAACACGTAATAAATAAAAACTAACTAGTAATTTTTTAAACATTTAAACATTTAAACATGAGTCCTCCTAATGAATGAAAAAAGGGAGTAGTTCGCACCTACGCCCTTTTGTAAAACTTTTTGATAGATATTAATACTAATTCTAACACTTCAAATGTATGAAAAAAAATTCTTACTGGAAAAAGTATGTCTACTTATCACTTATTCCAATTAAACTACTACAAATTATGAAAGTTACTGTACTATTAATGTGTATGTTGACATTCAGTGTGTCTGGCTCGGTGTACTCACAAAATACTCTGCTGAAGCTGGATGTTAAAGGACAAACAGTTCGGGATGTCCTTAAATCAATTGAGAAACAATCCTCTTTCAGGTTTTTTTACAACGATGAGTTTACTGATTTAAACAGATCGGTTACTATCTCGGCTGATGATAAAACAATCGACGATGTCCTGGCCAAGGTATTTGACAACGCAGATGTTACCTATAAAGTACTGGAAAACAATCTGGTTGTTATTTCTCCGGTTTCAGTAGTTCAGCAGGCTACCATAAAAGGTACAATTACCGATTCCAAAGGTCAGCCGCTGCCTGGTGTTAATGTTCTTGTAAAAGGAACAACGGTGGGGGTAATATCCGACATCGATGGAAAATATGTCATTAACATACCTTCGGACGATGCGGTGTTGCAGTTTTCTTATATTGGTTACTTAACCGAAGAACGTCCTGTTAAAGGCTTAACTGTTATCGATATGGTAATGGTTGAAGATGTTAAGGACCTTGAAGAAGTTGTTGTAATTGGTTATGGTGTTTCCAAAAAGCGTGATTTAACAGGTGCTGTTACATCAGTTAAAACCGACAGAATAGAAAACGAAAAACCACAGGCTGTTCAGGATTTATTGCGTGGTAATATAGCCGGTCTTTCAGTAGGATTCTCAACGCTGGCAAAAGGTGGTGGCGACCTGGAAGTTCGTGGTAAAAATAACGTACGTTCAACATCATCAAATACTCCCTTGTTTGTTTTGGATGGTGTTATTTACCAGGGCGCTATGGAAGATATCAACCCTAATGATATCCAATCAATCGACGTTTTGAAGGATGCTTCGTCGGCTGCAGTATATGGTGCGAAAGCTGCAAACGGTGTTGTTCTTATTACAACTAAAAAAGGTAAATCGGGCAAGCCCGTTATTAATGTTGCATCCAGTTTTGGTTTGGCAACTATTGCTACTTTACAGGACGTGTACGACCCCGAGGGTTTTGTTAACTGGCGTACCGATGTATTGAAATCAATGAATTACTATAATCCTGCCATTAACAATAAGCTTTATATATATGATAACCCATCGAAATTACCTTCCGATGTTACAGAAGCAATGTGGAGAGATGGCAAAACCGGTGACCTCACTGATATATGGCTCGCTCGTATTGGTTTTCTCCCGGTAGAAGTTGCAAATTATAAAGCTGGTAAAACTGTGAACTGGAACGATATGGTTTTCCAGAACGGTTTGCGTCAGGATCATAATATTTCTTTATCAGGTAAAAAGGATGAAGTTTCTTATTATGGATCAGTGGGTTATAATAAAAATGAAGGTGTAATTGTGGGTGACGATTTTACAACCATTCGTGCTCGTTTGAATGTGGATGCGAATATTACAAAATGGCTCAATGTGGGTATCAACACTCAGTTTGCAAACCGCGACGAAAGTAATATCAACGCCGACTGGGGTAAAATTGTGAGCAACTCTCCTTATGGTTCGATTTACAAGGACGATGGCGTTACAATCCGTATCAGCCCCGTTGACGACCTTGGCCGTGGTGCAAAACATCCTTTGTACGACAAAATGTTCCAGTCGAGAAGAAAAGTTTACAACACTCTTATAAATACTTTGTTTGCCAATGTTAAACTTCCTTTAGGCATTACATACCAGGTAAACTTTGCTCCACGTTTCGAATGGTATAATTATTTAAATCATCAGTCGGCACTTCACGAAGAATGGTCAAAATTTGGAGGAAAGGCCGAACGTGAACAAAAAAGTATTTATAGCTGGCAGGTAGATAACCTTATTAAGTGGAATAAGACATTTAATAATATTCACCAGTTCGATGTTACTTTACTCGCAAATGCTGAAAAATTCCAGAGCTGGCAAAATAAAATGTCAACCGAAGGATTCACTCCAACTGATGCTCTTGGTTATCATAATATGACTGCTGGTAAGAGTACCTCTAATATTTTAAGCAGTACCGATGAGTACAATACAGGTAGCGCTTTGATGGCACGGTTATTTTATTCATTAATGAATAAATATATGGTCACCTTGTCAGTTCGTCGCGATGGTTACTCTGCATTCGGACAAAAACATCCTTACGGTACTTTCCCTGCTGCTGCTTTGGCATGGGTGCTTTCCGAAGAAGATTTCATGAAGAATAATATTCTTACATACGCTAAGCTTCGCCTTTCGTGGGGTTTGAATGGTAACCGCGAAATTGGTATGTACGATGCTCTTTCCGATATGAATATCGGTAAATATCCTTATCAGCCAGTTAGTGGTTCAGCTTATGAAAGTAACCAGTTATATGTTAATCGTATGGCTAACCCCGATTTAAGATGGGAAAAAACTCAGGCAATAAATATTGGTTTCGACTTTACCATTACCAATGGCTTCCTGGATGGTTCTGTTGAATATTATAAGAAAAACACAAAGGACCTTCTCATAGCACGCGGTCTGCCGGTATTTACAGGATTTAGTTCTGTAACTTCAAACATTGGTGAAATTCAGAATACCGGTTTCGAAGCTACTTTAAATGCTAAAATTATGAACAAACAGAATTTTAGCTGGAATGCCAGTGGTAACTTCTCCTTAAACCGTAACCAGATTAAGCATTTGTATGGCGACATGGTGGATATTAAAGATGCAAATGGTAATGTTATTGGTCAGAAAGAAGCTGATGATGTCGGTAACAAGTGGTTTATCGGTCACGATATTGACCAGATCTGGGAACCTAAAATTTTAGGCGTTTGGCAGAAAGGTCAGGAAGACCAGGCCAAAGTTTATGGTCAGTATCCCGGTGACTTCCGTCTCGAAGACGTAGACAACAGTGGTAAGATTAACCAACTCGACAATCAGTTCCAGGGTTACAAAACTCCCCGGTTCAGATGGACAATCCGTCAGGATTTCACGTTATTTAAAAACTGGAATATTTCCATGATGGCTTATTCGTATTGGGGACATTATGGTGGATACAATCAGGCTAAAAACCGCGATGGTTTTCCTGAACGTGTTAACTCTTATATTATTCCTTACTGGACTCCTGAAAATTCCACAAACGAATATGCACGTATTTATTCGGCCGAAGGTGGTGCAAACTTTACCGTTTGGAGAGAAAGATCATTCATTCGTCTCGACAATATTTCTGTAGCTTACAATGTACCTCAGGCTCTTCTCCGTAAAGTAAGTATCAACAGTCTGAAGGTTTTTGGAACTATTCGCAATGTTGGTTACTGGGCTCCACAATGGGACTTCTGGGATCCTGAACAATACCGCAACGAAAATGGTGATTTAACAACAGGACCTACTCCCCGGATTTACACCGTTGGTATTAACTTAAGTCTCTAATAATTCTAAATGGATAATATTATGAAAACAATATATAAATTAAGTTTTTTGCTCTTAACCCTGGGAATTCTGGGATTGGCAAGTTGTAAGGAAGACTGGCTCGATACCAAGCCGCTTTCTATTTTCACCCCTGAAAATGCATTTGTGGATGTTCGTGGTATGTACGGTGCTTTGACTGCCTGTGAGCGTAATATGCGTTACGAGTGGTATGGCGATGGTGCTCCCATTATTACAGAGCTTGTTTTTTCTGAAGTTTGTGTTGAAGGTACAACCGATAAACCTGGTCCTGCCCAGAATATGAATATTCAGATTACTCCCAGCTCTCAGCTAAACCACGTGGATTATAATAAAATTGGCTGGTACTGGGACGAAGGTTACAAGGGTATTAAATATGCCAATGTGGTAATCAGTCGTATTGATAAAACCACTTTCAAAGATTCAGCCGAACGTAATGCTGTTCTTGGATCAGCTTATTTTCACCGTGCCTTCCGTTACTACCGCCTGACCCAGCAATTTGGCGATATACCTTTTATTGGAAAGGAAATTACCGAACCTAAACTTGATTTCTATTCAACAAAGCGTGAGGTGGTTCTTCAGAAAATGAAAAAGGACATGGAGTTCGCCGCCAAATGGTGTAAGGATGGTGTTGACCGGGGAAGGGTAACCAAGGGAGCTTGTTATCATTTGCTTACTAAAATAAATCTTGCTTTAGGGTTATTCGACGATGCAATTGCTTCAGCAAATGCGGTAATTAATGGTGGTGTTTATAGCCTTATGAAGACTCCATTCGGTGCAGTTCCCAAAGAAGAAGGTAATTATCTCGCTTCCATTGGTGTTGTTCGCAACGATGTGATTTCTACCTTACACTGGTGTAATAATAAAGCTATTGCCGCTAACAAGGAAGTTTTGTTTATGGTGCTTTCGCGCGAAGATCTTATTGAATCGCGTCTCGACCTTCAGATTATGCGTCAGGCTGTTCCTTTCTGGGGCGTTTCAAACTCTAACATGATCTATACCCCCGATGGTTTTGGTCCTGGTACTTCCGACCTGAACGGTCAGGCTATTGACCTTGTTGGAACTTTTGGCCGTGGTATTGGCCGTGCTCGTGGTACTTCCTACCATACACGCGAAATTTGGGATGATCCGAACGATCTCCGTCATAAAAGATACAACTGGATGAACATGGAAGATTTGGTTTACAACCATGCCAATGCAAAGAAAGGCGCATATTATGGCAAAAATCTTCAACTCAGAGATGCTAATGGTAAAGTACTTACAACTGACACCATCCGTAACTGGTTCGGTTGGCCTCATTATAAACTTTACAATCCCGACCCAAGAAGAATTCAGCCTCAGGGTGGAGCTTTCGACTGGTATGTATTCCGTTTGGCCGAAACTTATCTGTTAAGAGCTGAAGCTTACTGGTGGAAGGGTGATATTGCAAACGCAATGGCCGACCTTAATCAGGTTCGTACCCGTGCCGGTGCTGCTCCTTATACCGATGCTGCTACCTTCGATATTGGCACCATTCTCGATGAACGCGCAAGGGAATTGTTCTGGGAAGAACCCCGTAAAACTGAGTTAAACCGTATTTCCTTTATTTTTGCTCAAACAGGCAAACCTTATAAAGGTAAAACCTATTCCATGCAAAACTTTGGCGAAAGCAACTTCTTTTTCGACAGGGTAATTGAAAAGAACAGATTTTATAACAGAGGTGTAAAAGCAAATAATGGTCAGGAATATACTATGAGTCCATACCATGTTTTGTGGCCAATACCGCAGAGTTCGGTTGAATCCAACTCCAAGGGTGTTATTAATCAGAATTTTGGTTATGATGGTTACGCCAAAAATGTGGCCCCCTTGACGTCCATTCCTCCTGAAGAAGATATTTAATGATACAGTTTTCTGGCGGGTAGATATTTTCTATCCGCCAGAATTGTTTTTCAGCCATGTTTGAATTATCTTCAAGCTTATAAAATATTTACACTTAACTAACCCGATGTCTGATTCACAGCATCATAAATTATTATACAAATGAATCTGAAGGCTTTGCTATTTTGCTTAGCAACGTTATTGTTTGCTTGGTCGGGATCTCAGGCGCAATCTAAAATTTCCGCTGTTAAGGTTGGCTCAAAAATTAATATCACAATCGATAATCTTTTTTTTACCAGTTACATTTTCTCCGAAGATGAGAAATACCCGTTTTTTTATCCGGTAAATGGTCCATCTGGAGCAGGTGTTACATCCATGCGAAATGGTACTTATCCGCATCATAGTTCTTTGTTTTTCGGATGCGACAAAGTGAATGGAGGTAATTACTGGCAGGAAGGACTGGAAAGAGGACGAATAGTTTCTTTGCGCGAGGATATAATTGAAAATGATGGCCCTCGTGTAGTAATTGAGAATGAATGTATTTGGAAACGCCCGGGCGCTATGGCTCCTGTTAAAGATTTCCGGAAAATAACTATAACAGCTCCTTCTAAAGAATTATTCCAGATCGATTTTGAAGTCAGTATGGAAATGTTACTGGATGTAACAATTGAAAAAACAAATCATTCATTATTTTCAGGAAGAATGGACCCGGCTTTGGCTGTGGTGAACGGAGGAACGATGATTAATGCTGAAGGTGGTTTAAGTGAGAAAGGGACTTTTGGTAAAGCTTCGGCCTGGATTGACTGCTTTGGCAAAAGAGGAGATAAAATAGAAGGTATGGCAATTATGCAGCATCCTTCCAATAAGTGGTATCCTTCTCCCTGGTTTACCCGCGACTATGGCTTTTTCTCACCAACGCCCATGTTCTGGCCTGCTGATGATAAAGCAACTGTCATGAAAAAAGGTGATGTAATTAACTTGAAGTATCGGGTACTCGTTCATTCGGGATCAAATGTCACAGCCAAAATCTCTGATGAATTTAAAAAGTATGCTTCAGAATAATAAAATTGTAATCATAACATTTACTAAACACTATGAAACGACGTAACTTCTTGAAACAATCCGTTGCAGGTGCTGCCGGAGCTATTATAATCCCAACGATTGTGCCTTCTTCTGTTTTTGGTAAAAATGCTCCAAGTAATCGTATTAATGTTGGCGCAATCGGAACTGGCCGTATTTCCAGGGATCACGATATGGCCGGAGTATTAAAGTACGATGGAGCCAGAATTATCGCTGTTTGCGATCTGGACTCAAAACGTGTTAACGACGCAAAGCAATTGGTCGAAGGGGCTTATTCCAAGAAAGGTATTACACAAAATGTTGCTACTTATGGTAATTACCTGGAGTTGCTTGATAATAAAGAAATTGATGCTGTTTTAATCAGTACCCCTGACCACTGGCATGCAAAACCCGTAATTGATGCTGCTTATGCCGGGAAGGATATTTATGTTCAGAAACCGTTTTCGTACACGCTTGCTGAAGGCCGTCAAATGAGCAATGTGGTAAACAGCACAGGCGTAATGTTACAAATTGGAACCCAGCAGCGTTCCATGGAGCAATTCCGGATTGCATGCGAACTGGTGCGTAATGGACGTATAGGGCAGCTAAAGAATATAAAAGTTGGATTACCAATTGATCCTGCCGGTCAGGTGGAACCTGAAATGCCGATTCCATCGAACCTTAATTATGACGCTTGGTTAGGTTCTACTCCTTACGTTTATTACACCGAAAAACGTGTTCATCCTCAAACCGATTATTCACGTCCGGGCTGGTTGCGTTGCGAGGCCTATACCCTTGGAATGATCACAGGATGGGGCGTTCATCATATGGATATTGTTCACTGGGGCATGGGAACCGAATTTACCGGTCCGGTCGAAATTTCAGGGAAAGCGGTTTATCCAACGAGCGGACTTTGGACTGTTCACGGGAAGTATAATGTTGAAGCCAAATATGCCAACGGCGTTACAGTTCAGATTTCAGACGAATTTCCAAATGGTGTGCGCTTCGAAGGTACCGAAGGTTGGATATTTGTTACCCGTGGCGATTATTCGGCTACTGCCAGTGATCCTGTTGCTAAAAAATCGAGCGATAAAGCACTTCAGGCAAGTAATCCCAATATTCTCACCGCCGGTATTGGGTCAAATGGTACTCCGCTCTACAGGTCGGCCGATCATCATGCAAACTGGCTCGACTGTGTTAAAAGCCGCCAGTTAAATATTTCTCCGGCCGAAGTAGGACACCGTTCTACCAGTGCTTGCATCCTGAGCCATATAGCCATGAAACTTGGCCGTAAGTTGTACTGGAATCCAAAAATTGAGAAATTTGTAAATGACGATGAGGCAAACTCCATGTTATCGCGTCCTCAGCGTCCGCCTTATAATTTTTAGTAACGTTTATTTCATATAATTATGACAGACAAGCAATGGGATGAGCTGCTTTCGGTTATTGAAGGAAAACAATCTTCCCGGGTTCCCATCGGATTTATTATTGACTGCCCCTGGTTACCAAGATGGTACGGCATTTCTATTCTCGATTACTTCACAAGCGATGAGCTGTGGCTAAAAGCCAATCTCAAGGCCATCGAAACTTTCCCCGATGTTATGTTTCTTCCGGGGTTCTGGAGCGAATACGGGATGTGTACTGAGCCTTCCGCTTTTGGTGCCAAAACTGTTTTCTGGAAAAATGAATTCCCGTTTGCCGAGAAGATAATCAGCGATATAGAGCAAGTGGATAATTTAAAAGTTCCAAATGTAGAAACTGACGGATTGCTTCCTTTTATGTTGAATCGTTTGGTACGCACGCAATCGCAGATTGAGGCTGCCGGTCATAAAATCAGGTTCTCAGTTTCCCGCGGTCCATTGAATATTGCTTCGTTCCTGATGGGGACCACTGAGTTTATGATGGCCATGATGATGGATCCTGAAAGAGTGCATAAGCTGTTACGGATAATTACCGATTTTCTGAAGGACTGGCACGAGCTCCAGCGCAAAACCTTTCCAACCATAGATGGTATCATGATGCTCGATGACATTGTTGGTTTTATTGGTGAAACAGAGTTCCTGGAATTTGGGATGCCTTACCTGAAAGAGCTTTACAATTGTGATGTAAAAGTGAAATTCTTCCATAACGATGCCGATTGCACTGCTTCAGTGAAATATTATCCTGAGGTGGGGATTAATCTCTATAATCCCGGAATTCATATGACTGTAAATCAGTTAATGGAGGCTACTTCCAATAGGCTTACTATACTTGGAAATATTCCCCCAAGAGATGTTCTGGCTTCAGGGTCACCTGGAGAGGTATCAGCTTCAGTGACTGATTTGCTGAGTGGCCTGAAAACAAAGTCAAATTTTGTACTTTCATGCGGGGGAGGAATGCCTCCTGATGTTTCTTCCGAAAATATTAATGCGTTTATTAAAGCTGCCAGGTAAGTAAAGTTTGTAAAATTCATAGTTTGGTTCCCCTGAAGCAAAGAACGGCTGGTTCAATGGTTCAGGGGAATTTTATTTGAATTATATTATAAAACATGAAATAAAGATGCAAAAATCTTTTAAATTATTTGGAATTAATCTAAATAGAAATTAACTTTGTTCAGGAAAATAATTAGTAATAAAATAAAACAAAGATTTATGGCCTTCGAGTTACCAAAATTGCAATACGCGTATGATTCCCTGGAGCCTCACATTGATTCAAAAACCATGGAAATACATCATACGAAGCATCATGCAGCTTATGTGAATAATTTAAACAATGCCCTTGCGGGAACCGGAAACGAAAACAAGAAGCTGGAAGATTTAATGGCATCCATTTCTTCTTTACCGGCAGCTGTTCGTAATAATGGTGGCGGGCATTACAACCACTCTCTTTTTTGGGAGATTATGAAGCCAAACGGTGGTGGAAATCCCACAGGAGATTTGGCTGATGCAATTAACAGATATTTTGGATCTTACGATAAATTAAAAGAGACACTTTCAAATGCAGGTTTGACAAGATTCGGTTCCGGCTGGGCATGGTTAGTGGTTAAAGGAAGTGAACTGGTAGTAACTTCCACACCCAACCAGGATAACCCGCTGATGGATGTTGCCGATGTTAAAGGCACCCCGATTTTAGGGATAGATGTATGGGAACATGCCTATTACCTTAAATATCAGAACAGGAGAAACGAATATCTTTCTGCAATCTGGAATGTTCTTAATTGGGAAGAAATTTCAAGGCGGTTCAAGTTAGCGATTCATTGATAATTTGGATTTGTTGGTTAGTTAAAAGGTCGGGTCGTGACGAACCGGCCTTTTATGTTTTTTTGAAATGATCAATTTTAATTTTGATTTGTTTTAAATTTGTTAATAAATCTAAAACAAATCGCCATGAGCTTTGAATTGCCAAAATTACCGTATGCGCTGAATGCGCTTGAGCCTGTCATTAGTCAAAAAACGCTTGAATTCCATTATGGGAAGCACCATCAGGCTTATGTTAACAATCTGAATAACCTTGTTCCGGGTACCAAATTCGAAAATGCAAGTCTGGAAACTATTATTAAAGAAGCCGATGGCGGTATTTTCAACAATGGCGCCCAGGTTTGGAATCACACTTTTTTCTTTAATTCCTTAGCCCCGGATGCGGGTGGTGAACCTTCGGGAACATTGGCCGATGCCATTAAAAAGGATTTTGGCTCTTTTGCCGAATTTAAAGAAAAATTCAGCAAGGCTGCCGTTACTCTTTTTGGTTCGGGTTGGGCCTGGTTAGTTAAAAATGGAGAAGGTAAGCTGGAAATTGTACAGGAACCAAATGCCGGCAATCCTCTGCGCAAAGGTTTAACTCCGGTTCTTACCTGCGATGTTTGGGAACATGCTTATTACCTGGATTATCAGAACCGTCGTCCTGATTTTGTAGAATCTTTCTGGAAACTTGTCGACTGGAAAACTGTGGGTGCTCGCTTCTAAACGCGCGTCTGTCCAAAAACAATTTAAGTTTACTGGTGTTTATTACCGGATACCAGTAAACTTATGAACGAAAATAATATTCTTATAAAGCCACAGCAGCGTTTACCCCGCTGGATGAAATCGCCCTTACCAACCGGCGAAAAATATTCCCAGGTTAAAAATCTTATCCGCGAATATAATCTCAACACTATTTGTACTTCGGGTAATTGCCCTAACAAAGGTGAGTGCTGGAGTGCAGGTACTGCCAGTTTTATGATTCTGGGCGACAAATGTACCCGCGATTGTAAATTCTGTCAGGTCAAAACCTTGTTACCCGATCCTGTCGACTGGAAAGAGCCGCAGCGGCTGGCTAATTCCATAAAACAGCTCAGGTTAAAACATTGTGTAATTACATCGGTTGCCCGCGACGATATGGAAGACGGCGGCGCCAGATTCTGGGCGCTTACCATTCGAACCATTAAAAGAATTAATCCTGAAACAACCATGGAGGTGCTTATTCCCGATTTTCATGGAAAGTTTGATCTTGTTCAGAAAATTATCGATGAGAAGCCTGATGTGATATCGCACAATATTGAAACTGTAAAAAGGCTTTCTCCTAAAATCAGGAATATGTTTACTTACCGGCAAAGTCTTGAGGTATTACAATATATTTCCAAGTCGGGTGTTGCTACCAAATCAGGGTTGATGCTGGGGCTTGGCGAAACTGAGCATGAAATTCTAGAAACTATAAATGATTTGTACAGGGTAGGAGTGGATGTCCTTACAATTGGACAATACCTTCAGCCATCGCCGGAACATGCGGATGTTGAAGCCTACATTCCTCCTCAGAAATTTGATGAATACCGCGATTATTCTTTGAAACTTGGCTTTTCGCATGTAGAGAGTGGGCCGTTGATTCGTTCCTCTTACCATGCGGAGCGACATATTAAAGTGAACAAACGGGCATTGGTTTAAATCGGCAACTATAACTGAAAAAGCTATATTTGCAGAAATTTATCAAATATGGATTTTCAGGAGAACAGCAAAACATATTATGCTCCCATGCATACTGCCGAGCATATTCTCAACCAGACCATGGACCGGATGTTTGGTTGCGGAAGGTCGTTCAACAGTCATATCGAACGCAAAAAATCAAAGTGCGACTACCGGATTTCAAGACCTTTGACAGAAGATGAAATTACAGCCATAATTCAAAAGGTTAATGAAATAATCAGGACCAATGCGGAGGTTACTGAGGAATTTATCAGCCTGGAAGAGGCAAAGTCAGTATACAATCTTTCAAAGCTGCCGGATGATGCCGGCACTACCATCAGAATTGTAAAAGTTGGCGATTACGATGCCTGTCCCTGCAGCGGTATCCATGTGAAGAATACTTCCGAAATACCCGAATTTCAGATTGCATCAGCCTCGTTTGAGAATAATGCCGTACGTCTGAGATTTAAACTGAAATCGGACGCACAGTAAATGGAAGCCAGGCCAGTTTTCAGGTATTTCGATATTTTAATGGCGCTGTTTGTTGCTGTTCTGTTAATTTCGAACATTGCATCCACCAAAATTCTCACCCTGTGGAAGTTTACTTTCGATGGCGGAACTATCCTTTTCCCCTTGAGTTATATTTTTGGCGATATACTTACCGAAGTTTACGGCTATCGCAATTCGCGTAAAGTTATCTGGACAGGTTTTTTCTGTGCCTTATTGATGTCGCTGGTATTGTGGGTTGTTCAGATTCTGCCTCCGGCTGCGGATTGGACGAATCAAACTGCTTTCGAATCGGTATTAGGGTTTATTCCACGCATTGTTGTTGCAAGCTTGCTTGCATATATCGCCGGCGAATTCTCAAATTCTATTATTCTTTCAAAACTTAAAATCAGAACAAAAGGTAAATACCTGTGGTTAAGAACCATCAGTTCAACATTAATAGGCGAAGGTATCGATACCGCAATTTTCTGCTTTGTAGCCTTTTACGGACTTCTACCCACAGAATTGCTGGTTTCGGTAATTTTGTCGAATTACATTTTCAAATGTGGAATTGAGATTTTGTTTACCCCGGTGACCTATAAAGTGGTTGGTTTTCTCAAGAGAAAAGAAGGGGTCGACAGCTTCGATCACGGTGTGAATTACAATCCGTTCTCTATTTTCTTAAAATCATAGTTCAATGGAATTGAAAACCGGAATTCAGTTCCGGTAGCGTCACTTTTTTCTACCCACAAGTGACCGTTTAAAAGTTTAACCAAACCGTTTGTAATTGCCAGCCCAAGGCCGGTTCCAATGTTTTCCTGATTTAGTTCCGGATCTGCGTGCATGAAGGTTTGAGTGATGAGCTGATGTTTTTCAGGATCAATTCCACAACCGGTGTCCTTAACAAAAAATACATTACCACCTTCTGCCGGTTTGTATCCAAAATCAATACTTCCTTTAGTAGTAAATTTTATGGCATTGTTTAACAGGTTGGTAAAAATATATTCTACTTTGGACGGATCGTTTTTTAAAATGGTTTCCGGAAAAGTGTTTACCAGGTTTAACTGAAGCAAATGCTTCTTGTTCAGGTACTCTATTTCAGTCTGATACCTGATCTGGAGCTTTGTCAGTAAATCGTTCAGATGAAATTCCCTGACATTAACTGTAGTTTGCTTTCCCTGCAACTTTGATATTTCTATAATATTATTAATGAATAGCAGTAAGTGATTACTCTGTTCATTGATAATGGAGAGAAATTTCTCCTGTTTTACATGGTCGATGTTTCGGTTTTGAAGCAGATCCACAAAGCCCAGAATGCTATTCATGGGAGTACGCAGATAGTGCGATAAATTTGAAAGGAATGCAGTTTTGAGTTTATCCGATTCCTCTGCTTTGATTTTCGAATCCCGGAGTTCTTTGAGGATTTTGTTGCGTCGCATCAATTCTTTTCGGATCAGCAGGTATAACAGAAATCCCGTAACTAAAACAAAAAACCAGCCTTTGTAAACTTCAAGGCGATAAAATTGCTCGTTAGACGTAACAAGCATATGCAAGGCTCTATCTGAATATTTTATCCAAATTAGTCCAACGACAACATATATGAGAGAGATTTTAAGATCTGAAGGTAACCATTTCAACTTCATCACTAAATCAAGTTTAAGTTTAACCCTTAACCCGTCGATAAGATACAAAAAATAATTAATTATTTACTCAAAAGTCTTTGCTCAGGCGTTTAGTATTTCTTTGTAGAGATTATAATTATCGTTGTCAAATGCAACGAAGTAAATATCGGGGAGCTGCGAAGAAGTGAGAAATTTATTGACTTCCCGGATAGCTATTGTTGCGGCCAGATCTTTAGGGAAACCATAAACCCCGGTGCTTATATTTGGAAAGGCAATACTTTTGAGATTGAAATCGGTTGCGAGCTTAAGACTATTGCGGTAACAATTTGCAAGCAGAAGTTCCTCGTTATTTCCGCCTCCTCGCCACACCGGGCCAACAGTATGGATTACAAATCGTGCTGGCAGGTTATATCCTTTGGTGATTTTCGCTTCGCCGGTTTTACAACCGTTTAGTAGTCTGCATTCTTCTAATAGTTTGGGGCCGGCTTTACGGTGGATGGCACCATCAACACCTCCGCCTCCCAGCAACGATGTATTGGCGGCATTAACAATAGCGTCTGTTTCCAATGTTGTAATGTCGCCTTTTATAAGTTCTACCATAATCAGGATATTAAGAAATCAATAAGGTCCATATTGTTGGGATAATCGTCTGGTTCGAAAAAGTGCGATTGCCCCGGACAAATGCATTTCAAAGGTAACGAATCAGCACAAATAAGGTTTTCGTAAGGATAGGATTCTATTCTCTTCAGAACAGTTTTTAAATCATCATAATATTCGTAATAAAGGACCCCTGTGGGAGCTTCATGAGAAGTATCTTCTTTAAAAATCAGAAATCCATTATCAAGAAACTGAATTTTGTTCATCAGATAAACCGACTGGTGGTAGTCGTAATTATTGGCGTATTTGTTATTTCTATACACCGAGGCATAAGGCTCTAATGCTGCAATAAGTTTTCGTATTTCAAAATCCTTTGGAATAAATACTTTTCGTAAGTTGCGGTTCGACTGCCCCAGGTGCATAAAAATGTCTTTCCCCAGTTCCGAAAGGACATGCTCTGTTTCTTTTCCCGATAATATTGCCAGGGAGGGCCTCGGTTCTATAATCAGAGCTTTTTTATTACTAAAGTATTTTTTTATGGAATCATTCTTTTTATCGGTATAGAGGATAAACTGTTCGGCCTTGACGAATTTACCGGAGGTAAAATTGAAAAGCGCTGAAAAAGCAGAATTATGCTGAATGAGTTTGCTGCAAAGAAATTTCAGCATAAGAAATTGATTCTGATCGGCTTCGATGATAAAAGGAGTGTTTGTAACAACGCAGCAAAGCCACTCCTGGATTCCTCCAAATGAATAATCAGCATTCGGCTTTATTTGTACAAGTCTGCGGGTTGAATTCTTTTCCTTTAATTGCGGGTAATGATCCACCCACTTTCTTAAATCAGGTTCGGTTAAAAGAGTGGACAAGTGCTTTAGCAGGGAAGTGATATCCTGCTCGGTATGCCAGTTGTTAAACAAATGTTGATTAGACAGCAGTTCTGAGAATCCGGCCGAATCTTCCGATGAATAACACTTCTGATCATGCTCTTGAAGCCATCCAGATAAACAATCGCCCAGGTATTTCAGAGATTTCAGCACAGGTACAATTCTTAAATTATGATATCGCCTGAATAATCCATTTTACTAATATCAAAAAAACTACGATTCCCGAAATCCCCATACCTATTATGCTGCAAATCTTTCCTGCTTTCAGGTTTAAAAAGTGGGCGGTTTTGTATTGTTCGGGATTTTGATTGTAAATCCATTCTGCTCTCCGAAAGAGTTTCAAAGCAAGCCAGCCTGAAATCAATCCGGGTATTCCCCAGCTCCAGCTCAATGCTATGGAGAGAATTCCCATTATAAGAATGGTTGTAGAGTAAGGTAAATCTTTTTGAATGTTTATTGATTCATCTGTTTGATTCGATTCCATTGCTAATTTGATTCTGGAAAAATCAAATATAAGTATTTTTGGCCTGAAAGCTAATTTATGCTTAGCTTTGGTTAAAGCTTTTAATTATGGACATAAAGAAATTTTTTGATTTTTCTTCCATGAAGCATGAAATGCTGGAAGATGGTGTTGAACGGTACATTTACACCGGCACAAATATTCAGGTTGTGGAATATCATTTTCCGCCAAACCGTACATTTCCTGAACATAATCACGAAACTATAGAACAGATGGGATACCTGGTAAGTGGTAAAATGGGGTTGAAAATAGGTGGCGTCGAAAGGATACTGAAGCCTGGTGAATTTTATCATGCTCCGATAGGTGTTATGCATAGCGCCTGGACTGTGGACGAACCATCAGTTCTTCTCGACATTTTTTCACCTCCAAGACCGGATTTAGCTTAGGAAATATCAGTAAATAAAAAATCCCCAATGGATAATGGATAACCAAAGGGGATTTTTTTCAATCAGGTTTATCTTATCCCAGAACTTGTTTCTTTATCAGATTCAGTGCCGACCCTGCTTTGAACCATTCAAACTGGTTCACGTTATAAGTGTGGTTTGCAAGTATTGTTTCTTTACTTCCGTCGCTATGATTAATAGTGATTTCAAATGGTTTACCTTCCGCAAAGGTGGTTAATCCTTTGATATCAAAAGTGTCATCTTCGCGTATTTTATCATAATCAGCCTTGTCGGCAAAGGTTAATGCGAGCATTCCCTGCTTTTTGAGATTTGTTTCGTGAATTCTTGCAAACGATTTTACAAGCACCGCTTTAACATTCAAATGACGGGGTTCCATAGCTGCATGCTCTCTCGACGAACCTTCTCCGTAGTTTTCATCGCCAATTACAATGGATGCGAAGCCGGCATTCTTGTATGTTTTAGCCGAAGTTGGAACTGGCAGATATTCTCCGGTAAGGGCGTTTTTAACGCTGTTTGTCTTGTCATTGAAGGTGTTTACAGCTCCAATCAAGAGGTTTTCGCTGATATTGTCCAAATGCCCCCTGTACTTTAACCATGGTCCGGCCATCGAAATATGATCAGTAGTACATTTGCCTTTAACCTTAATTAAAAGTTTCAGACCCGAAATATCATTTCCATTCCATTCCTGAAATGGCTCAAGAAGTTGAAGCCGGTCTGAATCGGGTTTTACAATAACGTTAACACCGCTTCCGTCTTCAGCGGGCGCCTGATACCCATTGTCCTCAACAGCGAATCCTTTTACAGGGAGCTCAATGCCTTTAGGTTCCTGAAGTTTTATTTTTTCGCCCGACTCATTTACCAGGGTATCGGTCATTGGATTAAATGTGAGGTCGCCGGCAATAGCTAAAGCTGTAACAATTTCGGGAGATGCAACAAAGGCAAAAGTATTTGGATTGCCATCGTTACGTTTTGCAAAGTTCCGGTTAAATGAGGTTATAATTGAGTTCCGCTCATGTTTATCGGCATTGTGACGCGCCCATTGGCCAATACAGGGTCCGCATGCGTTTGCAAGCACTACTCCGCCAATTTTATCGAAAGTATTTAGCAGACCATCTCTGTCAACGGTATATCTTACCTGTTCCGAACCGGGGGTAATAATGAACTCCGATTGTACTTTCAGTTTTTTATCCAGCGCCTGACGTGCTATGGATGCAGCTCTTGTAATGTCTTCGTAAGAAGAATTGGTGCACGATCCTATCAGACCTACTTCAAGTTTGGCCGGATAATCGTTTTCCTTAACAGCTTTGGCAAATTCCGAGAGTGGCCATGCTTTGTCGGGAGTAAAAGGCCCGTTGATATGAGGTTCGAGTTCCGATAAATTTATTTCAATCACCTGATCGAAGTATTTGTCGGGTGAAGCATAAACCTCAGCATCGCCATTCAGATGCTCGGCAACCGCATTGGCTGCGTTTGCAACATCTTCTCTTCCGGTGGAAATCAGATAATCGGCCATCTTTTTGTCGTACCCGAAAACGGATGTAGTTGCTCCAATTTCAGCACCCATATTGCAAATGGTTCCTTTTCCCGTGCATGAAATAGAATTGGCGCCTTCGCCAAAATATTCAAGAATATAACCTGTACCGCCTTTCACGGTCAGGATTCCGGCTACCTTTAGGATGACGTCTTTTGCTGATGCCCAGCCGCTTAATTTTCCGGTGAGTTTAACGCCAATCAGTTTGGGAAACTTAAGTTCCCAGGGCATTCCGGCCATTACATCCACGGCATCGGCTCCACCAACACCTATGGCAATCATGCCTAAACCACCTGCATTTACGGTATGGGAGTCAGTACCAATCATCATTCCTCCCGGAAAGGCATAATTTTCCAGGATAACCTGGTGAATAATTCCGGCTCCTGGTTTCCAGAACCCAATACCATATTTGTTTGATATAGATGAGAGAAAATCAAATACTTCCTTATTAGCTATCTCTGCAGTCTTTAAATCTTTCTGAGCGCCTTCTTTTGCAAGAATTAAGTGGTCGCAATGGACAGTTGATGGAACGGCAGCCTTTTTTCTTCCCGCATGCATAAATTGTAACAGAGCCATCTGAGCTGTGGCATCCTGCATGGCAACCCGGTCCGGATTGAAGTCAACATAATCCGTGCCTCGTTTAAACTGTGATGCAGGTAAATTGCCCGAAAGGTGGGCGTATAAAATCTTTTCAGTAAGGGTAAGTGGTTTGTCTGTAATCCGGCGAACCTGGCCAATTTTATCCGGCAATGTTTTGTATAAATTCCGGATCATTTCCAAATCAAATGTCATATCAGTTTAGTTTAATTTCAAATGCAATTTACGAAAAATCAGCTTTAAGATCATAATTTTAAAAGGCAACTATGGCAGTTCAAATTTTTTCCGATGTTAAATTCTTTTCTAACTACAACTAAATGTTTTATTTGTTCTAAAATATACCTAAATTTAACATGATTAATCATTCGTTTTGGAAGGGTAAAAGCATGTACTAAACGCTATTGCAGGAGTTTGGATTAATCAGTTTTTTAGCTTTACCTTTTAATTTTTGATTTTATGTTCGATCGTTTCAAAAAGTTCCGTTTAAAACCTTTGTTCAGAGAAAACCTGAAAGTGGCTTTACAATCAATAAAGTCGAACAAAGCCCGGTCCATTATAACCATTGCTATTATTGCTTTCGGTATTATGGCGCTTGTTGGTATTCTAACTGCAATCGAAGCAATTAAGGTTACCTTCAACCGCGAGTTTTCCATTATGGGAGCTAATACTTTTACAATTGAATCGAAATCGAAGCGGGTTCAGGTTGGCAACAGGCACACCCGCATCCGTAATCTCGAATATATTTCATATAAGGAAGCCTAACGATTTAAAGATGAGTTTAACTTTCCGGCTTTGGTATCCATCAATACTC
Source organism: Bacteroidota bacterium (assembly GCA_021779665.1). GTDB lineage: Bacteria > Bacteroidota > Bacteroidia > Bacteroidales > JAAUTT01 > JAAUTT01. Next base: position 4,361 of record JAJYAG010000024.1, on the reverse strand, counting down.
ATGCTTCAGGAGCGGCAACCTTAAAGTACGGGAGCAATAAATCCAATCCAAATATCAATGTGGTTGGAGGCGACGAAAACTTTTTAATTACTGCCGGATACGAGATTAATAAGGGCAGGAATTTTTCTCCACAAGATATTGAAATGAACCGTAACTTTGTTATTCTTGGAAGTCAGATGGTTACGATACTTTTTAAAAACAAGGAAGAGCCTGTTGGGAAGATAATAACTGTAGGTAACGGCAAATATAAAGTTATAGGAGTTTTAAAGGAAAAGGGCAGCAGCTTTAGCGGAATGGGCGACCGGATGTGTGTGTTACCTTATACAAATGCACGTCAGTATTTCGCGCGCCCTAACATGAACTTCAAAATAACCGTTTTTCCACAGGATCCTAAGCTTATGGAAGCTGGTTTGAGTGATGCCGAAGGACTTTTCAGGCAGATCAGGAACTTAAGCGTGAGCGATGAAAGTGATTTCAATGTTACCCGGAGTGATAACCTTTTTAATATGGTTATTGAAAATATGAAGAACCTCACAATAGCTGCCACCATAATTGGGATCATAACCTTGTTTGGAGCTGCCATAGGTTTGATGAATATTATGCTGGTATCGGTTACTGAGCGGACCAGCGAAATTGGTACCCGTAAAGCCCTCGGAGCAAAGTCGGCCACTATAAAGCAACAATTTTTATTTGAAGCTATTGTAATTGGTCAGATTGGCGGAATTTTCGGAATAATATTGGGAATACTTATGGGTAACCTGGTTTCAATGGCTACGGGCTCTAATTTCATTGTTCCCTGGCTGTGGATCATGTTCGGAGTTGCTTTGTGCTTTGGTGTTGGAGTTATCTCGGGTTATCTTCCGGCTTTAAAGGCTGCAAGGCTCGATCCCATTGAAGCTTTACGCTATGAATAGTAATTTAAGAGAAAATTATATGATTGATTTAATTATTGAAAAAACTTACAGTACACCTTTTGTAAATTTCGATCACAAGTCGGGTGTATTTAAAATCGAAGGTCGTTCAATACCTGAGAACCCGGCGGCTTTCTACGATCCGGTTAATTCGTGGTTGGAGCTATACTTTCAGAACCCTCAGCCTTTAACACGTCTTGAGATACGTTTGGATTATATCAATAGCGGTTCTTCAAAATCTATCATGTATCTGATGAAAGTGATGAAAGATTTTCACGATAAGGGACATCAATGCCAGGTGAACTGGTATTTTGAAGAAGACGATGAATCAATCCGCGATTTAGGGAAACATTACAAAAGTCTCATTAAGATCCCATTCAATCTTATAGAACAATACTAAATAAAAAAGCCGCTTCAGTTACGAGGCGGCTTTTTTTATCTGTTAAATACGGAATTACTTTACAGTATCCATATGAGCAATCAGGTCAAGAACTTTGCAGGAATATCCCCATTCGTTATCGTACCAGCTAACTAATTTTACGAAGTTGCCATTGAGAGCAATACCAGCACCTGCATCAAAAATAGAAGTGCGGGAATCGTGAATAAAATCAGTAGATACTACAGATTCTTCAGTATAACCGAGAATTCCTTTTAATTCGTTTTCAGAAGCAGATTTAACAGCAGCTTTGATTTCGTCATAAGTAGCCGATTTTTCGAGACGTACAGTTAAATCAACAACAGAAACATCAGCGGTTGGAACGCGGAAAGCCATACCGGTAAGTTTACCATTCAGAGAAGGAATAACTTTACCAACAGCTTTAGCTGCACCAGTAGAAGAAGGAATGATATTGTTCAGGATAGAACGGCCACCTCTCCAGTCTTTTGCTGATGGAGCATCAACAGTTTTCTGGGTATTGGTTGCAGCATGAACAGTTGTCATTAAACCTTCAGCAATACCAAATTTGTCATTGATAACTTTAGCAAGAGGAGCTAAGCAGTTGGTAGTACAAGAAGCATTCGAAACGATGTTCATATCGTTGGTATATTTGTCGAGGTTAACACCGCAAACAAACATAGGAGCATCGTTAGAAGGAGCAGAAATAACAACTTTCTTTGCACCACCTTTTAAGTGAGCAGAAGCTTTATCAATGGTAGTGAATACTCCAGTAGATTCTACTACATAATCAGCACCGGCAGCACCCCAGCCGATAGCAGCAGGATCTTTTTCAGCAAAGAATTTAACTTCTTTACCATTAACCACGAGTTTACCACCTTCGTTTTTTGCAGTTCCCTGGAATTTACCATGTACTGTATCATATTGTAACATGTATACAAGGTAATCTATGTCGAGGAAAGGATCGTTTACTGCAACAACTTCCACATCGTTTCTTTCCTGAGCTGCACGAAATACCAAACGGCCGATTCTACCAAAACCATTGATACCTACTTTAATTTTTGCCATAGTTAAATATATTTATCTGTTGATTAAAGAATTAAATTGTTTTTATAAAAAGAAGTACAAAATTAATACTAAAATGAATACGTAGGTTTTACTTTTTCATTTTTTTGGAATAAAATAATTAATTATGAAGGAAATCAGTAATTGAATTCTGAGGGATTTACTGCGTCTTTATTGGGATTGAAGGTGTCGACCACACGTCCGAAGCGATAACTAATAAATAGTGTAAGAAAAAACTGATAATTTTGTTTGGTGGCCATAATGGGAAGCTTTGTCAGATATCCTTCTGCTATGGCACCACCTTCTATGGCGTGTATAACCTGATCGAAACGACTGAATTCAAAGCTTATACCACCTTTTAAAAAGGCACCCGGCCGGGGTTTAATTTCACTAAATCCCTTGAAGAAAGAGGCTTTCCCAAGAATGTTATCCGCTTTATCGATATCAAATTTTTCAATGTTTACCTGCTGGGTACCAGGCTGCGTTACTTCATAATACACAGGTTTAAGTAAGGCGAGAGAAGGACCTACGGTATAAAAACGGCGAATCGAAATTCCCCCGATATCGAATTTTTGAAAGACTTCCTTTTGTTGACCAATTCCAGGTCGAACTACAAATACGTTGTTGAGCTTTCCTAAAACATAGCCGCGGGAACTTGGATTGAACTGACTAAGCTTACGGTATTCTTTAGGATGTTTAAGACTTACAATTTCTAAATCGTAAACGGTCTTTTTGAATGCATCAATTCGCTTGGAATATCGTCCGTTGACGCCAATACCATTTGAATTCAAAAGAATCGCAATCGATCTTTCGTTACGATAAAATATTTTCTTTTGCTCATCCAGTTCTCCTTGTGAAAATGCAAACTGAACAGCAAGAATAGATAGAACAAAATAAAAAAATATCCTCTTCATCAAGCGTGCGTGTCTTTTGCAAACTTAAGAAAAAGATAAGTTATTATAAGTAAGAAAAAGAGATTTTTTAATTCCCGGGATGTTTAGGAATTATTCTGTACTTTTTCAGTCTTCACCTGAGAATAAGCCGGGCATTTTTTTCCACCCTGACACGAACTGAAAACTACTGCAGATAACACAACTGCTGCGAGGATAATAGTAATTTTTTTCATTTGAGATAATGGTTTAATGCAAATATAAAATTTATTTTCACACATTTTTAACTGCTGTGGTCTTTCCTTCCCTGGCATATGCAGGACAAACCTGATTGTTGCAGGAGCTCATTACTAAAATGCTACATCCAACAATAAAGATCATCAATAGTCTTCTCCAACCACTCATAGCTACTTCCATTTTAATATTTTTCAACATACCTCAATGTACGAAATAAATCTGTAAAAGTTCGGGTGCTGTTAGTTAAATTTTTTTATCGGACAAACTTTCAAATACAATTTGCTAAAATTACCTTTACACCTAAAAATGCCTGATATTCTTCTTCAACACCGTTCAATCAGGAAATACAAAAATACACCTGTTCCTGATGAGATTTTAAATGCAGTTCTGGAAGCTGGTATTCGAGCCTCCAATACAGGTAATATGCAGACCTATAGCATGGTTGTCACACTTGATGCTGATCTCAGGAATCAACTATGGGAAGCACATTTTAAGCAGAATATGGTTTTGCAGGCTCCGGTGCATATTACATTTTGTGCTGATTTTAATCGTTTCTCCAGGTGGTGTGAGCAAAGAGACGCTGTTCCCGGTTTCGACAATTTTCTTTCCTTTTTTGGAGCCGCGGTTGATGCGCTTTTAGTATCTCAAAATGTATGTATTGCTGCAGAGGCAAGAGGTTTAGGAATTTGCTATCTGGGCGCTGCTGTTTATAATGCTGATAAACTTATTGAGATTTTTAAGCTTCCCAGGCTGGTTGTTCCGGTAGCCTCCATAGTGTTGGGATATCCTGAGGAAGTTCCTTCATTAAATGATCGGTTACCTTTAAATGGGGTGGTTCACAAAGAAGAGTACCATGATTATTCG
>JAJYAG010000023.1 GCA_021779665.1 Bacteroidota bacterium | reverse complement strand
TAAATCGTCGCTTGACAAACCAATGGTTACATCAGCTGTTGGCTGCGAATTGAGAACAATTGTAAAGGTTGCTGTGCCGCCTGCCTCGATGGTATGACCGCTAATGGCTGAAACGGTAATGCCCGCAACATCGTTGTCGTCGTTAATCACCGTTACGTCACCGGCATTGATGATATTGTAATTACCATCTGCCGATGTGGCCGCTGCGGTTATAATGGAGTACGTGATGTTGCCATCCTGCACCGCATCGTTAACACCTGTAACGGTAACTAATTGTGGTGAGTTCCAATTAGCAGAGGTAAAGGTCACGCTGGCCGTACTAACTGTTCCTTCGTTCAGATTGCTGCTTGATAAATCAATGGTTACATCTGCAGTAGGCTGCGTGTTGAGAACAATTGTAAAGGTTGCTGTGCCGCCTGCCTCGGTGGTATGACTGCTGATTGATGAAACGGTAATGCCGGGGGAATCATTGTCGGCATTGATCACTCCAAAAGTCTGATCAGGCACTGCGTCAAAATTATCATCGGAAGATGCGTCGACAATACTCAGGGTTACGTTATAACTTATTGAACCATCAGTAAGAGCATCATCTATACCGGTGATGGTTACCGTTTGCGGTACATTCCAGTCCGCCGGAGCAAAGGTAAGCGTTACCGGACTTACAGAACCTTCCGTTGCATCGCCTGATGTAACACTAATTACAACATCGCTTGCAGGCTGTGCATTCAGAACTACTGTGAAATTATCGGCTGTACCTGCTTCTGATGTTAATCCGCCTGATTTGCTCAGGGTGAAACCCGCCACATCGTTATCATCATTTACAACGTTTACATCCGCGGGATCAATGCCATTGTAATTTCCATCAGCTGAAGTCGCGCCTGCGGTTACAATATTGTAACTTTTTGCACCATCAATCAGGTGATCGTCTACACCTGTCACTGTTATAGTTTGTGGTATATTCCAGTTTACTGAAGTAAAGGTTACACTGGCCTGACTGATTGTTCCTTCTGTTAAATCGTTGCTTGTTAAACCAATGGTTACATCGGCTGCAGGTTGTGTGTTGAGAACAATTGTGAATGTTGCTGTTCCGCCTGCTTCGGTCGTATGACCACTCATAGCAGAAACAGTCATGCCAGCAACATCGTTATCCGTTATGGACGTGGTAACTTGCTGCGTTCCATTTTCAGAACCATTTGTAACAGAAGCTATATCAACATCTATCGTTTCAGAAGATTCCACCTGGTAATCATCTATCGCCGTGATGGTCAAAGTTCCTGTCAGACTTCCTGCCGCAATGGTAATGGATGAACCCGGAACTGAATAATCTGTTCCTGATCCGGTTGCTGTTCCTGAGTAAGTCAGGTTGACCGTTACCGGCAAGTAAGAAGCATGATTCAGCGTGGCAGTCACCATTGCTGTACCACCTGCTTCGGAAATACTGGCATTATCGATTGATAATGTTACCGTGGGCTCGGCATCGTCGTTGATAATCGTTCCAAGACCGGCATTATCGTCAATTGATGCATTGGAAGCACCACTCAAATTAATATTTAATGTCTCATTAGCCTCCGTTTTTGTATCCGATACGGTAGAAACCACAATACTCTTACTGATTTCGCCAGGGGCAAACGTCAGCGCAGTTGAACTGATTGCTGTGTAATCATTATCCGAAACAGTTGCTGTTCCATCAGATGTAGCATAATTAACTGAAACAGTTTGAACGCTTGGTCTGGTCAAAATAACGGTAAATGTAAGATCGGAACCTTCCGTATCTGAAAAATCATTTATACGAATGAGAGGTTGTGAATCATTGTCAACAATTGCGGTGGTCTGCTGCTGTGCTCCGCTTTCTGTTCCGTTTGTAACGCTTGCAATGTTAACTGTAACTGTTTCATCGGTTCCTGTTTCATATATATTGTCGTCTACAGCTGTAACTGTAACAGATCCTGATGTATTACCGGCTGCAATTACAATACTGGAGCTGCTGGCGTTATAGTCAGCACCTCCTCCTGTGGCTGTTCCTGTATATCCGAGGTCAATGGTTACGGGCAATAATGAAGCATAACTTAATGTTGCTGTGAACGTTGCCACTCCGCCTGCTTCGGCTATGGTGGCATTGTTAACTGTAAGTGTAACGGATGGATTACAACCATTCACCACTGCCAACACATCCAAACGGGATGTGGATTCGCAGCCGCTCACAGTTTGACTTGCATAATAATGTGTTCCATTTACCAAAGCAGCCGTGCCGGCGACTACACTTCCACCGGTGGGGGCATCGTACCAGGTAATACTGCTTCCTGTTACAACAAGGTCCGAAACTTTAGGATTAGCAGCGCTACAGAATGATTGAGTGGCCGATCCTGTTGTCGGAGCATCAGGTGTTGTATTGATAATAACCGCAACAGCTAATCTCGATGCAGATTCGCAGCCACTTACAGTCTGACTTGCATAGTAAGTAGTTCCGTTTACAAGAGCGGTATTGGAAGCTACAACACTTCCGCCAATATTGGCACTGTACCAGATAATTCCGGAACCTGAAACTACAAGATCGGAAACTTTGGGATTTGTGCTGCTGCAGAAGGTTTGGGTGGCATCGCCTGCTGGTGCAGGAATAGTTGCAGGAACACTAACTTCAACTCCCAGTCGGGTTGGAGATTCACATCCATCAATGGTCTGACTTGCATAATAGGTAGTTCCGTCAACAAGGGCGGTAGCAGGGTCAACTACAATGCCTCCACTTGCTAAGGTATACCATACAATTCCTGAACCACTAACAGAAATATCGGAAACTTTAGGATTGCTCGCGTTACAGAATAGCTGAGATGTACTTCCGATTGGTGCAGGTGTAATCGGGTTAACATTTACTGTAACAACATTGCTGTAAGCTGATGAGCAGGAGCCACTGGTTACAACTGCCCTGTAATATGTTGTTGATGTAAGAGCCGGGGTATTATAACTTGCTGTTGTTGCTCCTGATCCACCGGTAACATCAGCCCAGCCAGTTGTGCCATTCGCCGATTGCTGCCACTGGATACTTCCAGTATAACCTGAAAGTGTGAGCGTAGTTGAAGATCCGTTGCAAATGGTTGAACTTGCGGTAGCTGCTGTACCTTCAACGCTGACCGGACTTACTGTAATAGTTGCATAAGCTCTGGAAGGAGTATTGGGATCGTTGCTGATTGTCCAACATGTGAGGTAAACGCCTGCACCTCCGTCGGGTGTGAATATTGCTGCCGGATTAGTGAGACTGCTGAACTGTGACGCATTTAAACTTGGCCCGTTTATTATTGACCACGATCCTGTTCCAGCCGATGGGCTGTTACCCGAAAGAGTTGCTGTTCCAGTAATGCAGATGGATTGCTCGGAGCCGTTAACTGCAGTTGTGGGCAACGGAACCACGGTAATGGTAAGGGTAGCATCTTTGTACAACCCGGTTGGATCGGTGGCCCTGTATGTTATTGTGAAATCCCCAGAAAAACCCGGAGTTGGCGTGTAAGTGAACATTCCATTGTTTGAAGGATCCCATTCAATTGTTCCTGCTTCGGCTGCAGGACTGGTTAAAGCTGTGTAGCTCAGTAAGCTTCCTTCAGGTTCCGAATCATTTGTGGCTACTGATCCATTTACAATAGCAGTATTAAAGGGAGTTACAAAATTATCATCGACTGTAACAGGCAGCAGGCAGGGAGGACTTACAACATTACCACTTGCAGTGGCTGTACACAGATTGGCATCGGTTACGGTGACTGAATAAGAACCAACATCTAATCCGGTAATACTGCTTGTAGTAGCACCTCCTGTCCATAAATATGTATAAGGACCTGTTCCACCTGAAACCTGCGCAAAAGCCGATCCGTTGGCTGTAAGACAAACTCTGTCAACTATATTAATACTTACGTTTAAAGCTGATGGAGTATTAACAGTTGCGGATGTGGTTGCTGTGCATGAATGAGCATCAGTTACAATTACCGAATAAGTTCCGGCAGGAATATTTGTTCTGTCCTGAGAAGTAACTCCGCCGCCCCAGTTAAAGGTATAGCCGGCAGTACCGCCTGTCACATTCACCGAAATGCCTCCGGTTGAACCTCCAAAACATTTCACATCGGTTACAGTGGTTTCTATTGTTAATTCAGATGGTTCACCAACTGTTGCATTTGTACTGGCGGTACAACCTTTGCTGTCGGTAATGGTAACTGTATAGTTTCCTGCTGCTAATCCATTCGGATCTTCCAAAGCAGAACCATTTGACCAAAGATAAATATTGCCTCCATTCCCCCCACTGGTTGTAAGACTAATGCTTCCATTTGCTAAGCCTTTACATAATGCATTTGTAGGTGTGGCTGAAGCAGACAATATATCAGGCTGATTTATAGTGACTGAGGTAGTTGCCGTACATGAATTCGCATCGGTAACGGTAACCGAATAGTTTCCGGCGGCAAGTGAGGACCGGTTGCTGGTGGTTATACCTCCGCCCCAGTTGTATGTAAATGGCGAAGTTCCACCGGAAACTGAAAGATTGATACTGCCATCGTTATTTCCATTACAAAGAATATCGGTTTTTATAGTCGACAGCGATAATGCAGCTGCCGGCTGGGTAATATTGAAAGATAAGGTTTTGGTGCACGATTTACTATCGGTAATAGTAACGGTGTAAGTTCCAGCTATCAGTCCTGTCAGATCCTGGTTGTTTTCCTGAATTAACGGAACGGAACCTCCATTGCTTGCTGCCCAGCTGTATGTATAGCCGGGAGTTCCTCCGGAAACTGTAACATCGATTTCTCCGGTAGCCTCTCCAAAACATTTTACGTTTTTAACTGCTCCGGTGGCGGATATTGCCGAAGGTTCGGTAACTGTGGCAGTAACAATTGCTTTACAGTTTTTGCTGTCGGTAATGGTTACTGAATATAATCCCGCCGAAACATCGCTAATATCTTTTGTTGTAGCAGTATTCGACCATAAATAGGTAAAGTCTGAAGTTCCTCCGGAAACAGTTAAGGTTACACCCCCGTTTGTACCACCATTGCAGGTTACGTCGGTTGCAGTTGCCGATCCGCCTAATACATCAGGCTGGGAAATTGTAACTGTTTTATTGGCTGTGCAATTTTTGGCATCGGTTACAGTGATCTTATAATCACCACTTATAAGTCCCGAAATGTCTTCAGTAGTTTGGCCGTTATCCCATGCATACGTGTACGAAGCTGTTCCTCCGCTTACGGTGAGATTAACTGAACCGTCCGATCCGCCATTGCAGCTTACATTAACCTGCGAAGTTCCCAAAACCAGAGCTGAGGGTTCGGTAACCGTCACTGCCGTAACTCCTGATAAAGAGAAGGTACAACCTTTGCTGTCGGTAACTGTAACACTGTAACTTCCGGCGATAAGCCCGGTAATATCTTTTGTTGTGGCAATCGTAGCATCCGATGCATTCTTCCATACATAGGCATATGGGGCTGTTCCGCCCGATACTGCTAATGTTATCTGGCCATTTGAACCATCTTTACATGAAACATTTTTAACAGTAGGGACTGCAGAAAGAGCCGCTGCAGGCTGAGTAACAGTAAAGTTCTTAGTGACGGAGCACGATTTGGAATCAGTTACCTCAACACTATAAGCACCTGCTGCCCTTAAAGAAATATCTTCTGTAATGGCTGAAAATTCATCCGGGCCGCTCCATAAATAGGTATAACCCGGTGTCCCGCCAGAGATATTGATATTGACAGCGCCTGTTGAGCTTCCATAACAATTGATATTGGTTGTAATTCCATCAACCTGCAAAGGATCAGGCTCTGTTAAAGTGGTTAAAACACTTCCGGTACAACCGTTTTTATCAGTAATTTCAAGCGTATAAACACCCGCCGAAAGACCTGTAATTCCTAAAGCATTCGTGGATCCTGTTGACCAAAGGTAAGTATAAGGCGATGTTCCGCCTGAGGATGTATTAATGGCTATGGCTCCATTACTGCCGCCGGCACATGTTACATGGGTTGCATTCACGGTAACCTCCGGACCGTCGCCATTGAGTACTGAATAAGTCCTCTCGGTGGTACATGCCAAAGCATTCGTCACTGCTACTGTATAGTTGCCCGATGGAAGCGAGGCTAAATTTTGTGTTGTTGCTCCATTGCTCCATAGAAAGGAAGTTCCTCCCGTATGACTGATGCTGATGGCTCCTGTAGAAAGTCCACAGGCAGAATTTGTAACGGAATAGGAATCGATGGATGGTCCATCATTTACCGAAACCGTCGTGATTGCTGATGCAGTGCATCCGTTGCTATTGGTTGCAACAACAGTGTAGGCTCCTGCGTTTACATCTGAAACATTATAAATTACCGGATTGGCACTCTGGCTGGAAAATCCGTTTGGACCTGTCCACGAATAACTTACTCCTCCACTGGCATAAAGCTGAAGATTTCCGCCTACGCAAACAGGATCGCTGGCTGCAAGAGCAGTAGGCGTAGTTACGTAAACCGGCCGGCAACTTTGAATACTGGTGCCGCAGCCGTTGCTTCCTGTAACGCAAACACTATAAGCACCATCGGCTACTCCTGTCCAGTTAATAGTAACTGATGGAGTATTCTGACCTGAAACAATCACTGCACCTGCTGGAACAGTCCAGGTGTAGGTCTCATTTTCGGGATTAGGCGGAACAGACATCACCGCAGCTGCGTCGGATTTACAAACTGTAATACCGGAGCATTCAGGAGAGCTTAAAACCATATCACCTGAAGTAACCTGACAACCTTCATCGTCGGTTGCATTTACTGAATAAGTTCCTGGTAACAGACCAGCGCGATCTTTTATATTGTTGGTTCCGTCAAGATCATCCCAGTCGAAACTATATGGAGCCGTTCCTCCAGAAATAGTTAGTGAAATGCTGCCATCGCTGTAGCAGGTTGGCTGCGTTACCGAAGTAATAAGCGAAGGCCGGGTTAGAGTAACTGTAAACGCATAAGTATTACTGATGCATCCCGAGGAACTGTTTCTCACTGAGAGTGTACCATTGTATGTTGCCGCTGCGGCACCTGCAGGCACTGCAATAACCAAGGGAGACGTTGTTAAAGGCTGATTTGTAACATCGCTGAATAAAGCAGTATGAGCTGCTCCATCCCAGACAATGCTATATTGATTGGGGCTTCCGGTAGTGGAAATATAAGAAAGGTTTACAGATGTATTTCCACCGCAAACTTTAGGATTGAGTCCAAGTGTTATTGTAGGTTTGGCATTTACGGTAACCGATCCGGTTGTAGCTGAACAACCAGTTGCATCAGCAGTAAAAGTAAATGTTGAGGATCCTGCTGAAACTCCTGTAACCACATTTCCACCAGAAATAGTTGCCACGGAAGTGTTATTACTCACCCATGAACCTCCAACTGCCGGAGATAATGTTGTTGGGCTTCCGGCACAAATAGTTGAAGCTCCCGTAATGCTCACTGTTGGTAAGGGTTTTACGGTGATCAAACCAGAGGCACTACTTGCAACAGAACAGTTAAAACTGTTTGTCACCACTGAGTAGTAGTATAGCGAAGTAGCAGCATTATTTGAAGGAGTATAGGAATCGTTTCCAGCCGAGGAATTATTCGTAGTAAGCAAACTTCCTCCTGAATTAGTGTTGGAAACATTGCTGTACCATTTGTAGGAAGTTATGGTAGCACCTCCTCCTGCTGAAGCATTGATGGAAATAGGCGTTATTGCATCATTTAAACAGATTGTCTGCGCACCAGATGATGGCTGAGCTGTTACCGAAGGAACCGGATTTACAGTAACCACACCAGAAACATTACTTGTAACAGAGCAGTTATTACTGTTAGTTACGACACAATAATAATACAGGTCTCCTGTAGAATTGCTGAGTGGGGTATATGAGTCGGTAGTTAGAACTGAATTGTGAGTTGCAACCAGACTACCTCCAGAATTTGAGTTTGATCCATTACTATACCATTTATAACTGCTCACTGCGGCACTTCCTCCTGCAGTAACAGAAATGGATAAATTGGTGGTGGCAGCATTCAGACAAACATTTTGTGTAGAAGCCGATGGTTGCGAATCAACAGTTGGAGCACTGTTCACAGTAACCGTAACCACATTTGAGTATACTGATGGGCAACTGCCATTGGTAACTTTAGCTCTGTAATAGGTTGTTGCAGTTAGTGCCCCCATCTGGGCTCCAGTTAAAGGTGAAGCGGTTGCGCCGCTTATATCTGAAATATTTGATGAAAAATTATCCGTAGAAACCTGCCATTGAATAGCACCCACATTCCCTGTCAAAGTGATATTTGCTGGCGTTGTTCCCCCGCAAACTGACTGATTGGTGTTTGCAGTACCTGCCTGGGAGGCACTAACCGTAATTGTAGTTTTATTATTGCCATTTCCTGTATTATCGTAGCCTGTTCTATAGGAAACTGAATTGAGGGTTATTGTAATACTGGTAATTGTAATGGTTGTTGCTCCACTACTATTTAATGCTCCTGTAGTAAAAGTTCCGGTTCCGGCAGATGAAACTGTCATCGTAGCTGTGTTTCCGGCAGATGCATTCGGGCTGCTCAGATCGTAAGTAACCGTGTACGAGCCCACAGGAAGATTTGCTGAAGTACCCGTAACTGTAATGGTAGATGAACCGGCAGGACAAGTAGTTGTAGAAGATGTTCCTGTAAGAATAAAATAGGAAATAATAACCCTACCATTAGCGCCATCTCCTCCGATTGTAGGTGAGCCACTTTTATCACCGGCGCCACCACCACCTCCGCCAGGAGGCAATCCGTTTCCTCCTGTTGTTCCTGCAGTTCCACCAGTTCCTCCATTACCCCCTTCTACTGGGGCTATACCTCCAGCACCTGGTGAAGTAGTTCCTACTGTACCAATCACTCCTATGGCATTTATGCCTGCACTGCTTCCTCCACCAGAACCTCCGGCTGAACTACCGGAATTATACCCGGCCGCTCCTGCCCCTCCCGCATAAGTACCGGATCCCCCATTTCCACCTGTTCCGGCATCAGGATTACCTCCTAATCCCGGATAGGCAATACAGATGGAATTAAAAGATGAAGCAATTCCATCACCTCCTTTTGCTCCTGATACCCCTGTTCCACCGGCACCCACCGTATAGCTGTAGGTATTTCCAGGAGTTACTGATACAGAATTATTAGTTGTGTATCCACCACCACCTCCTCCGGCACCACTTTTTTTATTAGTGGTTGATCCACCTCCGGCACCACCACCACCCCAAGTTTGAACAGTTACAACATTTATCCCGGAGGGTATTGCAGTTGATGTGGCAGTTCCTGCTGTAGTGTAGGTCTGCTGAGTTTGGGCATTTATAGGAACACAACTTAATAAAACTCCAATTCCGGTTAGAATAGTAAAGAACAATAAACTATATATCTTTCTTTTACTAATAACCTGCTTTCCCCTGATAAAGCCTTTGAAACTTTTAACTTCCATTTGCTTATATATTATCTCTTGCCTCATAATCATTTTGTAATTGTTCCAGGAACTACCGGAGCAGGATTTAAAACTGATATAGTAATGGTGTTTATAGCTGTACAGCCCTTGGAATCGGTAACAGTAATGGTATATGAGCCTGCTGTTAACCCGGTTCTGTCCTCATCATTATCTGTACCTGTAACATCTGTCCAATTCTTATTATAAGAGGGTGTTCCTCCGCTTATTGTCAAATCAATTGCTCCATTGGCTTTCCCCGGACATTCTTCTTTTGTGATCACACTGCTGAGTGCCAAGGCGGGAGGCTGGGTAACTGTTACATTTGCTGTTTTGGTACAGCCGTTTCCGTCTTTTACAACAATATTGTAAGGACTGGATGAAGCTGATATTCCTTCAAAAGCATTTCCGGCCTGGAAAAGAGCACCATTCAGATTGTAGTTCAATGTTCCGGTTCCGCCGGTTGCAGTGACGGTAATGGTTGATGTTCCTCCGTAACAATCGATGGACGATGCTGCTGCCAGCGCAGATATTGCGGCAGGTTCTGATACTGCAATAACTCCCGACGATTTTGTACATCCATTTCCATCGGTGACTGTAACTGAATAATTACCAGCCGTTAAATTCGTTCGGTCCTGGGTTGAGATACCATCGTTCCATAAATAGCTCATGGAACCGGTTCCGCCTGTTACACTAAGCGAAATTGCTCCTGTTGCTCCTCCATTGCAGGTTGGGGCTGTAATGGTGGGAGTGATTGTAATTGCAGCAGGCTGATTTACCGTTGCAGAGCCATTTGCAGTGCAACTCTTGCTATCGGTTACTGCCAGATTGTATACTCCGGCCGCCAGTCCGCTGATATTGGGAGCTGTCGATGTAAAACCTCCAGGACCTGTCCAAGCATAGGTATACCCCGGTGTTCCACCCGAAACCGTAATGCCAACCCTCCCAGTGGATGCTCCGTTGCAAAGCAGATTGACAGGTGTTGTGGTAATGTTTATCGTTGGATTTACACTTATGATGACAGTAAAATTGTTGCCAGGACAGCTTCCTTTAACAGGTGTAGCTGTATATGTTGCCGTTTGAGCGCTGCTGGTGGTATTTACAAGTGTGCCGACAATAGCTTCCCCGGTACCTGATGCTCCGCCGGTCATGCCGCCGGTTACAACAGGAACACCCCAACTATAAGTAGTTCCTGAAGGTACAAAGCCGTTTGCTCCATCTAATGGGGTAATGGAAAAGGCTGTTCCGCTGCAGGCACTGCCGGTCATATTATTTATAAATGGTGCCGGATTTACTGTTATGCTATAAGTTAAATCATCCCCTGACCCACATGCATTATTCCCATGCACTTTCAATACTCCTGAAGTAGCATCGGGTGCAAAATTCAAAGAAACGGCATCCGAAGTGCCATTGATGATTGTATTGGAACCATTGTAACTCCAGCTGTAAGAGGTGGCTTCGGGCGATGGCACAACACTATAGTTAAGCGATTGACCAGAACATAAATTGCCGTCTCCGTTGATTGATCCGGAAAGTGCAGGAGTTTTGTTTACTGTAACAGTTGCAACATTGCTGATTACACTGCCCGAGGCATTGGAAACAACAACCCGGTAGTATTTTGTTGCCGTGAGACCTGCTGTAGTGTAGCTTGCTGAAGTTGCTCCTGTTCCTTCGGTTACATTCGAATAAGTTCCAAAATAAGAATTTGCCGACTGCCACTGATAAGTGACAGTTCCTGATCCTGCAGCAGCAACGCCCAGCACTGCTGTGTTTCCGCTGCATATTGCCTTGTTCATGGGCTGGGTGCTTATCACCGGAGGCGAGGATGGGCCATATACGGTTATTGTAAAACTGTAGTTGCCGTCGCATGTCGATCCGCTGGTTTCTTTAACTGTAAGCGTTCCCGGGTAATTACCAGGAGCTGCTCCTGCGGGCACAGCTATTGAAATATTTCCGGGTGCAGCTGGAACAGCTACAGGTGTTGACACATTAAGAAAACCCTGTGCTTTGGCAGCAACCGAAAAATCGATGGTATATGTATCGGCTGATGGTGAGCCCGACTTAGCTGTGAAGGGCAGATTTACCGATGTGTTTCCTTTCTGAACTGAAACGCTGGTGGACGAAAATGTTATGGATGGTGTTGTGGTTTGCGGTGTGAAATTTATATTGGCTGATGAAGTGACAAAACATGAATTTAAACCTACCTTAAAAGCTTTTACAAGTATGTTAGTCAAATCGCTGGTAAGAGCAAAGGTTGTCAGTTTTATAGGACTTCCGTTGCCCATGTACGATGGACCCTGTGCAACTCCTGAATTATTTATTAACTGGTAAATTACGCCGCTTTGCGATGTTGTAAGGTTTATACTTCCTGCACCTCCGTAGCAGTAGGTGTAACTTCCTCCTACAGCCGATGGAACCGCTGGCGGAATACACTGCACTATGGCAGAAGCATTGCTGAAATCGCTTTCACAGCCGGTGCCTGTAAGAGTTACATTGATGGTAGCTCCCGGGTAAAGGTCGGTCGAGAGCAAACTTCCGACACTCCAGCTTCCGGCAGCATTTATAACTATGGCATCACCTATCTGCGACTGGTCGGCATATACCCTCAGTGTAACGGGGTAAGTTCCTCCGGAAATGGTTCCTGTTACAGCACTTTGCCCTTCGGTGGGAGTGTTTATCGAGATGGTGTAACCTCCAATATTGGTTTTAATGGCAATGGTTACCGGATCGGAATCGGGTCCCTGTAACAGGCAGGTTCCTGCTGTTACCGCTGCAACGATATTGTCGCCGGCAAGAAGGCTGAGTGATGATGCTGTCCACGAGCCTCCGGAAACTGTAGCAGTACCGACCGGTGAGCGCGAAGGATTGGTTTTAAACAGGGTAACGGTGGATCCGTCGGCTTCGGTGGAATATCCGCTGATGGCCGCTACGGGAGAGGAAGAGGAGCACCCGCTGCTGCTGAACGATGGCTTGAGTGCAACCCGCGATACTGTCACTCCGCTTGCTGTTGTCGACGGACATTTTCCTGCATCGCTTGCGGAGGCTGTTATTACAGCGCAACCGTATGATGAAAGATTAAGCCCGCTGATGGTCCAGCTTGAGGAGCTTACAACCCGTGTACTCTTCAGAAAAACGCCATCGGCAAAAAGACTGACCATGGTTTCGGCGGATGAACCACAGGTTCCCGATATGGAAACTGTATTTGTGGTGATTACCGGAGTAGTGATTACCGGAACAACAGATGTCCCGTCAACACTATACTGGCAGTCGTACATAAAGGACGAAACGCACTTACCGGGCTCCTGAAATGTGAAATAAAATACTCCTGCAGGAAATGTTTGTCCTGTTTCAGTTGAAAATGAAATAGTTTGGCTTGGAGCAGTTGTTGTTTGCGGGTTTTGGATATACGTTGATCCGCCACTCTTGGTAACATAGTTTGCAGGGGTAAAGTCGGAATTATACCAGGTTATGATGGTTCCGGTAGGAAATGTATTTGCGACAGTATAACCTTTGCTTCCGCTTATTTTTGTAAGCACAACTCCGACATTACTTGTAGCCGAGGTACAGTTGCTTACTGTTTTTAAACTGCAGTTATCGTACGATGCGCCTTTCTCCGCAGCTGTGGCAGTTGCCTTTACAACCTGACCAACAGCAAGGATCACCGCGGGATTTAAAGCTGACACGTTGATGCTCCATGAACCGGCAGCGACTAATGTTGTTCCACTTCCGATCAGGGTAGATCCGTTGCTTTGATAAACATAAACTTTAATAAGTGTTCCTGCAGCTTCGGAGGAAGTTCCTGTTATGGTAGTACTCGATACTGAAACAGGATTTATGGCAGGACATGCAGAACGGTCCAATACGCCACCGGAATTGATGTTTCCGGTAGTGGTCGGTGTCTGGGAATCGACAAGTTCGGTAAAAATAGCATCGGGGCTGGATTTTGTAGTAATACCACCGATATCGGACAAGGCATTGTTCCCGACTCCGGGATTGGGGTTCATAACGGTTGTTGCAACAAAACGTAAGGGAGTGGAGGCTGTAATTCCAACAGAGCTAAGACCGGACAAAGGCAGATAAAAATCGTAAAAATAATCGTCATCGCCTCCGGCATTCGAAACTGCAAGCGCTTTCTGGCAATTGGTTTCGTAAGGGTAAGTGGTAACCAAAGTTCCCGAAGTGGTTCCGTCCACATTATAAGCATCAACTGAAAAGTTGGTCCTTAACACTATTTCAACCTCAAAACCTGCGTTACCGGGAATAGCATTCGGATCGGCATTGACACCGGTAAAACCAAACTTCTGGTCGGTGTCTATCATTATGGAATAAGACTTTGAATTCGGAGCGTAACCACTTAACCTGAAACGGAAAAGCAGGTTGGTTCCGTCGTTATAAACCATAATGGCATTGTTGCCCGCTGCGTCGGTACCAACAATTTCGGAGAAAGCTCCAACGGGACCGCGTAATAAATCGCCTGTAGGGTCGGGACGTACAATGGGTACAAATGGAATTTCGCTGTTGGCAACGTCATTATCGGGAGGAATTGTAAAACCCATCTGAACACCATTTGTCTTTTGCGAAACATAGCCGTCACCATCAGGATCGAGCACTGTATTGCCGGGGGCTCCGGCTGGCTTAAGAATCATCCCGGCAGTTTGTCCAAACATGTAAGATTGGAATAACCAGATAAATACCAGGGAAGCCAAAATTCTAGCTTGCATAAAATTGAGATTAAAGTAGGTTTATACAGTTCACAAACAACCACATACACAAGTACAGGAGCGCCACTCAATGAACCATTATTAAATTTAATAATAAAACTTTTAACCTTTTAGGTTTTATTGATCTTTTTACGCAAGATTACTAAAACAGGATGAGTTGAGATTGATGAACAATCTATACAAAATCTATACAAGCCGATGAAACCAATATTTGATCAAAACCCGGATAGGTAGGATACAAGATTCACATCCTGCGATAATTGCAGCTTTTTTCGGATACGATACCGGGCAATATCGATACTTTGTGGGTTTTGTAAAGTGAGCGTGGCAATTTCTTTGGTTGATAATTTTAAGCGGAGCATGGCACATAGCTTTCGTTCACCGGGAGTAAGTTCCGGATGCTTTTGAACAAGACGCTGATAAAAATCTTCGTAAACATTGGCAAAGTGCGCTTCAAACTCTTTCCACCGGATGGTATTTGAGGTGTTGCTGTGTTCGGCCATCAGCAGATTGATTAACTTTTTACCATGGTCATCGGTGTAGGGCACAATATCTTTCAGCTTTTCAAGAAACAGTGCATTCGTTTCGCTTATCTGCACCAGCTGGAGGGCATTGGATACCAGTTCCTTTTTCTTGTTTTCGAGAATTTCGTTCTGCGCATTCCGTATTTCAGTAACATCAGTAATGATGTGCATGATTCCTTCGGGTTTGCCCTGTGCATCAAGATAAAGGGTTTTGGAGTGGAGAAGGAATAAACCATCAGCCTCCTCAAATGTATCGTAACTTTTAATAATGCCGGAGCGAATTAGTTCTTTGTCGGCCTCCAGGTGAATGCTTGCCGTTCTCTCGTTATACCTTTTGTATATGAGCGATCCTCTAAGATTCACTTTACATCCGGAAAATGCCTCAAATTTCTCGTTATACTCTGTAATAATCCCTTCGATGGTGTAATAGACCATAGGTTGCGGCACAGTCTGCAGCAAAGATCGTATAAACCGATTGTTTTCAAGGATGATGGAGTTCTGCAAGTGCAGGTTCCTTAAAGTCAGAGAAAGTGTTACCATGGAGCGGGTGCGCGCTACCATAATAATCTGGTCGAATGGTTTTAAAATGAAATCGTTAGCACCTGCGGCCAGAGCTGTTTTTAAATGTTCCGAATTGCTCATAATGCCCGTTGTCATTATGATTGGAATGGCATCAAACTGTTTATGCTTCCTGATTTCTTTTATAACTTCAATGCCATTCATCCCGGGCATTTCCCAATCGGTAATGATGACATGCGGGTCTGTTTTTTTAACTGTTTCAACAGCATCAACCGATCCATCCAACAGGATCAGCTGAAAACCTGGTTCATACACTTTAAAGATGAACTCCATGGTTTGCAAAATACTTGGGTCGTCATCTAAAATTAAAATACGGACATCACTCATGTTCATCACTTTCTGAAAATCAATTTTCTGCCCCTTTCTTTCAAATACTAACAAATAGTCGTAGTAATTAGGAATAAAAAAGTACAGGCACTAGTTTTGATTTTTTTTATTTTGTAAATTTAATACAATCTGACTTTATAGAGAAAATGGAAATTAAGGTGTACCTGATTTGTTTGTTCGTTATCAGCCTTTTTTTGGGTGTTTACACCTATGTAATCAAGAAGACCCAACCTACTTTTGCAGGTATTAATTATTGGATTGTTTCAACCTTTTTTGCATCCGTTGGATACCTGCTTCTCTCCCAAAGAAATCATTTCCCTGACCTTATTACGGTTATAACTTGCCAGATGCTGTTTTTCAGTGCCGGCTTGTTGCGGATATTCGGACTTTTAAAGTTTTTTGACAAAAAAGTTAAATATCTGCATAGAGTATTTACTGTTGGGAGTCTTGTTCTTTACTGTCTGTTTTTAGCTTATTTTACCTATATAATCAATAACATTTTTATCAGGACGTTTGTGGTTGGCATCACCATTTCGACGGTGTGTGTTATCCTGGGGTTATTAATATGGAAGAACCGTTCCTCCGGGCGGAATTACACGTATCTGTTTACATCTGCGTTGTTCTTTGCATTTGCAATAATCACCACCTCCAGAATTTTCATCTGGCTTTTCTTCCCCGACATCAGAGGATTGTTTGTGAGTAGTTTTGTAAACGACCTCCAGTTTCTTTCCAGTATGGTAATAGATATTGCCTGGACCACAATGTTTTTCGTGATCCATAACCAACGGTTAACAGGACAGTTGCGCGCGAGCGAGGAAGAATTCCGGACACTTTTTACTCAGAATTCGGCAGCAATGGTATTGATTAATTCTGACTCGACCGTGGAGCTGGTGAACGATGCTTATTGCCAGATGAGTGGTTACCGGAAAGAGGAAGTTGTTGGTACCAGTTGGACAACACATATCCCGAGCCATGATCTGGAACGCTTAAAACAATATCATAATCTCAGGGTGCGGGATTCGGAAACGGCTCCAATGAAATATGAATTTAATTTTTACAAAAAAGATGGAGAGGAAAGGCACGGGCTGATGTCAGTTTCACTGATACCATCTTCCAGAAAGATAATAGCATCCTTTACTGATATAACCGACCGAAAAGCAAGCGAGATACAACTTCAGAAATACGCCACCGAACTCGACCACCTAAATAAAGGTAAGGACAGGTTCCTGTCCATCCTTGCACACGACCTGAAAGGCCCTTTTAGCTCGCTGATCAGCCTGTCGGAATTGTTGCTGTTTAATTTCAAAGAAACAAAGGCAGAGATTGCCGAAAGACAGTTGAACCTGATGCTCCAAACAGCCAGACGTACTTATGGACTGATGGAAGATTTGCTGCTTTGGTCGACCTCCAATATGGGAAAACTGCCTTTTAACCCGGTTTGTGTTAATTTTTTGGTTATTTACAGGAGTGTTACCGATGATATAGCTCCTCAGGCTAACATTAAAAACATTACAATACAAAGTTCAGGTTTGGAAGATCTGTTACTAAATGCCGATTACAACATGGTGAAGATTGTTTTGAGAAACCTGGTAAACAATGCCGTAAAATTTTGTAATGAGCACGGGAATATCGTGGTTTCTGCCAAAAAGGAACAATCATTTGCGACCATTAATGTTACCGATAATGGGATTGGCATAAGTGAGGAAAACCAGAAAAAACTATGGGATATTACCCAAACCCATACCACATACGGAACTGCCCGTGAAAAAGGTACCGGCCTCGGATTGTTACTCTGCAAGGAACTGGTTGAGAAACATGACGGCCGAATTTGGATGGAAAGCGAACCCGGCAAAGGCAGCAGCTTTATGTTCACCCTGCCTTTGTTTGTGGAATAGCTCGATTATGAATGTTCATACAGTGACTAAATTTAGTGTGAGCTTGATGTAAATAACTTTATTAAACATCAGACAATAAATAAAAAAACTGGCTATCGGGATAATTGCATGTAAAATCAAATTACTCCCATAAATCAGATTCCTCACTTCATTTAATTCCATTCGGAATAACAAGTGTTTTGGTTCAGGGGTGGGGTTGATGGGCGGCTTCGCCGGCCATCAACCCCACCAATTCTATCAACAGCATACTGTCATTCTGAACGAAGTAGCTATTCCTGAAAATTGCAATAATGCGCTATTTTATGTAAAAGCTCGTTAATTTTTATGGGTTTGGTGATATAATCGTTACAACCAGCTTCTATCGCATTTTTAATATCACTCTCATTTACAAATGCCGACTGGGCAATAATCGGGATGTCCGATTTTATCTTTTTTATTTCCTGGGTTGCTTCAATGCCATTCATAACAGGCATTTTAACATCCATAATAACAAGATTTATATCCTCGTGCTCTTTCAGCATATTAACCGCATCTTTTCCATTATTTACATGATAGCTGTTTATGTTGTTCTGTTTCAATATTTCTTTCAATAAAATATAACTTGGATGGTCATCTTCGGCTATCAAAACATTTACGCATGGAAGATTTTTAGTAACACCAACGTCTTCGCTTGTTGAATTGCTGTGACTTCTGAAATCTTCGTAGGGAAGTGTAAAATAAAAGACCGAGCCTATGCCGGGTTCAGATTCCACGCCTATTTCTCCGCCCAGCATTTCAACAAGAGCTTTGCTTATTGAAAGTCCTAAACCCACTCCTTCGTGAACTTCAGCTTTGGCTGTGTCGCCTTGCCTGAATCTGTCGAATATCTTGGTTTGAAGCTCCTTTCGTATTCCAAGACCATTGTCCATTACATAAAACTGAAGATATTCACCGTCTTTAACTCCACATCCAAATTCAATGGCTCCTCCTGCCGAAGTAAATTTCAGGGCATTCTTTATAAGATTGATGATTATTTGCGATAACTTGGTACGATCAGTCTTCAGGTTCTTAATTTGATTGAGTTTTAGCTCGTATTTCAGTTCCACCTGCCGGTTCCTGGCTTCGGGGGTAAAAAACTCGAGCAGTTCGTCCATCAGCTCAATAATATTGAATGTTTGTTCCTTAACTTCAATCTGGCCGGCTTCAATTTTTGAGATATCTATCAGATCGTTAATGATATCGAGCATACGTCGGCCGCTCATCTCAATTATTTCGATATATTTCTGCTGCGATTCGCCTGAAAGATTTGGCGATTTCAGCAGGTCGGCAAACCCTAAAATCCCGTTCATAGGAGTACGAATTTCGTGGCTCATGTTTGCCATAAAAGCCGATTTGAGCCGGTCGCTCTCTTCAGCTTTGTCTTTGGCAAGCTTCAGTTCGAGATTTTGTTTCTGCAACAATTCCTGGGTTTGTTTAAGTTCGGTAATATCGGTAAAAGTTGTAAAAACCTGGTATGGAACACAATTATCCTCGTGAAGCTGGGGAATAGCGTTTACGATTATCCACCTGTAATCGTCAAGCGAAGGATGATAAATTCCCATCACCACGTCCTTTACGTTGATACCCTTTCTCAGGGCAATGTTGGCAGGGTGATCTTCTCCCGGGAAAGGAGATCCGTCCTCATGAACCGCTTTCCACCTGGGATCCATGGATGTCCGGTTGCGCATCTGATCAATGCTTAATCCAAGAATCTTTTCAGCCGCAGGATTGGCCTCTACTATTTGTCCGGTTGAATCCTGGTAAACGACACCTTGTTGCTTTGTTTCGAACAGTGTACGAAACTTCTTCTCGCTTTCGCGCATGGCTTTTTCTGCCAGCCGGCTTTTTTTAATATTGCGCCATTCGCGAATGTTACGGTTTATTACATGCTTTATATTTTTAAAGGTCTCAGGCGATTTCACAATATAATCCAGTGCGCCCGATTTTAGGGCCTTCACTGCCAATTCTTCATCGCCATACGATGTCATAAGCAAAACAGGCCAGGGTTGGGAATCGGCATTACCGTTGAGCAACGACAGGGCATTGCCGTCGGGCAGGTTCATATCAGCAATTACCAGGTCGGGCTGAAAAAAGTCGACAATTTGTTCAAACTCCCTTAAAGATCCCACGATGGAAATATTACATCCATTCTGATTTTCGGTTAAACGACGGCTGATAAGTTCGGCATGAGCAGGTTCGTCTTCAAGAATAATAAGCTTAACGTCTTTATGTTTCATCTGTCTATTTATTATAGATGGAACATCCATATCAATCATTGTCTATCGCGAACTTGCTTAAATGGATGTTTCATATTTATACTTTTTTAATTATCTGCAAGGGTTATACCTGTTCCATACAACCCAATAAAATCCGAAGGTTTCTATCATTTTTGAAAATTTATCCACATCCAGTGGCTTTACCAGATAGCTGTTCACATTATAGTTATAAGCATTACTAATATCTCCTTCGGCTTCCGATGTGGTAAGAATAACCGTTGGGATGCACTTGAGCTCTTCACTTGCTCTTATCTTTTCAAGCACTTCGAGCCCGTCAACTTTTGGAAGGCGTAAATCCATCAGTATGAGATGGGGTAACGGAAAGGTTTTCTGGTCACTGAAATTACCCTGATGAAACAGGTAATCAAGGGCTTGCTGTCCATCGGACAGGTGAACAATATTATTCCCGATTCTGTTTTTTTTAAAATTCCGGATTGTAATTTCTGCATGTGCAGGGTCGTCTTCAATAAACAATATCGTAATGGGTTCACCTTTATCCATGCTTTTAAGATTATTCATGAGTTTAATCTTTACAGCAAATTTCAGTCTGAAAAAGAAAAGCGTCCGGGGTTTTCGGAAAGATAATTGTAGTTTACAAAAAGTGACAATTTGTAAAAGTGTTTTATTTAAGATGTTAGTTGTATGATTTACGATGCTGAAAAAAAGGAGAAAATGCTGGAGTTTTTCAGGAAAAATGCCTATAATCCTTTAATAATTCCTCCTCAGGAGTTTAAAAGACGAGAGAAATCATCTTGAGACTAATATCAGGTTTTTGGTTGAATTATTATTATTCCAATTATAACTTAAATTAAAAATAACGGAACTCTGAGTGGAAACTTTTCCCAAAAACGTGGAAATTGCAGTACACAGTTTTTTAAAGAAATGTCCTGCTTATTTATTTCTTCTGTTTTTATCGTGCGGACCTTTTCCGAACGATCCGGGAAGAACTTTGGAAAAAATAACAAATGGGACACTGAAGGTTGGGTATTCTGAAAATATTCCGTGGGTTTATAAAACAGATCATGGCGCGGGCGGACTCGAAGCCCAGCTGATAACAGACTTTGCTGCTAAATACAATGCACAGGTGGAATGGGTTAACAGTTCGGAAGAAAAACTCTTTGAAAAACTTGAGAAAAAGGAAATTGACATTGTAATTGGCGGCATTACAAGTAAAACTCCCTGGAAAAAAGGAAAATAGGACTTACCCGGCCCTATCAGACAGAACAGGAAAGAAAGCATGTGATGGCTGTAATACAGGGAGAAAACAGGTTTCAGGTTGCCCTGGAGGAATTCCTTTATAGTTTTCAGAAACAAAATGGAAAGGTGGTCAAATGAAAGAAAAATTTGAATTTCCACCGGAATTGAACAAAAAGTTTCTGAAAGCTAAAAAGCTTGAATGGATTACCATAGGATATCTGATTACGGCCGCACTGCTTATGATGTTGACAATGGGTAATTCCCAAACCATGAAAACAGCCTGGTTTGAGGATGTTCTGAGCCTTACTCCCTCCATTTCGTTTTTAATAGCTTCGAAGTTTTATTTAAAACCAAGAAACCGGGATTTTCCATTTGGCTATCATCGGGTGGTTTCCATTGCATATTTATGCAGTGCTTTGTCGTTGTTCACAGTTGGAGCTTACTTGTTTGCCGATTCGGCTATGAAACTTATAAAAGCTGAACACCCCTCCATTGGTACCGTTGTGCTATTTGGCAAAAAGGTATGGCTGGGATATATTATGATGGCTGCCCTGGTTTATGGCAGTATCCCGCCTATTTTTCTTGGAATTAAAAAGCTTCCGTTGGCCCGGGAGCTTCACGAAAAAAACCTATATACCGACGCCCAGATGAATAAAGCCGATTGGATGACAGGCGCTGCAGGTATTATTGGTATTGCAGGAATAGGTCAGGGCTGGTGGTGGAGCGATGCTGCTGCAGCAATTATCATATCGTTCGATATTATCCATGATGGTTCCCGAAATTTGAAGCAGGCCGTTTTCGATCTGATGAATCAAATCCCTAAAACAGCTGATAATAAAAAAGACGATCCGCTTTTAAAAGAAATTAAAAACTTGCTTGACAAAGAAGATTGGATAAAAGAAAGTAAAATAAGAGTGAGAGAAGAAGGGCATATTTATTTCGGGGAAGCTTTTGTGATACCCAAAAGTGAAAGAGACCTGCTCCCAAAGATTGAGAGCACGGTCAATAAAATTTCAGAGCTTAACTGGCTTATCTACGAGTTTAATATTATTCCTGTAAGAAGTCTGGAAAAACGCTGATTAAAACCTTGTAACTAAAGCCAGTCCTTGAAATTCTTTCAGGTCTTCTTCAGGAAGAAATACTACATCGCCTCCATTTCTGTAATTCGTTTCAATTATTTTCTCAATAATATCTTCAGTGCTTTCATAATCCATTGGTGCTTGCCCTTCAACTACCTCAACAAGATTACTGCTGATACGCGCAGGCTGAAAATATGCCTGCTGAACAAATAAGGTTTGTCCCCTTCCCTCGTTTACAGCACGCCATATTTCACCCGAATCGGTAACTAACAACCCGTGGTTAAGTGCTTTATGAACCTCAGAAATACGTTGGGAATTTTTCTCCTGAAGCTGGTTAAGAACAATGGGCCTGGCAATTAAAGCAAGATTGGCCGCTTTATCGTCCAAAACGGGATGATTAAACTGCCCGATAATGTTCTCCTTGTGATCGGTAATTTTCATATAATGAGAAAAGTTCCTCTCTTCAGTACAGATAATTACAGGATGAGGCTTTTCATGAATGGTTTTCCAGAGAGTTTTATCAACACGGTTAAAAAACTCCTCAATCATCAGGTCCTTTTGTTTTGCTTTGGAGAGCGCCTTAGCGGTTGTAAGATAGAGTGTTTCGTTTTCGACAGGAAACGGTTCACCAGCTTCGCGGGCATCTTTGTCGTTCATGGCTTCAATTAACCGGGCTCTGTCGCGGGTTAACACAAGTATGTAGTAATCCTGCTCCATCCCTGAAGCCCGAATAAGATCCCGTACTGCAAACGTGCTTCCAATTACAACCCTGTCCTCAACTTCAACGGGCAATTTCACAACTTCGGCAATATCGTCGTTTACAAAAAGAATTAAACTTTCAAGATTATGCCCATGATCAATATTTCCCGAAAGCTCTTTGATTCTTTCGATGATTGATTGTACCCGGCGTTTGTCGTAAATATTTATCAATCGTTCCTCGGCCTCTGAAACGAGGTTCTTCAGCATAATGGCATCTTTCTGGATATCGGGCTTGTTGCGGTGTGTATTCAGAATAATGGTCACGCAGCACTCCGATTCTATTTTTATCAACTTTTCAAGCATCTCTTTCATAATCGTTCCGGATTAAATTCATAAATTTTTATAATAATTCTGTGCCAACTAATTTACACTGCCTCGTAGACCGGCTCTTTAACCTTTACGTTCATAATAATAAACCGGCTTTTGGGGAATGCAGGCATTCGCGAAAGATCTATGTTCAGGTCCTGGTCGGGAACATCGTACTCCATAAAGGTTGCAAGAAATTTCACCGCCACTTTGGTTGCTTCTATGGTGATCCATTCGCCGGGACACCGGTGATTGGTATAATGATCGCCTCCGCCCCGCGGGATAAAATCAAATGCTCCCGGAGTAAAATTTTTAAAACGCTCCGGCCGGAATTCTTCGGGTCGTTCCCATTTTCTGGGATCATGATCGGTTCCATAAACATCGAGTAAAACCAACATACCCTTGGGAAATTCATAACCTTTCCAGGTAAAAGTATCTCTTACCCGGGCACCGACAAACGGAGTAAAAGGAAAAAATCTGCGTACCTCATGCACAAACCACTCCATATAATTTTTGTCTCCGCTTACTATTTTTCGCTTTGCTGAAGGATACTGGTGCATGGCCACAGCTGCAAACACAATATAATTCGCTATGGCAACAATAGGCCTTAAAATATTAATAAGTTCTACTGTGGCAACTTTTAAGTCAAGGAGCTTTCCGTGTTCTTTGTAGAAAGAAATTATGTACATAGGGCTTCCGGGAGCTGTGCTCAGCCATCCACCCCGCACCTGCGAAATCAAACCCCGGATCCAGCGCTCTGAACTTAGTCGGGCATATTTGCCCTTCAGGTGACTGGAACCAACAGTCCCGAAAGCGTCAACCATAGCACCGAATTCATTACTGCGTCTTGCAATCTCTTCGCTTTTAAAGGGTACGCCAGTCCATTGGCAGGCAACAATGCACATTATTTTCTGTGCTTCGTCCAAAAGATACACAGGTTTCCCGTTGTCCCACTGCGATGCGGCCATAAGCCATTGTTCGCGGGTAATCCTGCCTAAATGGGCTATTTGCTCCTGCCCCATCAGCGACATAAACATCTCTTTTCTTTTCCGGTGCAGAACATCGTCGAGCGTTTGCACACCTTTCTGTCCAAAAAGCGTTTTCTGAAACCTCATCGGAGCGGCTCCTTTACGCACAAAATGTTTGCTATCGTATACCAGCGCTGCAGCTTCCCCGCCCGAAACACAAATTGCCGGCTGAAACATTACACGTGTGCTGAAAATGTCGGATTTATGTACTTCGCACCTCTTGCGGATAAAATTATAACCCTCTTTCATTAAGGCAAAAGAACTGTCTAAAACCTTTTCAGTCGGAATTTGCTTTGCTTCCATAGAATTAATTCAAGTAATACTTAAATAACCATCGAAAACAAATCGTGTTGAGAAAACTGACTGTTTTATCTAACATGTGAGGTTAAACTCTTTTCTATCATGGCAAGTTTAGTACGGAACGATTTATCTGTATGGGTAAGATTCTGGATTGTTTTACAGGCGTGCATAATGGTTGCCGGAGTTTTATTTCCAAACTCCATTCCTATTTCGCGCAACGATTTTCGGGTATATTTACGACATAAATACATAGCTATCTGCCTGTTTTCGGCAACTTCCTGGCTACGGGACCTGATCTCCGAAAAGTCGTCGGGCATATTGGTGAACAAGCCAACTATTCTCTTAATGAATGAAATGGAAAAGAATTCGTTCGGAGGGGCTTGTTGCGCTGAAGTTTCATCCGTCCGTCGTTCCATCTTAAAAATTTCGGCTGTAACTCCCAGGTCTTTAATGATTTTGAATAGCTGGATAATGGTCCACTCTGAGGCATGGTATTCAATTTCAAGAATTACTTTCATTTCCTGATCCGTTTTGACAGTAGTTTGTTTCCTTTAACTTTTTCGGGGCTCGTTAACGAACCTTTTAACATACTGTCAGGAATGGGAAGAGTTGGTTTTTTTGACGAGAATTTTAATTTTATCTAACAATTTTTTTTCGGCACATTTCAAACCTTAGCTTGCTGCTTTCGAACTATGCGTCAAAGGCGCTGAGAAATAAAAGGTTGTGCCTTCCTTATATTTTGACGTAAACCAAATACGACCACCAAGAATGTGCACAAGTTCCTTCGATAATGATAAGCCTATTCCAAAACCACGGGTTGTTTTAACTTCTCTGGAATCCTCATTGCGGACAAACCGGTTGAATACCTCCGGTTGAAATTCCTCCTTAATGCCGCAACCTGTATCTTCAATAAAAAATATTACTTCCTGCTCACTTACAGTGTAACCAATTTTTACATATCCTTTGGTTGTATATTTTATTGCATTGCCTATTAAATTGAAAATAACCTGCTTCAGCCGCATCTCGTCAGCATCGATATAGGTTGTTTTTGCCGGAATTTCGAGCAATAACTCGAATTTATTCGCACCTTTCGTTTGCAATATCTCATTATGGATGGAATAAACCTGGTTAAGAACTTTATTCAGGTTAACCCGGCTTTTAATAATATTAAGATGTCCCGATTCAATCATCGAAACATCAAGAATATCTGAAATCAGCTTCATCAGGTAATCGCCATTCTCGGTAATAAGATGCGAATACCGTTCTTTCTTCTCCTTTGGCAGGTCGCGTTCAATTAATAGTTGCGAAAAACCCACGATGGCATTGAGGGGTGTGCGTATTTCGTGACTCATATTGGCAAGAAAGGCAGATTTTAACTTATCCGATCGCTGAGCCATCTGATATTGTTTGATATAATTTCTTTTGGCACTTACTATAAGAATTACAAAAAAGCCCATCACAACCAGTAAAGTCGAATAGCTGTCGATTATGCGGGCATGTTCTGAGGGGTAAGGGGAAATCAGTTGCGGAAAGATTAACTCTAGCGAACAAAGAAGTATAAGATTACAGGCAACAATTACTCCAAGAATTTTTATCTGAAATTGCTCCCATGCAAACATCATAATAAAAAAGTAAACCAGAAATATGTATATGGCCGATCCGTAGGATCCATAGTTGGTATACCAGAAAATGTTACAAAACAGTAATGCATAAATGCTGAGCATAACCTTTGCGAGGTATGTTCTTCTTTTAAACCGGCTTAGATAAAATATGGCTGCCAGAAATATAGTTGAAACAATCAGAAGAACAATAAGCTGCCAGCCAAAATCCAACCAGACATTAAAGATATTGCTTAATAAACAAATAATTCCGCCATACAAAATATAAGCATTAACGAGCCTTTCTTCAAACGAAAACTCGTCTTCCCCGCCTAAGGCACGTTTTAATAACTGTTTAATAACTTGAGGCATAAAATTCAAGGAATCCCTTATAAAATGACCAAATTTGATCAACAAACTTATCATTCCGGTTAAAAGAAAGGGCAAGTTTTGTTGTATCTATAAATGTACAAACAAAATCGTTTTAGTGGCGTAGAAAAATGATAAAAGTTAAGCAAAATACTTTTCGATCCGTTTTCAAAATAAAACATATTAATAATCTGCTTTTTAACTCGCTTGGGTTTCGTGATAAACAAGATGAGGAAAAAGAGTTTATAAATTTTGCAACTGACGATTTCCTGGGGATAAACAGAAAATTCCGGCAGAAAGGACACGTTAAACATCAGTCTATAAATACATTTACAGAAGGCAACTATGTAATAAATTCCCTTCAGAAAATATTCAATTCTAAACTTACCTTCTTTCCTGATGAAACGATGGTTCACCAGGAAATACTCAATCAGATTATTAAGCAAAATGATCTGATAGTTCTTGATGAGCTTGTAAATCCGACTCTGAAACTGGCCGTAAAACAACTACATTACAATAAAATTCTTACAGTCGGAAACAATGATCTGGAAAAACTCGAAGAGCTGGTAAACACCCAATACTTAAAAGGTCACAATATCTGGTATGTTGCTCAAAGCGTATACCCGGTGCCTGGTACAGCAATTCCTATAAAAAAGATAAACATTCTGCTCCGAAAATACAACCACCTTTTTTGTTACATTGACGAATCGTACGGTTTAAGCTGGTCGGGCACAGGTGGAAGAGGCCTGATTTTGGAA
Organism: Bacteroidota bacterium; assembly: GCA_021779665.1. GTDB lineage: Bacteria > Bacteroidota > Bacteroidia > Bacteroidales > JAAUTT01 > JAAUTT01. The sequence goes on along the minus strand of JAJYAG010000023.1, from coordinate 27,297 downwards.
AATGTTAATTCACTGGAAAAATTAGTTGTATCAGCTTACTTAACCAAAGGTTTTGGGGCAAATGCCGGCGCCGTCGCGATAAGCAATAACCCGGAGTTTTCCTTAATTTCTAAAATAAATGAAATTGGATCCAATATACAGAGCCTCTCATTTGCGGCTGATTTACATAACTCCGACGAGCTTATCCTTCTTCAGTCGCAATTGCAGGAAAATATAAGTTATTACCATGGTTTAATCGGAGGGCATTTACCTTGCATCAGCAACCCTGAACTTCCTGTTTCATTTGTTGCCGGCGGGTTGCCTGAAGTATGCCACGAAATATGCTCGCAAATGTTAAAGGAAGGATTTTATGTAAGTCCGGCCATTTTTCCGCATGCAAGCATAAAACAGCCGGGCATAAAAATCAACATCAGCGCGTCGCAGACTAAAAAACACATTAAGAATATGACCGATGCCTTAAAACAGGCCTACAACATAACCTTAAAGAAAAGAAACAAAACCTTAACCGATCTTTTGGAAAACAAAAATTGACAATAAACCTAATAACATTCAAAATGAATTTAGAAAAGAAAGTAGCTGAAATAGTCAGCCGAATTACAGGAAGAGAAGTAGAAAGCATCAATCCCAATGGCGAACTTAAAAATGAGCTGGCGCTGGATTCTATACAGATTGTTGAGCTGTTTGCCCAACTCGAGAAAGAATTTGATGTAGAACTCCCCTTAAAGTTAATGACAGTGCGCACAAGCAAGGAATTTCTCAGGATTCTGGAAGAATCTCTCAGGCAGCACACTGCTTAGCAAATAATTAAGTGAAACATATGTGAAATAGTAATCTCCGGAAGGGGAATGGGTATTGAATTGTCTTTTAAATAATGATCTTATGAGCGATTTAATAAAGCATTTGAATTTTAAAGAGCTGTATTTCAATGGCAAAACTTATGATCAGCCATCCATAGAAGCAGCAGTAAATCATTTGGCCAGATACCTGAATAAAAATTTCAGGTCACCTTCTCCCTTTGTTCTCTTCACAGCTCATAACCATTTAAAAACAATCATTTCATGGTATGCCATATTAAAAGCTGGGAAAATTGGAGTTATTCTCGACCCTCAGCTTAAAAGGCTTGAATATGATGAAACACTCGGCGAGATATGTCCGGCTGCCGTTATAAATATCGATCTTCTTTCAATAAAATTCGATTATAAGAAGGAAATCTCCTTTCTACCCGAAAATAAACATCAGAAAATCCTATCGGACCTGAAAGATGTTTGCATGCTTTCCTACACTAATGCTGAGGACGGATATGCAAAAGCTGCCATGCTGACCGAGAAAAACCTGCTTTCGGAGGCAATGGCTATCCGGAAAACCAATTATCTTGACAACGACTCAGTTTTATGTGCGCTTCTTCCCTATTCACATCTTTACGGATTTGCTCACGGAGTGCTTGCCCCAACACTGGCAGGCAGATGTGGATTGGTAACGGAAGTAAATCTTCTGAAAATAACTGAAACTGTGGAAGAGATCAGAAAAACCGGTGTAACGCACCTGCACACCGTTCCTTCTATCTATTACATTTTGAGTAAAATGCCCAACCCTGCTGATTCGTATCAACATATCCGGAAATTCTTTTCGGGTGGAATTCAGCTTCCATCCTTTATTTACGACAGCTTTTACAACAAAACCGGAAAAAAGATCCACGAAGGTTACGGCTTAACCGAAGGCTCACCGGCTGTAGCAGGTAATTATGATGAGGACGGTCCTTTGTTCGGCAGCTTTGGTAAGGCTTTTCCTGGTTGCGAAATCAAAATAATGAAAGAGAATAACCTGGAGTGCAACCCCGAAGAAGTAGGTGAAATATGTGTGCGTGGGGACATGGTTTTCAAAGGCTATTTTAACCATAAGGAAACCACCGATGCAGTGTTGCGAAATCAGTGGCTTTACACAGGCGATTTCGGGAAAAAGGATACCCGGGGTAATATTTATTTCTGCGGGCTGAAGAAAAACATGATCAACATAGCCGGTAACAAGCTTTATCCGCAAAAACTTATCCGGTTGTTCAGGATGCATAAAAACGTTGTCTCGGCTGATATACGCTGCGAAACTTCCTTATTGCAGGGGAACACAACCAGTACAACCGTCAGTTTGAGAAACAATGACAGGAAGTACCAGGACGAATTCAAGCTTTGGTGCTTTCAAAATATCAACAATACACTTTTACCTAAAACATGGATTTTCGATTAATTTTAATATTATGACTAAATTTAACATCCAGCCTGACGAGCTCTATCATGCAATCAAAAAGTTTCAGGAATTTGGTTGCGGCAGTGTATACTTTGAAAACACTGATTACAATGGAAGAATTCTGGAATTGCGGTCAACGCCCTGTATCAATTTTGCCAATTGCAGTTACATGGGTCTGGAAAGCCACCCGGCTGTAATTGAAGGCGCAAAAAACGCTCTGTTGCATTTTGGTTCTCAAATCTCCATGTCACGAAGCTTAATATCCTCTCCCCTCTTTGCTGAAATTGAAAAATCCTTAGCATCAATATTTGGTGGATTTCCCATTGTTTACAACTCAACAACAATGGCTCACTATGCAGCAATGCCCATGCTCATAAAAGAGAATGATGCAATAATCCTGGATGCTTATGTTCATAACAGTGTTCGCACTGCCAGTGAAATATGCAAAAGCAGGGGAACTTTTGTGCTGGTGTCCAAACACAACGACATGGAACATCTGCGATACCTGATAAAACGGTTAAAAAAAGAAGGATATAAAAACATCTGGTACTGTGCCGACGGCATCTACAGCATGCATGGAGATGTTTGCAATGTAAAAGATCTTCAACAATTACTGAACGAGGAAGAAAATTTCTTTGCTTATGTGGACGATGCTCACGGAGTGGGCTGGTGCGGCAAAAATGGCAGCGGCTATGTTATTGGGAATTTTGGCCTTCACGAGAAAATGATTGTAGCAGGTTCGTTATCCAAATCATTCGCAACATCGGGAGGATTCCTGATTGTCCCGGACCAGCTATTGGCAGATTACCTGAAATTAACCGGGCATTCCTATATTTTTTCGGCTCCTATTCCGCCCTCATCGCTTGGGGCAATAAATGCCAGCCTCAAACTTCATTTCACTCCCGAAACGGAAGAATTTCAAAAAGAAGTAAACAATTTGATTATCTACTTCAAAACCAGTTGTGAGGAAAACGATATTGCAGTGTATTCTAAGTGCCATACTCCAATACACCTCATAAAAGTAGGTAGCAAGGAGCAAATCCTCAAAATACAGCATCATTTGGTGCAGTCGGGCTTTTTTGCCTCCGTAGCAGCGCATCCTGCTGTCAGTGTTGAGGATGGCGGAATACGGGTCTCTATTTCCAGAAACATCACAAAAAGCGATATCGACAATTTCCTCTTTAGTTTGAAGCAAGTTTATCAACCCAATAAAAAAGTTTATGAGCCGGAAAATTAAAAAAATAGCCCTGATCAGCCCCCGCAAAAAAATAAAAGACCAGAACCCAAGGCTTCACAAGATGTTTGAGCGGAACATAAACACGCTCAAACTGTGGTATGCGCCATCGCTGAATTTACTTGTAATTGCGGCTCTTACTCCCAACGATATTGAAATCACACTTTTCGACGAATACATCGAAGAAATTGACTTCGACCAGCAATTCGACCTGGTTGGAATAACTGCAATGACCATTCAGGCGAAACGAGCCTACGAGATTGCTGATATTTACAGGGCAAAGAATATTCCTGTAGTAATGGGCGGCGTTCACGCTACCGTAATGCCAGAAGAGGCTTTAACACATGCGATGTCGTTTTCAAAGGTGAAGCGGAAAGAACCTGGCCGCAATTTCTGAAGGATTTTGAAGCCGGAAAGGAAAAACAGATCTACGAGGATAATGAGCCGTTCGATTTATCGAAGTCAGTAGTTCCCCGCTATGAGCTGCTGAATTACGAAAAATTCCACAAGGTAGAGGAATTCTATAAATTTATGCCGGTACAGGCTACACGTGGTTGTCCGCACGACTGCAGCTTTTGCGTTGTATCAAAATTGCTGGGTAAAAAAATAAGAAAGAAACCGGTTCACCTGGTTGTGGAAGATATAAAGCGAATGAAAAGCCTGAATTATGATTCGGTGCTTATCTTTACGGACGACAATCTCTTTTTCGACCGCAAGTACGCTATCGAATTGCTCAATGCCCTCATTCCGCTTAAAATCAAGTATTTTGCCCAAACAGATATTCAGCTGGCCAACGATCCCGAATTTCTGGAGCTTGTTTACAAAAGTGGTTGCGTAATGGTAGGAATTGGTTTTGAAAGTGTTGACCCCCATTCGCTCGAAAGTTTAAATAAAAATAACTGGAAACAAAAGCAGCTTCAGAACTACGAAAAGGCGATTGAGGCTATTCAGAGTCATGGTATTTTGGTTTGGGGAGCTTTTGTAATTGGCTTTAATAATGATACGCCCTGCACTTTCGACAACATCAAAAACTTTGTTGTGAAAAATAAAATCCTGGGTCAGTTTACCTTACTCACGCCATTGCCGGGCAGCAGAATTTACGAGGAAATGAAAAGCGAAGGTCGTCTGTTGCGGGAAACGTTTTGGGACAACTCGAGCTTCTGGGATATGACCATCAGGCACGATCATATTCCAAAGGAGTTAGCCGAGCAGAAAATTGAATGGATACACGAAGAAGCTTATTCCGAAGAAAACATCAGAATACGTCACCGCCACATGATGGAAATTTATAAAAGATTACCTCCAAGATGGGCTAATTAAAAAGCAGTCGACGGTCGACAGACATCGGTCCACGGCAAAATGCAATTGTTGATTATTTGCCTATTTACTGTTATCAATGTCCTGTCGGCTATTAACTGTTAAAAAATGTGAAATACATTATAAATCTTTGCTTTAATTCTTTTTTTTAGGACTTTTGTTTAAAATTCCTCCAATGATTTTAAAGCAAACCATAAAGAAAACATTCCGGGTTTTATGTCTGGTATTTGCATTTCTGGCAGTGTTGGAGGGATTATTGTGGCTTGTAAATAAACCCTCCTATATTCTTTTTACCGAAAATGCCAACGGATTTCTGGAGATAAACAGGAAATTTGTGAAGCATCTTTCAGTAAAAGAGTTTGCTGAGCTAAAACCTTTCAAAAAAGAAAAACCGAAAAATACGTTCCGGATTTTTATTGTTGGAGAAAAAATAAATTATCAAAGACCTCATAATCCAAATGCGGGTTTTACTCACATTTTGAATTATAACCTGCAACACCTTTTTAAGGATAAGAATATTGAACTTGTAAATGTTGCTTTCGACTCATCCTCGTCGTTTGAATTATCAAGAGTCTGCAACCAGCTTCTAAATTACGAACCCGATCTGGTAATGCTTTGTCCCGGCAAGGATGAATTCTACGGGGAAAATGCGTATCCGAACAATGTTCTTACAGGAAATCCGGAATTCGATAATTTTCTAACCCGTACGCACCTTTACAAGGGAATAAGGAAACTTTTTCCATCCGCTAAATCAGGCATAGCTATCAATAATGTCCTATTCAGAAAAACTGTTGAGAACTTCGAAATCAATCTGGACAAGATAGTTTTAAGCTTGCAGGATAAGAGTATTCCAGTAATTCTGGTAAATAATGTCAGTAATTTACTCGACGTAGTTCCCCAAAATATTGGCTTTTCATCACCCGATTCATCATCCCTGGAAAAAGTGTTTGAAACAGGAGAAAAAGCTTATTCTGAAAAGGATTACGATAAAGCTTATGCCTGTTTTTCGAAAATAAACCGTAAGGAAAAGTATCATCCCCTTACTCTTTTCTATCTCGGGCATCTGGCACTGAAAAACAAGGATTTTAAATCAGCCGAAGATTATTTTAAACAGTCGGCAGATTGCGATCCTGTTAAACTAAGAATTCCAACACAAATAAATAATGCGGTCTTCAGGATTGCCTCGACCCGCAACTGCCCTTTAATTGACGCTGAAAAGTTATTCTTTCAGGCATCAGCAAATGGAATTCCTGGAAACGAGCTGTTTTTGGATGAACAAACTCTGAATCTGCGCGGGAATGCACTATTAGCCAACGGCTGCCTGCAGACAATTCTCAAGGAAGGATACCTCAAAAAAACTAAGGTTGAGAACTATAATATTGCTTCTCAACTTCCAATTACTCCCTTCGACTCTATCTACGATCAGATGATTTCACAGTCGCCCGTTTCACAAGCCGGGTTGATCTTTTCAGATGTATCAACTACTTTCGAGGAAAAGATGGTAAATCTCTTCGCCGAAAAGAAGAACAACTGGGAAGAGTCTATGAATAAGCTTTATGATTATTATATCAAAAACAGGAATTACAGGATGGCTTTCAAAATCATTGAAAATCTTGTTCTTGAAAATCCATACAGTATTTCGCTGAACGAGAAAGCCTCTCAAACAGCAGCTATTGTTGGTGATTCACAGCTGGTGATCCATTATGCTTCCCGGGTTTATAAAATGAAACCGAGTCCTGATATTGCGCAAAGTTTGGTTATTAACTACCTCAAACTTGATATGCCCGAAAGTGCCCTCCCTTATCTGAAGTATATTCGCAACCATAATCAAAGAGATTTTGACTTAATTTATACCACAACAAATCAAATTATTGATCTTAAAAAACTTTTAAAAAACAGGCCGGACGACTCCAGTATCCGTGCCCGGATTGCTCAGCAATATAAAAGCATTGGCAATGATGAGGCTGCATTGGTTTACGCCACTCCGCCATCCAAATTCTGAACATCCCGGATGTGATGTAGATTACATCTGAATTTCATGATAAAAATCAGGTTTATTTTTTAGTCAACAAAAAACAATTGTTAGTCGATTTTATTTTATCTAACATCAACTCGATGTATCATTATTCCTGAGTTCCCGTATATTTATATAAACAATGAAAATTTTAAGTATCACATAAATAACTTACCATGACCGCCAAAATAATTGAGGGTACAAAAGTTTCGCCAAAGGTAGAGCTGAACCCTACAGGAAACCTAACCATCCAGGGAAGATCGATAGTTGAAGACACCGTAGCATTTTACAAACCTATAATTGAATGGGCTGACGAGTTAGAATGCCGTGAGATGACCGTCTCGGTAAAACTGGAATACATGAACACAAGTAGCTCGAAGCAGTTGCTTACCGTTCTGAAAGCAATTGCAACTAATCCCAGAATTTCGAGCCTTTATGTAAAATGGTACTATGAGGCTGATGATGAAGATATGCTCGATATGGGTCAGGATTATGAATCGATCCTGCATGTACCCTTTGACTTTTATGAGCTTTCAGTTGAAGAAGTTTAATTGCCGAATATTTACACAACAAAAGTCCCCGGAGAATCGATCCGGGGACTTTCATTTTTATCACATTTTCATCTTCTTTAAAAACTCTTCCAGAAGGTCTTTCAAGTCGGGTTTGCCAATTTCCTGAAGATCATAATACACGCGAGTGTTTGGCTTTTTAATCTTAATCAATCTGTTAAGGTCAATGGGAGTTGCAATAACCACAGCATCGCACTCGGTTTTGTTTATTGTAGTTTCCAGATCGGCAAGTTGCTGTGCTCCATAACCCATTGCCGGAAGCAGAGTGCCAATATTAGGATAATTCCTGAAAGTTTCAGCAAGTTTCCCAACAGCAAACGGACGGGGATCAACCAGGCCACTGGCACCAAATTTTTGTGCGGCAACTATACCGGCCCCTATTTTCATCTCGCCATGGGTTAAAGTGGGACCGTCTTCAATCACCAATACCTTTTTACCTCTGATAATTTTGGGATTGTCGACCCGGATTGGCGATGCGCCGTCCACCACAATGGCTTTGGGGTTAAGTTCGGCAATATTTTTACGAACTATCTCAACCTGTTCGGGAGCAGAAGTGTCAATCTTATTAATGATGGCGATATCGGCAATCCGCAGGGTTATTTCGCCAGGATAGTATGATTTCTCGTGATTAGCACGATGCGGATCGGTAACTGTAATCATGAGGTCGGGTTTGTAAAACGGAAAGTCGTTATTTCCGCCGTCCCAGAGAATGATGTCGCAACCATCAGGATCCTTTTCTGCCGCGCGTAAAATATCTTCATAATCAACACCGGCATAAATAACGTTTCCTCTAACAACATGCGGTTCGTATTCTTCCATTTCCTCGATGGTGCAGTTATGTTTTTCAAGATCGGCAACCGAAGCAAAACGCTGTACACGCTGTTTAACGAGGTCTCCGTATGGCATCGGGTGACGAACTGCCACTACTTTCAACCCTTTTTCAATCAATATTTCGATTATCCTGCGACTGGTCTGGCTCTTGCCGCAGCCTGTGCGGATGGCGCCCACAGCAATAACAGGTTTGGTACTTTTGATCATGGTGTCGGAAGGACCAAGCATTACAAAACTGGCTCCACAGGCATTCACTTTTGCCCCGGTCGACATAACTCTGGAATAAGGAACATCGCTATACGAGAAAACGCAATCCTGCGCTTTAAACTTTTGAATAAGCTGAGGCAGCTCATCTTCCGCAAAAATTGGTATTCCGTCGGGATAAAGACTTCCAGCCAGCTCGGCAGGATACTTTCTTCCGTCGATGTCGGGGATTTGTGTTGCTGTAAATGCTACAACTTTAAACGCCGGATTATTGCGGTAATAGGTATTGAAATTGTGAAAGTCGCGTCCGGCAGCGCCCAGAATGATAACTCTTCTTGGTTCCATACTTATTTGGTTTTATTTCAAAATTAAGGTATTAGTGATTTAAAGGCATGATAATTCGCATGAGCCGGATATGTTAAATAATAGGCTTTTGGACCAATGTAGAAATGAAAGAATAAAGAATCGTGTTAAATTTACTTCACAAAATGAGGGCTGCTTTTGCAAATCACTTAAATATTAGATATAATTGTAAAAACAGATCAGTTAGAAGAAATACTTGGATTTTTAAGATAGTTCAATAGCTTATTTAAAATTTAAATGGATGAACTTCCTGGCTCACGTATACCTTTCAGGCGACAACGACGAAATAAAAGTCGGGAATTTTGTTGCGGACTGGATTAAAGGAAGCGATTTCAAAAAATATCCTGAGAACATACAAAAAGGCATTCTGCTGCACCGGAGCATCGATTCGTTTACCGATAACCATCCTACAATTAAAAAGAGCAAAGGCAGACTGGCAAACGATTATGGCAAATACGCCGGAATAATCATCGATATTTTTTACGACCACTTTCTTGCAAGCAACTGGAACACTTTCAGCAATATCCCGCTGGAGCAGTTCGCAGCAAATCTTTATCGCGTGCTCGAAAATTACATCCATTGCTTTCCTGTTGAAATCAGAGAATTCATACCACGGTTCATGCAGCGCCGGTGGCTGGAAACGTATGCTTCCATTGAAGGTATCCGGAACGTTCTGACCGGAATGTCGCGCCACACTTCATTACCAGATCATACCGAGGCGGCAATTTTTATTCTGCGCGACCAATACGACGGTTTCAGGGAAGAATTTTTCGATTATTTTCCGCAACTAACTACCTATGTAGAAGAACAGTTTGAGATAAAGCTGTGAGTTTAGTCGTAAGTAGTAAGTCGTGAGTCTTAAGAAATACATAAATACAAGGATACGGACAGGGCCCGAGACACAAAGGCTGTTATGGCCCCCTCTCAGTGGGTTGGGGGTACAATCAACTCGCAATCCACTACCCGAAACACACCTCCCCTTGCTACATGATTCTTTTTCCCTATATTTGAATACTACCAAAAAACACTTTTATGGAAGCTCTGATCTTTCTGGTGGTTGCTGCCACACTGATTGTCCTGCTGATAAACAATTCCAACATCTCCGCCAAACTCAACAATTTATTGCGGGAAGTAGAATATTTAAGAGAAACTCTTTATAAAATAGAAAAACAGGGCATTAGCCCCAAGACTAAAGAGGAACCTAAACCTGTTCCGCAACCAGCTAAACCTGTGGAAAAAGCATCGGAACCTGTGCTCAAAAGTGAACCTGTTGCTGTACCTGAACCAAAACCTGCCGCTCCTATGGCCGAGCATGTAACCAGTTCGTACCAGGATACCATAAAGGCTAAAATGGAAGCAATGAGCCTGGAAACTCCTCCTAAAAAGCCGGAACCGGTGCAACCGGCTGTTCCGGTTGCGCCCAAACCTCCCAAACAGCCTACCGATTTCGAAAAGTTTATCGGAGAAAATCTGATCAGCAAATTAGGTATCATCATTCTTGTACTGGGCGTGGGTTTCTTTGTAAAATATGCAATCGACCAGCAATGGATTGGTGTTTACGGGCGCACAGCCATTGGTTTGGTTACCGGTGGAATTTTAATATCGCTGGCACATTACCTTCGAAAATCATTTAAAACTTTTTCGTCCCTTTTAACAGGTGGTGGTTTTGCAGTTTTCTATCTCACTATTGCTATAGCTTTTCATCAATATCACATTTTCAGCCAAACTTCTGCATTTGTAATTATGGTGGTTATTACCATCTTTTCCGTTCTGCTATCCCTTGCCTACGATAAAAAGGAACTTGCCATATTCTCCCAACTGGGCGGTTATGCTGCGCCTTTTATGCTTTCGACAGGTGAGGGTAATTATGTGGTTCTTTTCTCCTATCTCCTTATTTTGAATGCAGGTCTGCTGATCCTGGCCTACTATAAACGCTGGCATATTTTAAACCTGCTGGCATTCATTTTTACACTGATTCTATTCACAGCATGGCTTCCAAAAGCATTTTGGGGTAAAACCAATCCTCCTTATGGCAATGCAATGCTATTTGCAACTGCATTTTATCTGGTGTTTTTCCTTGTAAACATTTTGAATAACATCAAGGAACGAAAGCCTTTCAAGGCGGTTGAAATCATGATGATTCTCTCCAATAACCTGTTTTTCTTCCTGTGGGGAATGTTCATTTTGCATGATTACGAAAAAGGAATTTATAAAGGATTATTCACCGTTCTGGCAGCCTTGTTCAACTTTGGCTGGGTTGTTTACCTGTACCGGCTTAAGCAGGTGGACAAGAGTCTGATTTACCTACTGATTGGTTTGGTAATGAGTTACATCAGCCTTGCGGTTCCGATTCAGCTCAACGGACACTCCATCACCCTTTTCTGGACTGCCGAACTTGTAATTCTGCTATGGCTTTCGCAGGTTTCGGGTATCAAAATCCTGAGAATCGGACACCTGATCATCCTTTCGCTTGTAATCATTAGTCTGGCAATGGACTGGGGCAACCTGTATACCCAAAAAGCACTGCCTGTGATATTTAACCAGGCTTTTATTACCGGAATTTTTGTAATTGCAGGACTTGTGGGGGCAAATTTCCTGTTGAACCGCGAAAAAGATCAGGAGTTTGTGAATTATGTATTTTCGGTGCATGACTACAAAAATGTACTGGCAGTTTTACTGCTTCTGGCCACTTTTATCATTCCCTTTATTGAACTTATATATCAGGTAAGCAGGTTCTACCCGGACGGGTCCTTCCAGATTGTGGTGGCATCAGTGTACATTCTGGCCTACCTTTTTACGGTAATGCTGATAACCCGGGCTCCAAAATGGGAAACCGTTTTCTCAGTGATTTTTGTAATTTCCCTTGTAAGTTTGTTGCTTTATATAACAGTTTACCAGATTAGTGTAACCGATATCAGGTTTACGCTTATGTTTACCAAAACCATCACAACGGGTAACTTTTTGTTCCACTACCTTGCACTACCTTTTGTAGGCGGAATTTTATATCTGCTGAATAAAAAACAGGCGGCAGTATTATCTGGTAAAGGAAATCTGCCGAGCTTACTTATTTGGTTTACAAGTTTTGTTATTGTTTTCATTGCAAGTGCCGAACTGGATAATATTCTGATTCTTACCTCAGCAACAAGCGACAATTATTATTCCATTCTGGAGATGAGCCATAAAGTGGGGTACCCGATATTATGGGGAATATGTGCCTTTGTGCTAATCTCGCTGGGCATAAAATTCAAAAAGAAGATTTTCAGAATTCAGGCGCTTTCCCTTTTTGGTCTTATCCTGCTCAAACTTTTCCTTTTCGATGTGTGGAGCATGAGCAAAGGTGGCCGTATTGCAACACTTGTATTTCTTGGAATAGTGTTGCTGGTGGTTTCATTTCTTTACCAGAAACTTAAAAATCTCCTGCTCGATTCAAACGAAACAAACGATAATTCAGGTCTATGACACGTTTCGCCATCATCCTTACGTTCCTTCTTGCAAGTTTCACTCTTGCCGGAAAGGATTTTAAAGGAACTGCCAAAACAGATTCTGTAAAAAACACAGGATATTATAAAATTCAGTTGAGCCACGATATCATCTCGGTTGCACAGGATGATTATGCGGATATCCGCCTTATGAATTCCAAAGGCGAGGAAATTCCTTACATTTTCAGGGAAGAAAAGCCTGCAACATCCACTACTGGTTTTAAGGAGTATAAAATTACTGAAAATGAATATCTCCCAGGTCAGAAATTAAGCCGGGTTGTATTCATTAATCCTGAAAAAAAGGTTTTATCAGGGCTGGTTCTGATTATCCGAAACTCAGGTATTGAAAAGGAAATCACCCTGAAGGGAAGCGATAACAACAAGGATTGGTTTATTATCTGGAAAGGCTATCCTGAGAAAGCAGGAATATACAACGAAACATCGGGCGTATTTACGGTTAACATTCCCGGGAGCGACTACCAGTATTTCGAGATCTCGACAAACGATAAAAAGAAAGATCCCGTTCAGATCACAAAAGTTGGTTATTACGACTCCAGCATAGTACAAGGACTTTATACTGAAATTCCCGTAAAAAAAATATCGCAGAAGGATAGCAGCAACAAGAAAAGCTATATAACGGTGACGTTCGAGCGGCCTTATGAATTCAGCAAGATGGAATTAACCGTTTCCGGGCCTGATTTATACCAGCGGAGTGCTTTTATCGGAAATTTTAATGAGAGCAACAATAGGGTCTTTTTCGATACTTACCAGAGCTACGATCTTTCCTCTGCCAGACCAGCAGTTTGGGAAACGGGTAAACTCAAACTCGATGAGCTGGTAATTGTAATTGAAAATCTGGATAATAAACCACTGAAAATTGAAGAAATTAAATTTTTTCAGCTCAATAAATATCTGATTGCAAAACTAAATAAAGACGAAACCTATTTTGTTAAGGCCGGCGATGAATCACTTCACCATCCCGAATACGACCTGAAATATTTCTCCGACAGCATTCCCGATTCCATTGCCGTGCTGCATACAACCGGGTTTTCCATTCAGGATGAAGCAAAATCTCCTGTCTCAAATATTTTCTTTACCAAAACTGTTCTTTGGGTGGTAATTTCCGTTGTAATTCTTTTGCTGGGTTTTTTCTCTATCCGGTTAATCAAAGAAATGAAATAAGCGGAACCCTTGGTTTATTTGTTCAACATTTGGATAACCTCCTCTTTTAGCCGGGGTAAATGATTATGACAATACTAATTTATAGGTCACCGCTACGCGGCTTTGGTTATAATTAGAGCTTCTATTTTCTACAAATAGGTAACCGCTACGCGGCTATTCGTCGTTAATTTACAAAAAGTTGCTCTTTTATAAACCTTCAATTGCGTTGATTAGTATCTTAGTATAACTAGTACCTGCCATGCCTTACCTGAAATGAATTGAATTTGTAAGGAACAAAAAGCTGTGTAGCAGTGCACTATTTGTAGAACCCAACAAATGTGTTCTACACCGGAGCAGCTTAGCGGTGAACTATTCTTCTATCCATTCAAACAGATATCTTTCATCATAATTTCAAACTTCTTAAGGAATTCAAGGTATTCTTGTTTAAATGTCTTTTCCCTGTGGTGTTCCTGTTGATTCAAAAATAAATTTATTTACCGCTACGCGGCTATTTTGTCGTCAATTTACAAAAAGTTGCTCATTTATAAACCTTCAATTGGGTTGAGTAATATCTTGGTACAACTTTGACCTGTCATGCCTTGAGAGAAATGAGTTGAATTGGAGATGGCAAAAAGCTGCGTAGCAGTGCACTATTTGTAGAACCAGGCAAACGTGCACCACACCGGAGCCGCGTAGCGGTGAACTATTCTTCTATCCATTCAAACAGATATATTTCATCATAGTCAATTTCAATTTTTTTAAGGAATTCAAGGTATTCTTATTTAAATGTCTTTTCCCTGTAGTGTTCCTGTTGATTCAAAATAAATTTAATTACCGCTACGCGGCTATTTTGTCGTCAATTTACAAAAAGTTGCTCATTTATAAAACCTTCAATTGGGTTGGGTAATATCCTGGTATAACTTTGACCTGTCATGCCCTTAACAATGTTAAGATTTGCTTACCTCGACTTTTAGCCAGGGTAAATGATTTATGACAATACTAATTTATAGGTCACCGCTATGCGGCTTGGGTTATAAATAGAGCTTCTATTTTCTACAAATAGGTTACCGCTACGCGGCTATTTTGTCGTCAATTTACAAAAAGTTGCTCATTTATAAAACCTTCGATTGGGTTGAGAAATATCTTGGTATAACTTTGTATTGTCTTGCCCTTAGCTATGTTAAGATTTGCTTACCTCGTCTTTTAGCCGGGTAAATGATTATGACAATACTAATTTATAGGTCACCGCTACGCGGCTATTCATCGTCAACTTACAAAAAGTTGCTCATTATAAAACCTTAAATTAGGTAAGTAATATCCTGGTATAACTTTGACCTGTCATGCCTTTAGAGAAATGAGTTGAATTGGTGATGGCAAAAGCTGCGTAGCAGTGCACTATTTGTAGAACCAGGCAAACGTGCACCACACCGGAGCCGCGTAGCGGTGAACTATTCTTCTATCCATTCAAACAGATATCTTTCATCATAGTCAATTTCAATTTTTTTTAAGGAATTTAAGGTATTCTGCTTTAAATGTCTTTTCCCTGTAGTGTTCCTGTTGATTCAAAATATATTTAATTACCGCTATGCGGCTATTCGTCCTCAATTTACAAAAAGTTGCTCATTTATAAAACCTTCAATTGGGTTGGGTAATATCCTGGTATAACTTTGACCTGTCTTGCCCTTAACAATGTTAAGATTTGCTTACCTCCTCTTTTAGCCGGGTAAATGATTATGACAATACTAATTTATAGATCACCGCTATGCGGCTTGGGTTATAAATAGAGCTTCTATTTTCTACAAATAGGTAACCGCTACGCGGCTATTCGTCATCAATTTACAAAAAGTTGTTCATTTATAAAACCTTCGATTGGGTTGGGTGATATCCTGGTATAACTTTGTACCTGTCTTGCCCTTTAGCTATGTAAAGAGTAATTGGTGATGGCAAAAAGCTGCGTAGCAGTGCACTATTTGTAGAACCAGGCAAATGCGCACCACACCGGAGCCGCGTAGCGGTGAACTATTCTTTTGGTGTTAACTCACCGAAACCACTAATTTGCTTCATTCATTTTCTCTTTCGGCTTAATTCCCTACTTTTGCTGAAAATTAAGTTATGAGTCTTGTTCGCGCAAAGAAATCACTGGGACAGCATTTTCTGAAAGATCAAAACATTGCTCGTAAAATTGTCGACAGTCTGAAAGCTGAAAATATTTCCACGGTTATTGAAATTGGACCGGGAATGGGTGTTCTTACACAATATCTTTTACAGCGCGAAAACATCACCACCATTCCTGTTGAAATCGACCAGGAATCGGTTGCTTACCTTTATGCTGCTTATCCGCAGCTTAAAAACAGTTTGGTTCAGGGCGACTTCCTGGAACTGGACCTGAAAACCATTTCTTCTGAGAAAATGGCTGTAATTGGTAACTTCCCTTATAACATATCTTCGCAGATCTTTTTCCGGGTGATCGAAAACCGCTCGCAGGTTGAGGAGGTTGTCTGTATGATTCAGAAAGAAGTGGCCCAACGTATTGCCTGCAAACCCGGAACCAAAGAGTACGGAATATTAAGCGTTTTGCTGCAGGCCTATTACGACATTGATTACCTGTTTACTGTTCACGAAAATGTTTTTTCGCCGCCACCAAAAGTGAAGTCGGGCGTTATTAGGTTAGTCCGTAACACCACAGAACATTTGGATTGTGATGAGAGTTTATTCTTCAGGGTTGTTAAAGCTACGTTTAACCAGAGACGAAAAGTGATCTCTAACTCCATTAAAGGATTAACTCCCGATATCAACAGAGATCATCCATTGTTGTCAAAACGACCGGAGCAGCTTTCGGTTACTGATTTTGTGGAGCTTACCAACCTGGTTTCTTCATCGCTTAAATAATAGCTTTTATGCAATCATTTGAACTCACGCGGGCATATATCGAAGGTCTGAAAGAGGCTATTGAGAAGGAAGACAATGCTAAGGTGCTTTCGATGGTTGGCGATTTGCGCGCTGCCGATATTGCCGATGTAACTGCAGAGCTCGAAACTGAGGAAGCTCAGTTTGTGTATTCTTTGCTCGACAAGGAAACCTCTGCCGATGCGATTACCGAGATGGAGGAAGACGAGCGTGAGGAACTGTTTAAGGAGTTGCCACCTGAATATATTGCCCGGGAGCTTATCAACAACATGGACTCCGACGATGCTGCCGACGTGCTCTCGGAACTTTCGGACGAGCTCCAGGTGGAAATTCTCCAGAAAATACCCGATATAGAACAGGCCGGTGATATTGCAGACCTGTTGGCATACGACGAGAATACTGCCGGTGGTTTAATGGCAACTGAGCTTATTCGCGTAAACATCAACTGGAACATCTTCACCTGCTTGCGCGAAATGCGTAAACAGGCCGAAAATGTTGATGAGATCTATTATGTATATGCTGTCGACGACAACAATATTTTTAAAGGAACCGTTACCCTCAAAAACCTGCTGCTTGCTCCCGGAACCACCAAAATAAAAGCTATTTACGATCCTGATAATTTGACAGTCCACACCGACACTCCGGCTGCAGAAGTAGCCTCCATTATGGAGAAATACAACCTGGTGGCGCTGCCGGTAATCGACAACATTGGCCGCTTGAAAGGCCGCATCACTATCGACGACATTGTGGATGTAATCCGCGACGAGGCCGAAAAGGACTACCAGTTAATGTCGGGTATCAGCGAGGACATCGACTCGGACGATAACGTCTGGATGCTGACACGTGCAAGAATCCCGTGGCTGATCATTGCGCTTTTTGGTGGAATACTAGGATCGATGGTTATCAGTCAGTTTACAGGTGAATTATCCCTATACCCGCAGCTTATTATTTTTATCCCCATGATCACAGCTATGGGTGGAAATGTAGGAATACAGTCGTCGGCGATTATAGTGCAGGGTTTGGCCAACAACAGCCTTGGTCTCGAAAGTACAGCTCAAAAGCTAACCAAAGAACTGGGTGTGGCCGTTATGAATGGCCTGGTACTCTCATCGCTCATTTTTGCCTATAACCTCATATTTACCCATTCTTATGCCCTCACCATCTCGGTAAGCGTAGCGCTTTTTACAGTAATCATCTTTGCATCCATTTTTGGAACCATTGTTCCTCTTTTCCTCAACCGCATCAAAATAGACCCTGCCCTTGCCACCGGCCCGTTTATCACTACGGTTGATGATATAATGGGGGTGTTGATTTATCTGATGATTGGTCGTCAGTTGTTTGAGGTGATGTAGAAAGCCGGAATTTTTATGCAGGCGAACTTAAATATTTGTTCCCCTTAGCTTCTCAACCACATAATAAGCCGCCGGACAAACTGTTGTATTTTTTAAGGTAAGATCCAGGATCTGGTAAAAACGGGTACGGTCCGTATGCGGATATTCGCGGCAGGCTTTGGGCCGGCTCTCGTAAACCTGGCAATAATTATCGCTCATCAGGAAAGGACAGGGCGTCAGTCGGAAAACAAAGTCGCCTTCCTCGTCCTCACGGGTGTACTTCGCCATAAAATCCGACGGTTTCATGCGTAGCGCAGCAGCCATACGTTCTATATCTTTATAATACAACGCGGGGCTAATACTTTTACAGCAATTGGCACATGCAAGACAGTCGAGACTTTCAAAAACTTCGTCGTGAATTTCTTTTACCACTTCATCGAGCTGTCGCGGTGGTTTCTTTTTCCAGCGCTTAAAAAGCTGCCGGTTTAATGGCATAGCCTTTTCGGCCATAAGTTTTAATGTTGCAGGATCAGGAATGGGATACTTCATGTTCAACTTTCTTCATCCTCTTTTTTCGAAGCTTTTTAATAGGTTTAAGCTGCGACAAAACCAATCCGCCCACCACTAAAAAAATGCCAAAGATATTCTGGGGAAGCAATCGCTCATCCATCAGGTAAAAAGAAAAGATGGCCGTAAATACCGGTATGGCATTCGTAAAAATGTTTGCACGGAATGCTCCCAGGTTCTGCACTCCAAAAGTATACAGCAGAAAGGCAATGGACGATGCAAAAATACTCAGGTTCAACAGAGGAACCCACATTCCACTGGTAAAATCGATGGTTTTAAGTTGCGGACCTTCAAATATCAATACAAGCGGTAAAAACAAGACTGCTCCTATGGAATTCTGCCATGCAATTAAAGTAAGCGGGTTATAATTACTGGCAAGTTTTCGAAGAAATATTGAATAGGCAACTGCTGAAGCAACCGCAACACTCATTAGCATGACACCTTTGAGTGAGGCCGCAAGCCGCAGTTCGTTGTTGAGAATAACGAGCAGCACACCGGCAAACGAAATAAATATCCCTACAATATTTTTCCTGATTATCTGTTCTTTTAATACAAAGAATGCAAAAACCGGCACAAACAGCGGTATCAGGGCGACCATTACCGCGGCTACCGTTGGTGTAACATATTGCATTCCCAGGCTTTCGCCGATAAAATAAAAAAATGGCTCGGACAAGGCCAGCAGTAAAAAAAGCTTTAAGTCCTTTTTCTTCACATGCTGAAGTTTGCCGGCTAAAAAAGAAGCAAAAAACAAAATGGCCCCGGAAATCGTTAAACGAAACAAAATGGTTGTAAAAGGCGACAAAAACTTAAAGACATCTTTATACCAAATGAAGGAAAGACTCCAGAAAATCATTGCCATCACAATACCCACATATACAAGAAAATCTTTCAGTTTACCCATATCCGATTTTTGAAGGCGCAAATATAATCAATCTTTTAAGGAGCAATTATGACAAAAATTTTTATCCGTCGTATAAATAAAACCAAATAACAAATAAATAAAACGTAGAAGTATGAAAACAAGGATTTTAACATTTTTCTCTTTAGTTATTATTGCAGGAACGCTTACCGTTTGGTCGTGTAAGAAGGATGATGAAAAAGTTGTTACTAAAGAAGATGCTGTTGCTATTACAACAAAGGATGCAGCTTCCAATTCTGCTTATAACGATATCTATACCGAAAGTGAGTCAATACTGTCTAATCTTGAAATGAACAACTATCCGGCCGGATCGAAAAAGTCAGGTGGTTTGGTTATTACCGTTACAAAAAATAATGGCAATACAACCGCTTTTCCAAAAGAAATTACAGTTATTTACCAAAGTTACACCACTAACAGTGGTATTAAAAAGAATGGTACAATAAAAATAACCCAAAGTGCCAAAATGAGAGACAACGGAGCCGTTCGTACGGTTACCCTTGAAAATTTCACCGTTAACGATACCATCAAGCTCGAAGGTACGCTTACCATTACCAACATGAGTGCGGTAAATAACAAACCTACTATCAAAGCAGAACTCACAAATGGTAAAATAACTTTTATCAATAGCGGATATTATCTTACCCGGAAATTAACCCGCACCATTACCTGGGAAAGCGGTTCCGGCACTCCGTTTAACATCTTTGATGATGTATATTCTTTCGCTGAAAATGTAGAAGGTTCGAGCAGTAACGGATTTAGCTATTCATCAACCACTACCGTTCCTCTCGAATATAAGGTAGGAGAGTTTTGTATTAAGAAAGGAAAATACGAAGTGAATGTTGAAAATAAGGTGAAGGCTTACCTGGATTTTACAAGGACCACCTGTTTGGATAAAGTAAAATTAATTATCGAAGGCGATACCTGGAACATAAGTATCTGGTAATATTAAAAAAGAAGCCCGGTATCATTGAACTGGGCTTCTTTATTTTTATAGAATTCCTTACCTTTACAATAAAAAATTATGATAATCGAAAGAACTTCAAACGAAATAATTTTTCGGGTATCCAATAATATTAATCTTGATGATTTACAGGATATAGCTGACTTTCTTGAGTATAGTGAGTTGTCAAAAAATGCCAAAACAAAACAAAAGGATGTTGACTCACTTGTAAAGACCATCAAAAAAGGCAGGTGGTCAAAAACCAAGCAGATTATAAACTTATGAGAATAGTTATTGATACTAACATTGTTTTTAGTTCAATATTAAACTCCAACAGTAAAATATCCAAGATTATTTTACACCCACGAAACAAACTACACTTTTACTCTACCGACCAGTTATTAAAGGAAATTGAAGAACATAAATCGAAAATAAAAACTCTTTCTCATTATTCTGATACAGATCTTGAAAGAATCATAACTCTCATTACTAATAAGATCCGTTTTATTAATGTGAGACTTATTTCAAGAGAAGCATTCATTTTTGCTGAGTCCTTAACCAAGGATGTTGATATTGACGATACCGAATTCGTTGCATTAACTGAACACCTTAAAGGTAAACTCTGGAGTGGAGATCTAAGCCTTCAAAGAGGGCTTAAAAATAAAGGCTGGAAAAAGTTTATAACCACCACTGAACTTACGGAGCTTCTTGGGAAATAAACATTATTTTCCAATTATTCCCCTCACAAACTCTTCTGTTTCCTTTCTCCAATCCTTAGCTGCATCCAACATCCGTACAAAAGCACTTCCGATAATTGCTCCATTTGCATATTTGCAAACCTCATTAAATGTTTCTTTATTCGAAATTCCAAAACCTACCACAAGCGGGTTCTTCAGATTCAATGCATTAACCCGTTTAAAATAGTCGGTCTGTGTAGTAGTGATAGATCCTTTGGCTCCTGTTGTGGCAGAGGACGAGACCATGTAAATAAATCCATTGCTCAGATTATCAATTTTCCTCAATCGTTCATCTGAGGTCTGTGGTGAAATCAGAAAAATAAATTTCATATCATATTTCTCAAACATGGTTTTGTATTCTGCTTCAAATTCTTCCATGGGAAGGTCGGGCAGAATAACGCCATCAATGCCGGCTTGCTGACAATCGCGACAGAAGTTTTCCATTCCATAAAACATCACGGGATTGAGATAACCCATCAGTAACAACGGAATCTGAACAGTTTTTCGGATGTCCTTTAGCTGCTGGAAGAGCTCTTTCAGGTTCATGCCGTTAGCAAGCGCTTTCTGGGCACTCTGCTGAATCACCGGGCCATCGGCAAGCGGATCGGAAAAAGGCATTCCGATTTCAATCATTTGGACACCACTTTTTTCAAGTGTTTGAATCAACTCCACGGTTGTATTCAACTCCGGATGCCCTGCAGTAAAATATATCGAAAGTATGTTTTTGCTATTATTGGCAAAAAGCTGATTTATGCGGTTCATTTTTTAGGGGTTTAGATATTAGCTATTTAGGCTATAGGTATTAAGATATTGTTATTAAATTTTGGCTTTCTTTTGAATAGCATGCGTTTCACACCGATGAAAAGAATTTGTTTTTACTATCGTCTATGGACCATGGACTATCGACTTTCTCCGGCTGTTCACTGTCGTCCGTGGTCTGTGGACCGTCGACTAAACTAACTCCCCTCCATCCTCCTGATATAAGTATCCATATCCTTGTCTCCTCTTCCCGAAATGGTAACTACTACCACTTCATCCTTGCCAAACTTAAGTTTTTTAAGTGCGGCCAGGGCGTGAGAAGATTCGAGGGCTGGAATAATTCCTTCTATCTGAGTAAGTTCAAAGGCCGCATCAAGCGCTTCCTCATCGGTAGCATTCAGGATCATGGCCCGTCCGGTATCGTGCAAATGTGCATGAACAGGACCAATGCCCGGGTAATCCAGACCCGCCGAGATGGAATAAGGTTCGGTAATTTGTCCGTCGGGACTTTGCATCAGCAGGGTTTTACTTCCGTGAATAATACCCAATTTTCCTCGGGCTATGGTGGCAGCTGTTTCGTGAGTTTCAACGCCCATCCCTGCCGCTTCTACTGCAACAAGTTTTACTTCCGGATGATCGAGAAAATGATAGAAAGTACCAATAGCATTACTTCCCCCACCTACGCAGGCAATAGCATAATCAGGCAATTCCCTTCCGGTGTGCTCCTTTAACTGCCACTTAATTTCTTCCGAAATAATACTCTGAAACTTCGAAACCATATCAGGGTAAGGATGTGGCCCAACCACCGAACCAATGATGTAATGGGTATCCAGCGGATTATTGATCCAGTCGCGGATGGCTTCGTTGGTAGCATCTTTCAGCGTTTTGTTACCGCTTTTCACGGGAACGACCTCAGCACCCAGCATTTTCATGCGCATGACGTTTGGGTATTGCCTTTCCACATCGGTTTCGCCCATGTAAACAATACATTTCAGGTTCATCAGTGCACACACCGTAGCCGTGGCTACGCCATGCTGCCCGGCGCCGGTTTCAGCTATAATCCGGTTTTTCCCCAGGGCTTTGGCAATAAGTATCTGACCGATGGTATTGTTTATTTTATGCGAACCGGTATGATTCAGATCCTCACGTTTCAGGAAAATACGGGTTTTGTATAGTTCGCTTAACCTCAGTGCTGGATAAAGCGGCGATGGACGGCCCACATAATGTTTCATCAGGTACTGGTAATCGTTCCTGAATTGTTCGCTATCCATTATTTTCAGGTAATTGTTCCGGAGTTCTTCCACGTTTGCGTGAAGCATCTCGGGAATATATGCTCCTCCAAACTTCCCGAAATAACCTTTTTCGTCAACAAAATAGCTCATTCCTTATCTGTTTTTATTGAATTCTTCTTGTTCTTTTTGAATAAAACCATGAATCATGGTCCGGTAAACTGCTTCGGCAATTTCTTCATCCAGTCCATGCCGAAACGCCAATGTTTTAACATTTGATATAACAGCCTCCACTCTTGCCGGAGCTTTCACATCAGCAGCAGTATTTTTAAAGCGGGCCGCTTCTTTAACATAAAGCTGCCTTTGGGCCATTAACTCAATAATCTTATTATCAATTCTGCCGATATTGACCCTGACCTCCTCCAGACTATTTGCCAAGCACGTCATTTCTCTCTGATTTTGGTTATGAACGATTTTAAAAGGGTAACATCTTTATAAGCCGGCTGAATTTCAAATCCGCTGTTCACATCAAATCCAAGGCACTGCGGATGTTCGAAGTTTAAAAGCTTGTCGGCATCTTCTGCCTTAATGCCGCCACTCAAAAGAAAGGGATGCGTCAATGTGTAATTCTCCAGCATATTCCAGTTGAACTTTTTCCCGCTGCCACCGTGTTGAATGGTCTTGGTGTCAAAAACAAAACCATCGGTAACCGGAATATAATGTTCTAAAATGCTCCACTCAAAATTTTCATCAATCCCAAAGGCTTTCAAAACTTTGAAACCATTAGTTCCAATCAAACTGCATATTTCAGGTGTTTCGCTGCCATGAAGCTGGGCCGTTTGTAATTGGTGCTTTTTCAAAATTTGAACAACCTTCTCCGGCTCTTCATTGACAAACACACCAACTTTTTTAATATCCGAAGAAATCTCTGGTATATGGAATTCATCGCCGACAAACCGCTTGGATTCCGGATAAAAGATAAAACCCATCATCTCAGGATGTAATCCTGCGACTTCCAGGATGTTTTGCTCATCGCGCATTCCGCAAACTTTTACAATCTTCCTCATTTCCGCTTGAGTTCCGAAATAAAGTTTTTGCAAGCATCTCCGGGGTTATCCGTTTTCATGAAATTTTCTCCGATTAAGAATCCATGATAACCAACCTGCTTCAGCATTTGAATACTTTCAATCCGGTCAATTCCACTCTCAGAGATTTTCAGAAATTCAGATGGAATCAACTCCGAAAGATTTACTGATTGCTGAATGTCAACGGTAAAGGTCTTCAAATTGCGGTTATTAACCCCAACGAAAGTGACTTCCTCACAGACTTTTGCAAGTTCTTCTTTATCGTGGACTTCAAACAATATTTCCAAACCCAGGGATTTAGCAAGGGAAACAAAAGCTTTTATCTGCTTTTTATCCAAAATGGCGGCAATCAGCAAAATTAAATCCGCTCCCATGGCTTTTGCTTCCACAATCTGATATTCGTCAATGATAAATTCCTTGCGCAGAATAGGAATTGAAAGCTTTTCCCGCGCTACTTTCAAATCTTCAGGTGATCCGCCAAAAAACTTTTCATCTGTAAGAATTGAAACAGCAGAGACTCCGGCATTCTGATAAGCAACGGTCACATCTTCGGGAGCAAACCTGTCGTTAATCACTCCTTTAGAGGGCGACTTACGCTTGAACTCAGCAATGATTCCCGAGGACTCTGGCTGCAATAACCGACTTTTAAGTGAAACCGTCTTACGGCTAAAAGAAAGCTGCCCTTCCAGTTCGCGGGTTCTGGTTTGCTTTTTACTTTCGGCAACCTCCAGGCGTTTTGCTGCAACGATGGTATCGAGGATGTTCATCGGTTCAGAAGTTTTTTGAATACTGTCAATGCTTTTTGACCTTGAAGAGAATCTGTAGCCAATTCGATACAGCTCTCCAGGGATTTTTCAGGATAATAGCAGCTCAGAGCGAGAGCGGCATTGGCTATTACGACCTGCATCTGCGGTCCCGTACCCTTCCCTTCCAGAACATTGACAAAGATAGAAGCGGCTTCAGGAATACTGTTTCCGCCACCGATTTCCTCAGGACTGAGTGATTTCATGCCCAGGTTCTCCGGAGCAAGAATCGCATCCATCTTATTGGAAATCATTTTAAACGATCCGGTTAACGAAACTTCATCGTACCCATCCAGACTGTGTACAATGGCATATTGTTTATTGGTTTGCTGGTAAAGATAATTATACAAACGCGCCAGTTCGAGGCTATAAACTCCAACCATCTGTTTTTGCGGAAAACTTGGGTTTACCATAGGGCCGAGCATGTTGAAAAACGTTTTCACTTTAAGTTCTCTGCGCACAGGAGCTACATTCTTCATGGCAGGATTGAACAAAGGAGCATGAATAAAACAAATTCCACAACGATCCATCTCCTGCCGCAACTTTTCACCATCGGTACTAAAATGATAACCCAGATATTCCATCACATTTGACGATCCGCATGAGGATGAAACGCCGTAGTTCCCGTGTTTGGCGACTTTCCCTCCTGCACCGGCAACCACAAAGGCTGTAAGGGTCGAAATATTAAAAGTGTTTTTACCATCACCACCGGTTCCGCACAAGTCGATGGTATCAAAGTCTTTCAGATCGACAGGAATACACAGCTCCAGCAAGGCATCGCGAAATCCCGAAAGTTCATCCACGGTTATGCTGCGCATCAGGTAAACCGTGATAAATGCGGCAATCTCAGAATATGAGTACATCCCCTGAGCTATTTTGGTAAGTACCTCCTTCGCCTCAGCTTTGGTGAGGGTTTTATGTTCAAATAAATAGTTTAATATTGCTTTCATTTTAGTGAGAGGCCCCCTAAATCCCCCATTGGGGGACTTTGAAGAGCATTTTTTATGTTAAACACTCAATATCTGCATCTTTGGCTGTTAACTCCCTCTCCCCTCGGGAGAGGGCCGGGGTGAGGGCCTACATTTTCAACCAGTTCCCTATTACCTGCTGCCCAAATTCTGTTAACACCGACTCCGGATGAAACTGAACTCCCCGCAAATCATATTCTTTATGACGCATCGCCATAATCTGGCCGTTCTCTTCAGAGGCCGTAATCTCAAAACACGATGGAAGAGTTGTCCTGTCGACAATCCAGGAGTGATATCTTCCGCCTAAAAACTTTTTAGGGAGATTTTTGAATATCGGTTCGTCGCGTACTTCGAGGTTGATGGTGGTGGCAATGCCATGAAAAACCCTGTCGAGGTTAATTAAAGTTCCGCCAAACACCTGGCCGATAGCCTGATGTCCAAGACAAACACCCAGAATACTTTTCTTCCCCGCATAAGTTTTGATCACATCTTTCAGAATGCCGGCTTCATCAGGAATTCCAGGTCCGGGAGAAAGAACAATCTTATCGAAGCGGTTAATTTCATCAAGTGCTATCTTATCGTTGCGGTGTACCTCAACCTTTTCACCCGAAATACTCTCGATAGCATGTACCAGATTGTAGGTAAACGAATCGTAATTATCAAGTACTAATATCTTCATTTTCTTACCTTTTAAATTTCTTTAGCCAGATCAATTGCTTTTTTCAAAGCCATCAGTTTGTTATTCACTTCATTTAACTCACTTTCCTCTTTCGAATCGGCCACAATGCCGGCGCCTGCCTGATAGTAAAGCACATTATTACGGCTTAGGAAAGAACGTATCATAATGGCGTGGTTCAGATCACCATTAAAGCCTATATAACCCAGACATCCGCCGTAAAAGCCGCGTCGTTTGTTCTCGTAAGTATCAATAAGTTCCATGGCTTTGAATTTGGGAGCTCCGCTCAGGGTTCCTGCCGGAAAAGAGTCGGCCATCACCTGGAAATTATTTGCCCCAATGGGCAACGTTCCCGATACAACCGAAACCATGTGAAGTACGTGTGAATAATACTGTATCTCACGGAAAGTTTCGACTTTAACGTTTTCGGCGTTGCGACTCAGGTCGTTGCGGGCAAGATCGACAAGCATCACATGTTCGGCGTTTTCTTTCGGATCGTTCGAAAGCTGAATGGCAAGCTCCTTGTCTTTTTCGTCGTCGCCGGTACGTTTGAAAGTTCCGGCAATAGGATGAATGTAAGCCTTGCTCCCTTTCACCTCAAGCTGGGCTTCGGGTGAAGAACCAAAGATGCGGTAACTGCCATAATCAAAATAAAAAAGATACGGGGAAGGATTGATAGACCGCAGCGAACGATAAACATTGAAGTCGTCGCCGGTAAACTGTTGGGAAAAACCACGGGAAAGCACAATCTGAAAAACGTCACCCCTGTGACAGTGTTCCTTGCCTTTGCTTACCATATACGTGTATTCTTCGTCAGTAAGATTAGACTCTTCGCCGTTTTGAGAGGAGAAATGATAGGCCGCAAAACTCAGGTTCCGCAAGAGACTGTCAATATACTCCAACTGACTGTCTTCACCTTCTAGAAGGGTTTCGATAATGGTTAATGTATGGTGAAAGTGATTGATA
>JAJYAG010000190.1 GCA_021779665.1 Bacteroidota bacterium | reverse complement strand
TACGGATTATTGGCCAAAGTTTATTTAGCAAAATCAGGAGTGGGCCAGAGCGGAACCCGAAATCAGGCCGATCTTGACAAAGCCAAAGAATATGCAGCCAAGGTTATTAACGAAAGCCATTATAAGCTCGAGCCTGTTTACAGCAATATCTTCAGAATTTCTACAGGAAACTTTAGCAGCGAAGGCCTCCTCACATGGCGCTGGATAGCATCTGACCAATGGACTTCACAAAACTCACTGCAATCAGATTTATCTCTGACTGGATTTACCGGATTGGCTGATTCATGGGGAACCTGGGTTGGACCAACCATTGATTTGGTTTCTTTGTTCGGCGATACAGCTACAAATAAAACCAGAAATGATTACGACACTCGCAGGAAAGCCACTTGCATGATGTACAACGATTATTATCCATATTTCTGGAGACATAAAGGCGGATTTAAGGCTACCTGGGATGATACCAATGTTGCTGGCGCAACTTTTGGAATTGGTACAGGAGCAAACTGTGTCAAGCACATTGTAGGCCACTTTGACGGAGACCACACACCTGAAGCAGGTGTTCCTGCACGCCGTATGGCAACTGATTTGGCAACTCATGTGCTTCGTTTAGCCGATGTTTACCTTATTTATGCTGAAGCTATTTTGGGCAACCAGGCTCAAACAAGCGATGCAGAAGCAATCAAATATTTTGATGCAGTAAGAAAGAGAGCGATTCCTTCCTATGTGAGAGGGAACGACGATCCTACCATAAGCTTTGAAGAAATCTTCAAGGAGCGCAGAAAAGAACTTTCCTGCGAAGGCGATAACTGGTTCGATTTTGTAAGATTATCGTACTATAACCCTGAATTAGCCAAACAGTGGCTTAACAAACAAGAACGTGGCAGTTACGGCGGTTTAACTGAATTTTATAAAGGTACCGGAACAACTGTTTCCCTTTATTCATTTAAGGTTAATGTAACCGACAACAGTAAGTTTAGTATTCCTTTTCCTGAAGTTGACCTTGCCATGAACCCTCTTCTGATGGAGGAACCGGTTCCGTTCGATTTTAGCTCAATTGGCTATTAATTCTAATTTTTAAAGCTTATACAGATGAAAAAAAATATAAGTAAATACACTCGGGTACCAGCACTGATCCTGGCACTCTTCACAATAATCACGGTTTCATTATTTACTTCATGCGAAGATGATGACAATACAGGAGCAACTCCGGTTGTTAATTACATCAGGGTAACGGACCCTTTAAAATCCGATTCTCTAATAGCTCATGCTTTTATGGGAAATAATATTGCCATTATCGGTGAGAATCTTCAGGATGTAAAGGAAGTCTGGTTTAACGATCAGGAAGCTAAACTTAACACCAGCTTTATTACAGCCAAAACAATTATTGTAACTATACCAAATAAAATTCCGGCTACTGTTACCAATGAATTGAAGCTGATTACCAATGGTGGAATTGAAGTTAAATATCCTTTTGGTGTGGATGTTCCTGCTCCAATGTTAGAGTCGATGGTTTGCGAGTATGTTAAAGATGGTGATATTGCAGTTATCAAAGGTAACTTCTTTATCAACGATCCCAATGTACCTCTTCAGGTTATCTTCCCTGGAAATATACCGGGAGAAATCACTGAGTCCAACATCAATGAGATAATGGTTAAAGTCCCTGCCGGTACCGGTGTAGGTCCGATTCAGGTAAAATCTATTTATGGCTCTTCACGATCGGTATTCTATTTCAGGGACGACAGAAATATCCTGTTGGACTTTGATGCGCTTACAGCTGCAGGCGGATGGCGTTCAGGCGTACTCGACAATGTAAGTCCAACGGGTATAAGTGGCAAATATGTACGTTTCAAAGGCGAAATGCCAGGTGCAGGAACCTGGAACGAAGATGCTTTCAGTTTCAATTTTTGGCCGGAAAAAGCAGGCAGACCCGATGTAACCTACAGCGGCGATATTGCTACCTCGGCAATTAAGTTCGAGTGTTATGTGGTTGACCCTTGGCAATCGGCTGCTTTGCAAATGATCTTTACTCCTTACGGAACTAAAGACACCAACGGATACATTGGCGATGGAAATACTCCTCGTGGTTTATGGATACCCTGGAAAGAAAGTGGTAGTTACAAAACTGAAGGATGGACAACTGTTACGATTCCATTGTCAGAGTTTAAGTATAAACCTGATGGTGGGCCATGTACTGTAGCTCTTACCAAAGAAATGATGAAAGGGCTTACTTTCTTTGTATGGAATGGTGGAGTAGAAGGTACTGATGGTAATGTACATATGTGTATCGACAATATACGTATCGTGCCAATTCAATAGTAGTTCACAACCTAATTTAAACAATATGCAAACAGTATATAGAAAATATAAAAACTTTTCACTCCTGATCACATTGTTGTGCTTAGTTAGTTCAAGCATATTCTTTACTGCATGTAAGGATGATGACGACAATGAAGACGATGGTACCATTGTACTTCACAGCTATGGTCCTATGCCAATTGCACGTGGTGCCGAACTCAAATTTATCGGTAAAAACCTCGACAAGGTTTCCTCAATAATGCTTCCGGGGAATATCGAAATACCTGCATCAGCTTTTGGTTCGAAAACTTCTGCCTTAATTACCATTACAGTTCCCCAAAATGCAGTGGAAGGATTAGTAGTTGTAAAAACCCCTCAGGGTGATATCACAACCAAAACTCCTATGGGCTTTTCCGAACCGATTTCGATCACCAGCTTTGCTCCGGCAACATTGAAAGCAGACTCGGTCCTTACCATCACCGGCGATTACCTCAACCTGATAAAACAGGTTATTTTTACCGACCGTGTTACTGTGGATGTAGCCGATTTTATCAGCCAGACCCGCAGTCAACTGAAACTGAAAATTCCCGCTGCTGCTCAATCCGGCAAAATCGCTATTTCCAATGGAGCTGAAGATCCTATTATTGTATATTCAACGAATGCACTCAATGTAATTTTGCCCGCAATTACAGCTATCTCTCCAAATCCTGTGAAAGCAGGAACTAATCTCACCATTACAGGAACCAACCTCGACCTGGTTAAAACCGTTGCTTTAGGCGGAAACCAGAATGTAACATCTTTTGTATCCCAATCGGCAACTGAATTGGTGCTTACTGTTCCGGCTACAACCCAGGACGATACCTTAAGGGTAATCCCCGCTTCGGGTGTGAAGGTGAAATCAGCTTCTAAATTAACAATGGTAGTCCCAACTGTAACAGTAACCCCCACTATTGTTAAAAATGGCGACGAAATAACAGTTACCGGTACTAACCTCGATTTAATTAATAAAGTTGTTTTTGGCGGTGATAAAACTGGTACTGTTAAGAGTGGCGGAACTGCTACTCAAATCGTTGTGACAATTCCAAATGATGCTGTTACAGGTATTGTAAAATTCGGAACGCAGGCCAGTAAAGAAGTTAATGGCCCGTCCTTAACGCTGGTCGATCCTGTCATTACTGAAATTGTTCCTACTACAACCAAAGCAAAAACAGATATTACAATTACCGGTACAAACCTCGATCTGGTAGTTGATGTTGTATTCGTAGGAGGCGCCAAAGGCGTGATAGCTGCCGGAAGAACCGAAACACAGATGGTGGTTACCGTGCCTGTTGGAGCCAAAGATGGTAAAGTAACCCTGGTAGCTAAAAATGGGACGCAGATACAATCCAGCTCCAGTTTAACAATTCTTGCCAATCTTCCAACCATTACTTCATTCAGCGAACCTAAAGGTACTCCCGGTGAAAAACTGACATTGAACGGGACCGACATGCTGTTGATAAAAGAGCTTATCTTCCCTGGAAACATAAAAGCTACAGCGTATGGTTTAAAATCGGATACCAAAGTTGAAGTATATGTTCCGAAAGGTGTTCCAACAGGTACCGGAACAATAACTTTGATCACTTACGAAGGTGAAGAAGGACTATCGCCCGAACTATTTATTGGAGGCATTGACCCTGTTCTTAATCAAACCCTGTGTTTCTTCAATTTCGATGGAACAGGTAAGGATTCGTGGTGGGGCAATGCAATGGGTAGCGGAATTTCATCGGAGGCTGCTCTTTCAGCCGACGGAAGTCCATTCTGGCGGGTAAATGGCATGAGTGGTACCGGCTGGTGGGATGGTTTGTTCTTCCGCAATGGAAGTAATAACTTTGTAACCACAGGTGTCAACGTTAATACCTATGCTGTTAGGTTCGACATCAACGTTATTGAGCCTATCACAACCGGTTTATTAAAAATCAGATTTGGCGATTACTACTATGAATTCAAACCATGGGAAGGAGTTGCTGGCGGTTACAAAACCACAGGCTGGATAACTGTAACCTGTCCGTTAACAGGATTTAAAAAAGATGGAGTTGCACTTACCGATCCTGCCGTGGGTGGTGCTGAATTCGGCATGATCTGGGCAAGCGGAACTTCTGTGAAAGTAAACATTGGTATTGATAACGTTCGCTTTGAACCTATCCCTTAATCAGAGATAAGTGGAATTATTACCAACGGTTAGATTTTTCAGGATTTGCACTCCTGTTAACTTAAAGATTATTAAATTTCTATATAAAAAATCCAGGATTACTGTCCTGGGTTTTTTATATATATTAATTTCACTTTTATTTACAAAATATCCATAAAATGCGAAAGATAATTACATTTTTAATTTGCATTGCTTTTTCGCTGGCAGCCTTCTCCCAACCCTCCCTCATTAAAGTCTCCGGTAACAAGTTTGTCGACGAAACGGGCAAAACAATAGTATTCCGCGGACTTAATTTCTCCGATCCTGATAAGCTTGAAAAGGCAGGTAAATGGACAAAGAAGCATTTTGAAGAAGCCAAAGCCTGGGGAGCTAATATTATCCGAATTCCGGTGCATCCGGCAGCCTGGCGCAAACGTGGTCCGGAAAACTATTTGAAATTGATAGATCAGGCTGTACAGTGGGCAAAGGAAGTGAATGTTTACCTGATTATCGACTGGCACTCCATTGGCAACCTTCGCACCGAGCTATACCAGAACGAAATGTATAACACTACAAAAAAGGAAACTTTTGAGTTCTGGCTTACCATTTCGCGCAAATATGCCAAGGAACCTGTTGTTGCCATGTACGAAATATATAACGAGCCAACCACATACAATAATCAGTTGGGCAGTTGCACATGGGCCCAGTGGAAAGAACTTATGACGGATATAATCACGGTGATTCTGGCAAACAATCCCAAAGCTATTCCATTAGTGGCTGGTTTTAACTGGGCTTACGATTTAACACCCGTAAAAACCGATCCTTTGAATTTTTCGAATATTGCGTATGTTTCGCATCCTTACCCTCAAAAAAGGTCTCAGCCCTGGGAACCACAGTGGGAGCAGGACTGGGGATTTGTTGCAGATAAATATCCGGTAATACTTACCGAAGTAGGATTTGCCCTTCCTGAAGAAAAAGGCGTTCATATTCCTGTTACCGGCGACGAAGTATATGGAAAAACACTGGTGGACTATACTGCTAAAAAAGGCATTTCATGGGTTGTTTGGGTTTTCGATCCTGAATGGGCCCCCATGATGTTCAGCGACTGGAACTACACGCCAACAAGGCAGGGAGCTTTCTTTAAGAAAGTGCTGCAGGGGAAATAACTAAAATAGCAACACCAAGGCCTGAAGACACAATGAAAATATCTTGCATATTTCCTTGTGTCTTTTTGTCTTTGTGTTTATTTTTTATTACCTCTGTCTGATCTGGTAAATCGTTATAAATGATTATTTTTTTGACTTTTTGTGAATAACCTTTCTTTCTGCTAAACATATTATCCAAGACAATGAAAAAATTAGTGCTTATTCTTCTAATCCTTTCAGGATTATCGTTTTCTGCTTCTTCACAGGATTTTCAAAACAGTGAACTAACCATTACCAAACTGGAGAAAAACATGTGGGTAGTTGAAACTGCCGATAAAACTACCATGTACATAGTTGAAGGTACAAAAAAGGCCCTGCTGATTGACACCGGAACCAAATGTTCAAAACTCGATTCCATCGTAAGGTTAATTACCCAAAAACCGCTTTCAGTGGTTATAACGCATATTCATGGCGATCATGCCGGGAATATGAATTTCTTTAAAGAGGTGTATTTTCATGTAGCTGATACCGTTTTGCTGAATCGCTCAAATCCATATAAAGGGAAAATCAATTTTGTTAAAGATGGTTTTGTATTCGATCTCGGAGGAACCAGGATTGAAGTGGTTCACATGCCCGCGCATACTCCGGGTTCAATAGTTCTGCTTGACAGAAAAACCGGAAATTGTTATTCGGGCGATGCTTTTGGTTCCGGTCAGGTTTGGCTACAGCTCCGGCCGCATTTACCAATCTCAACCTATGCAAGCTCATGCAAACGGATGGAGCAATTAATGGACTCCGGCATTACAAAGGTTTATTGCGGACACTATCCTTATGTTAAAAAGGCTTATGACAAAAGCTATATAACCGATATGCGGAAGTTGGCAGAAGCTATTGTTAATGGCACAGCTCCTGAAAGCAAGCCATTTGAAACAAGAGTTTCTATTGGCTGCGACAAGCCTGTGATATCAACATTGGGCCAGGCAAGCATTGTTTATGATTCGGAGAGGATATAAACCGGGTTTTGATAAAAAATACCTAAATGAGAATTAATCCTTACTACTTTACATTTTGTGTAGTTTACAGGTATCTAAAAAGAATTAATGTACAGAAGGATGGAATATTTTTCTCAACGTACGCTGTTCTCTTTTTGCTTTTTGTACCTCATTTTTTTATTTTTCTTTTTTCACTAAAAGACCTTGGTATTTTGGGTAATATTAATATTCCGAAGTATTTTTTTGGAATTTCTTTCTCATTATCTTTTTGGTTATTAAATTATTTTCTTTTTGAATTCAGAAATAAATATACATCCATTGTTAACAGTTTTGCAGAGCTAAAAAGGAATGAAATATACCTCAATATTACCCTTTTATTCATTTATTTTTCAATCCCATTTTTCTTATTTGCGTATCATTAAGCCTTCAGGAATTCTTGGAGTGAAAATACTTATCTATCAATTCTACAACATTGTATCCTCTACGAGGATTATGTTTCAACTTCGTAGAAGTTGCATTATTGTAGAACATAAAAATGGAAGGTGATTTCTCCAACCTATTAGAGGTTGCACATCTGCTAAGGCTTTCCCGTGATTTCATCTTTTATTATCTGACACAGGGATTTTTAGTCAAATCTAACAAATAATCGTACGTTAATCCATCTGTTTGTCGTACGATTTAAGGGAATGGTCTTCCTCCCCTCCTTTGGAGGGGCCGGGGGAGGCTTACCTAATCATTAGCCCCGCTCCAAACCGGCCTGCATCATTCTTTCTTGCCGAGAAAAAGGTGTCGGAGTTCTGAAAGGTACATATTCCTGAGGTTTCGATGTTTTCAGGTTTAACCGCGGCTTCTTTCAAAATTTCAAAATTGGCTGCAACTATATCTACATGAGGTTTGATCCATCCGGGTTTTCTTAAAACAATTTTTTCGTTGTGGTTAAAAGTGCTTTCAAAAACTTCTGCAACTTCTTCTCCGACTTCAAACGACTCCCCACAAATGCAAGGGCCTATTGCGGCGACTATTTTTTCGGGTTTGCTGCCATAGTTCTCAGTCATAGCAGCAATGGTCTTAGCTGCTATTTTCTTTACCGTTCCCTTCCATCCGGCATGAGCAATACCGATGGCAGGAGTTCCGGTGTCGTAAAGCAAAACTGAGGCACAATCGGCAGTTAAGATACAGATGCATATATCCTTAAGATTTGTTACCATGGCATCGTATCCGTACAAATAGGTATTCTGGTCATCTTCTGATAATTCCATAAAACCGGAATCGATCACTGCCACCTTATCGTCGTGGGTCTGACTGGAAAAAACAAGCTGCTGCGGAGCAACGCCAAAAGAGCGAGCAATAAGCTCCCGGTTGCGCTTCACACTATAGGGGTCGTCGTTTACGCGCAGACTTAAATTTAAAGCAGAATGGGGGCCTTCGCTGATGCCTCCATCGCGGGTGGAAACAAAATGACACAGGTTTTGGAACTTCGATAAGTTTTCGAAGAAGTAATAGGGTATGGTTTGGATATTTCGTGAAATCATGCTCTTAGATTTGATCTCAAAAATATGAAAACAAGACGATCTATCATTTATTGGAATAGAAAAAGCTGACTGCTTCACAGGAGTCAGCTTTTAAAATAACTGGTGGCAATTATCTGCCTGAAACCCTGCTTAGGGTTTTATCTTTATTTAAGTCAAATATCCTTATCTGTAAGCATTTTATTTAAATTCACTTGCACAGAGAAATACAAGAGAAGTCACAGAGAAATACAAGAGAGAACAGCCAAATATAAAATTAGCGATCTGGCAAATCGGAGCGGTCTCCCTTTCCTCCTTAGAGGACCGGGGTGAGGTTTTTATGCTTGTATTTAAACTCTGTGGTTCTCCGTGCATTCTTTGTGGTTCTCAGTGTAACTATGGTTTTGTTTCACAGAGAAATACAAGAGAAGTCACAGAGAAATACAAGAGTTAACAGCCGTAAATGATTCATTCATTTACTTTCTCCATCATCCGTTCTGAAGGGCGACGCCGGTAATCCTTCCTGGTTGTATAAATTTGCTCCTTCGGGGTTATCGGCCCACGCATAACGCACTGCAACGGGGTTTTTAACCCGGGGACTGCTCACAATTACCCGGTTGTTTTGGATGGTAGCTTCTGCCCATACAAATTTTCCGTCGGCACCGGTAATGGAAAATCCCTTTAATGGCTTATTATCTTTTGCAATGAGTCCGCTGCCGGTATTTTCAAAAGTGAGAATTGCTTTTTTACCTTCAATTTTAATTGATTTGAAGATCGGACTGCGGCTTACAAGGTTTTTCTCTCCATAAGCTATACGCCGCGCTTCCAATGATAACCTTTGACCCACCTCCGCCTTCCGCAAAGGATGGATGTCGTTCCATTCTCCCAGGTCAATAGCAACGGCCATTCCGGTATTCGGCAGGCTTAAAGTCTTGAGCTGGGCTTCGCGTAACTTTGCCCAGTCACTTTCTCCGGGCTGTTCTTTAACTTCCATGTAATTGGGAAGCTGCACAAAAATGAAAGGAAAGTCTCCCTGATTCCAGTGTTTTCTCCAATCGGTGATCATTGTCCCGAAAAGGTTTCTGTATTCCGATGCTCTGGAGGCGTTGGACTCGCCCTGATACCATATGGCACCTTTTATGCCGAAGTTAAGCAATGGATGAATCATAGCATTATATAGTCCGCCGGGTTTCCATCGCACAAAAGTCTGACTGCCCAGAGGATCCATGGTTGCTCCTACTTTATAAAGCCAGTCCCCTTTCAGGTCAATTTTTTCGTCACCGGCAATGATTTCATAAGGTTTGTCGGGTACAAACCCTCCCGTTCCGGCATTGCTGATTACCCGCACCACAATGGTATTCTCTCCTTCGTTGAGAAGTCCTGCCGGAATGTTATACCTACGCGGCGGGTACTGGTAACTGGTTGTTCCGACGAACTGATTATTTACAAAAACCGAATCGGCATCTACAATTCTTCCAAGCAACAGTCGGGCGGGTTTTCCTGCCATAGATGCAGGAATATTCACTTTTTTGCGGTACCACACCACGCCGTTTTTATTTTGCAGCGGTGTTCCTGTCCAATAACCGGGGACTTCAATATTATTCCAGTCGGAGGTGTTTAACCCGGGACTTCGCCAGTTTTCTGCCGTGTTTTGATAACCTTCATCTTTTTGTCCTGAAAGTTTATACCAGTTTTGCGACCGGCTGTTGTCAGCACTTTCAATTTGTTTGATGAGTGTGCTGTCCTTAAATTTTTGCAATTCGTTAAAATGTTCAGGAAATTGCTTCAGCGCTTCTTCACTTATCCAGGCTTCGACAGGCGATCCTCCCAAAGCGCTGTTGATTAGTCCGATGGGAACTTTATAAGTGTCGTAAAGGTTTTTGGCAAAGAAATAAGCGACAGCCGAAAATCCCATGATTGTTTTTGGACTGGCCGATACCCAGCTTCCGCCAGGTAGATCTTTTTCAGCCACATTGAAGTTATATCTCTTGGGAACTATAAACTGCCTTATGTTAGGGTTTTCCGACTGTTCAATTTCCTTTTGATAGAGCGGACTGGCTCTTTCCATGGAGAGTTCCATATTCGATTGCCCCGAGCAGATCCATACATCGCCTACCATAATATTTTTGATGGTGATGGTGTTGCTGGCTTTAATTTCCATGTCGTATGGTCCCCCGGCTTTCATTTTTGGAAGTTCAATACTCCAGTCGCCCTTAGCGCTGGCTTTAGTTTTATAGCTTGAACCAAGGAAATTTACCGACACGTTTTCGTTTGCCGAAGCCCAACCCCAGATTTTTACTTTTGCATCTCTTTGAAGGATCACTCCGTCGCTGATAAGCTTCGGGAGTTTTACCTGGGTAAAAGCATGATTATAAATAATCAGAAGAAAGAACAGAACAAGAATTTTTCTCATAAGAATGTGCATTGAAAGGTGATTATAGTTTTGGACACTCGGGTGGACCCAGGTACGAATCCTTCAAACCACCGGAATCTATAATAATTTTCTGAAGAACGAGCCCCGGGTCTATCATACGAAAACGGATAACATGCTTTCCGGGAGATTCGATCCTGTGGAAGGATTTCTTATCAATAATGTTATCGCTTACCCATTTTTCCCAGGTTTTCAATGATGTGTCAGAATGAACGTCGATAATCTGAGGTGATTCATTGTCGATTGAAATACCATAGCGGAGCCCTTTATTATGAAAATTTAATGTTGGGGACATAAGCGTATGGATGGTGATTGCACCGGTATCTATAAGGAAAACTTCATACTCGAGGTACGATCCATTGTCGTCTGGAATTTGGGGTTCACTTGTAACAGGAATGGGAGTTATCCCCGAGAGTGTTTTTCCAAGATCGGGGATAACAAGCCATTGAATGCCATTATTTTCCACCTTCCTTGTAAAATGCTCAGCTTCGAAGGAGACATACCCGTTTGTTTCAGCAAAACCACTTACTTCAACAGAATCATAATTGTTTGCAATTACTTTTACCTTTACAGTTTGTCCTGTCGTAGCAATTACCTGCACAGGAATGTTTACATTTAAGCCCTTAACCTCTTCCCACTTAACCTCGACTTCAATCTCAGCAGATTCTCCTGCTTTAAGTGTAAAGGTACGCGGAAACACCCTCAGTTTGGGCGTAAACGATTCAACAAAATAAGTAAAGGGAATAGTTCCGCGGTTAAAAATTTCGAAATATTGGGCGGTTTTATCATAGCTGTAAAATTGAGGGAGTTCGATAGCGCTTCTGTGCGGTTTCCATGTATAAGAATTTCCACTTGCAACTCCCATTTCAATTATTACACTATCTTCAGGTGTTGTCAGTTCCACTTTCGGCATCCTGTTTAACGGAGGTTGTTGCCAGTAGGTATAGCCAATATGGGTTTGGTCCATCATGTGGTTCCATTTGCCATTTGCCAGCGTTTTATTGTAATAAAGTGTGATTAATGAATCCTTTAAAAACAGGTCTTTTGCCTTTTTAGCAAGATCGTTTGCCGATGCTCGTCCCTGGAGGGCATGTAAACGGTTTTTTCCAACTGTTACGTATAACTCGTTCAGGTTTGCCAACGCCTCAATAGGATGCAAAACCAACTGGTAATAGGCATCCTGATATTCAGGAGAAAGTTTTTTTGAAATTGATTGAGCCTGGGTTAATAAAGTTTTGGATTCCTGGATAATTCTGTCAGCTTCATTGTAATTGGTAATACTGTATGTTTCGGGTGATAGGAGTTCGGGTTTCCGTCGGCCGCTGTATTTGAGGTACGTGGTTATAAAACCGGAAATGGAATCAGCATATTCTTTTCCAAATTGGCTTTCGCTCCATGCTTTTGTGTAATCCCTTAACTGATTTGCCTGAATGCGATCGGGGTCCCAGGCATAATCCAGGAAAAAATTCAGCGGAAATTCCATGGGCTTGATATCGCCTACGTTTACGATCCAAACCTGTCGTACGCCATATTCATAAGCGAGGTGCATCTGTTCCCAAACGCGGGCAATTGGATTAGTGTTTATCCATTTGTAATTTCGTGGTCCGCCAACATAATCGTAATGGTAGTAAATGCCGTATCCTCCATTCCGGGGTTTGTCATTCAGGTTTGGCAGTTTCCTGATATTGCCCCAGTTGTCATCACACAGCAAAAGGGTAACGTCGTCGGGAACGCGCATGCCTTTATCGTAATAGTCCTGAACTTCTTTATACAACGCCCACATTTGGGGTGTTTTTTCGGGAGATTTGCCTGTAACATTTTGAATAATTTCGCGCTGATCTTTTACAATCCGCTCCAGCAGGGCAATGTTGCTCTCCTGCGACATGGGCATATCGCCATCGCCCCGCATTCCTAGCGAAACAATATTTTCGGAAGTCCCCATGCGTTTGATACCCTGGGTCCAGAATTCTTTCAGCTTCTGTTCGTTCTTTTCGTAATTCCAGGCTCCGGAGCCAAATCGCCGCCATTCGTCGTGTGCTCTTACCATGGGCTCGTGATGCGAGGTTCCCATTACCACACCAAAGTTATCGGCAGTTCTCTGGTTAAGGGAATCGTCAGCATTGAAAGCACTTCCCCACATGGCTGGCCACAGATAGTTGCCTTTCATGCGAAGCAGCAGCTCAAAAACTTTTTCGTAGAACAGGTGGTTAAAACCACCAAATTTTTCCTTCGCCCATCCCGAAAGGGCAGGAGCTTCATCGTTGATAAAAAAACCGCGATACTTTACTTTCGGCTCATTCAGAATATATCTTCCCGGTTTTACAAAAACACCCGATTGTTTCACTACAGGGACGTCGGCCCACCAATACCATGGTGAAACACCCATCTGACGTGAAACCTCAAGCATGCCGTAAATGGTTCCTCGCTTGTCACTGCCAACAATAACCAAAGCTTTTTTACTTCCGGCTTTTGGGTAACTGATAACCTGAATCAGGCTCGACTCCCATTTATTTTGTAGGGAAGTAACATCCAGCGTTCCTTTTTTAGCAAGCGCATCGATTAATTTACT
>JAJYAG010000189.1 GCA_021779665.1 Bacteroidota bacterium | reverse complement strand
CCAGAGAGGGAGCTTCTCTCCGGTCCATTCAGCTTATATAACAATAATATCCTTTTCCTTAGCTAAAAGTTTATATATTCAAGGCTGAAAGCCTTGGTTAATTCAGCCCAGGGCAAAGTGAAACGACACCCTGGGATTCGAATGCAGATGATGAATTTGCGGCGTGAAATTATCCCAGAAAGTGCCCTAATGTTAACATCGCCGCAAGAGAAAACCTCAC
Organism: Bacteroidota bacterium; assembly: GCA_021779665.1. Lineage (GTDB taxonomy): Bacteria > Bacteroidota > Bacteroidia > Bacteroidales > JAAUTT01 > JAAUTT01. The sequence goes on along the minus strand of JAJYAG010000189.1, from coordinate 12,928 downwards.
CCCCCGCCCTCTCCTCCAGAGAGGGAGCTTCTCTCCGGTTCATTCAGTTTAAATATTTAACTGTTAACCTTAAACATCCCACTCCAAACCGTGTTATCAATATAAAAAACGAACCATGGCAAAAAGCAAATTACTTGAAATGCACAATGTGGGCATTGTTGTTGAATCCCTCGATAATGCCATTACCTTTTTCGAAGAAATAGGGCTTACGCTGGAAGGACGAACAATGGTGGAAGGTGAATGGGCCGGACGGGTTACCGGACTGGGTAATCAATCCGTGGAAGTTGCCATGATGGTCACACCCGACGGAAACTCCCGGCTTGAACTTTCACGTTTCATCAAACCACAAACTATTGCCGACCACAGGACAGCTCCGGTGAACTCCCTGGGCTATCTCCGCATCATGTTCCGGGTCGACAACCTGGACGAATTGCTGTCGCGACTTGCAAAGCATGGCGCCGAACTCGTGGAGGAAGTGGTTCAGTTTGGAGATATCTACCGGCTCTGCTACATTCGCGGAGTGGAAGGACTTCTTATCGGACTGGCTGAACAACTCGGCGATAAAACAGCAAAAGACATTATGGAAAATTCATGATAAAGAAACATTTTTCTGAAGGTTATTGAAACTTCAATTACAATGGAAGAAATCCTAAAACAGCTTCTTAAGTATGTCGTCGATTTTGATGACCGGACTCTTGAAATAGTTTCTCATCAATTAAAACCTCAGTTTTTAAGGAAAAACAGTGTGCTTCTCTCTCAGGGCGAAGTGTGCAACGATTTTTATTTTGTTACAGAAGGTTGCATCAGAACCTGTTTTATTTCCAAAGAAGGCGACGAAAAAACAAGGTATATTATGCTGAGTCCTTCCATGAGAACAGCTCTTACAAGCTTTATAACCCAACAACCGTCTTTCGAATTTCTTGATGTCGTGGAAGACACAAAACTATACTCAATTTGTTACGCCGATTTCTATCGGCTCAATAAAGAGCAGCCACTCTGGGCTCAGTTCTATCAGAAAATTTTGGAAATGGCCTATACCTTTCAAAATAAAAAGATCGAAAGTCTGGTTACCTTGTCGGCAAAGCAACGTTACGAACAGTTACTTATGGTGAATCCCCGCATTATCCAAACCCTTTCGAATAAAGTGGTGGCATCGTATCTTGATGTAGCGCAGGAAACATTAAGCCGGTTAAAATCAAAATGATTTTTTTGACTTAGGTCATTGCACAGATAATGGCATGCCGGTATCTTTGAAATAAAAAACTATGAGAAAATTAAGCTCTTTCACTTTTATAACCCTCAACGGATACTTCAAAGGGTTGAACGAAGACACCAGCTGGCATCATCAGCTCAACAGCAAAGAGGCCGCCAGCTACGCCGAACAATCTTCGTCGTCGGGCAATACGCTTCTTTTCGGCCGGAAAACGTATGAAATGATGTATAGCTTTTGGCCCACACCTCAGGCTGCTGAATTGTTTCCAACAGTTGCCGGAAACATGAACAAGGCAGCAAAAATAGTCTTTTCAAACACGTTGAAAGATGCTTTGTGGGAGAACTCCAGCCTGATAAGCGGCAACATAGTCGAACAAGTCAAAAGTCTGAAGCAAACCCCGGGGAGTGATCTTACCATTCTGGGAAGCGGAAGTATCGTCTCCCAGTTTTCGGATGCCGGACTGATTGATGAATATCAGATAATGCTCGATCCTGTTGCTATTGGAAAAGGCACATCCATTTTTGGCGACATACAGCAAAACCTCAATCTGAAGTTAATATCGTCGAAGGTATTTGAAAAGGATGGCATTGTTTTACTTCATTACCAGAAAAGGTAATCCAATCTTGCTAAGGAAAACATCATCACCGATGATTATTATAAAGCAGTGGCCTTCTGGTTGCTGCTTTTTTTTGTTAAAAAATTTTGGAGATAAAGCATAACCGAAGACAATCTAAAGTGATAATTTAGTCCAACCAATTGCAGTTCAAAATTACACAGGTGAGGAAATATGATAAACCAGATCAAACTTACCGAAACCATTCTTTATGTAAGCGATCAGGCAGCAAGTTGCTCATTTTATCAGAAAATATTTCGCAAAGCTCCCGATCTCAATGTTCCGGGCATGACCGAGTTTAACATAAATAACCACTGCAAAATCGGACTCATGCCTAACCACGGCATAGCAAATATTTTAGGGCGCAATACTCCGCATCCCGACAGTGGAACCGGCATTCCACGATGTGAACTGTATTTTTATGTAAACGATATCCAATTGGAGTTCGACAATGCAGTTAAAAGCGGAGCAAAGCTGATAAGTCCCATCGAGGAGCGGAACTGGGACGACAAGGTTTGTTACTTCTCCGACCCAGATGGCCACATCATTGCATTTGCAGAACCGATTGTTGAAAAAAGTAATCATGGTTAGATTTCGTGGTCATCTGAATCGGAGCCCGGCGAAGCCGTAGACCGAAATTCCATACTGACGGCGGTCCGTTCAAGCGGACTCGAGGAACGAGAGGGAGCGCGTTTCCGCCGTTAAGGATTCTTTGCTACTTTCTTTTCCCAAAGAAAGTAGGAGAAAAGGCTGTTAAAAATGAGACTCTTTTATAACTGTTACTCAAGAGACAAAAGGATATAGAAAGTACATTTCGATTTACATTATCCTCTCACCAAAAAAGGCGACTTAGGCTACTCTCTAATGTTTCCTTTTCCCGTTTGTTATGCAGGTAACAAGGAGCGATGCGTCAAAGTCCCCCATATGGGGGGATTTAGGGGGTTAAAAGAAGCTAAAATGAAACTAAGCTATAAATATTTGGTAAACCTCTAATTCAATAAGAAGATTAATATATTTTTAAACAGTTAATTTGTCCCGGCTGTTGAGGACTGTGGTCTGAGGACAAATCAATGATTCAATAAATTTAATACCCCCATTATGCGCCAAAAACTAAATATGATCACCCTGGGAGTCGATAACCTCCAACGGTCGGTTAACTTTTATGAGCAAGGGCTTGGCTGGAAAAAGTCGGCTGCAAGCCTCGACCAACTGATATTATTCCCTTTAGGAGGCATTACCCTGGCGTTGTATTCCCGCCAAGGACTTGCCGATGATGCCATGGTTGAAAATACAAAATCGGATTTTGCCGGGTTAACCCTCTCCTACAATGCAAAATCGGAGCAGGAAGTAGATGAAGTGCTCCGGGAAGTCGAAAGCCTGGGAGCCACCATTGTAAAGCCGGCACAAAAGGTATTCTGGGGCGGTTATGGCGGATATTTCAAAGATCCCGACGGCCATTTGTTCGAAGTCGCCTACAATCCCTTCTGGGAACTCGACGAAAACGATAATTTGAAATTATAACGGACAAATCCGAATATTTAAACGAGAGTTGACCCTTAGGTTGGGATATTGGATACTTTATATACATTTAACAATATTTTTGGACAAATGGATAACTATCAAATATTAAAAGAAATAGATAAAATGCACCATGATGCAAATGAAGCATTAAAACAAAAACAAATCGATAATTACCTTAAAGTATTTTCAGATACGCTGGAGTACAAACAATTAAACGGAAAGGTTATTGATAAGAACAAATTATGTAAAGATATAGTTTTCTACTTTGACAGAATTAAAGCTTTAGACACTCAGTTTAGTAGAACAGAGTTTTCCATAAATGACAATACTTTTACTGAGAAACTGATTCAAAAAGCTATAACATCAACAAGAGTATTTATCTTTTTTACTAAAAAGTGGACTGTTGAAAGAGAAGGAATTTACCATTGGAGAATAAATAATAATACCTGGGAAATCGAAAAAATTGAAATTATATCCGAAAAAACATATTGACAAAACCATTTAAAAGAAAAATGCCCACAAAACAATACTACTTAGACTCCAACAAGACTGAACCATTAACAATTGAATGGAAAGGAATATATAAGGATTTTAAAGTTAGCCTTAAAGATTCTGAGGTTTTACATTTCGAAAATAAAAAAGCTCTTGAAAATGGAGCAGAATACAGAATCGATGAAAACAGGCTGTTGACCGTACGGTTAACCAAGAAAAAATATACCGGATTTGAAAACCTGGAAATTTTAGTGAATAATGAACCCGTAAAAGGCAGCCCCACCGATCCTTTCGAAATAGTGAAAGGGGTATGTGAATTACTATTTGTAATAGCAGCGCTAAATGTAATTTTGGGACTGATTGCAGAACTATTCTCCATTGAACTCCTGTTAAATTATGGTTTAGGTTTTGGAACTGTTATTGCCGGTTTGATATACACAATTCTTGGATTCCTGATAAAGCTAAAAAACTCATTGATTGCATTGGTACTTTCTATATTTCTGCTGGCTGCCGATGCTATTCTCTCGTTCGCAAGTATGGCTTCAGGTTCTGCTACAGGCTTTACGTTTAAGTTGATTTTTATTCTCCTGCTCTGGCGAGGAATAAGGGCAATAAGAGAAATTAAGAAGAGAGAATTAAAAGCGATTGGTAATTGATTCAAAGGATCCAGCCATAAATTTCAAATAATGTGATGAATAATACCTTACACTTTTTAGCCGCATTTCCAAAATTTTGTAACTTGAGGCAAATTTACCAACCATAAAACCTTGCTGAAACTAACATCAACATGCCTCTTTATCAAATACATTCCAGAATCAAGTCAAATGGGCGCAGAAAAACTTCAATTTCAATAGTGCTATTGCAGAAATATTACCAATTGGTGACATAATTATATTACCGCCAAGTATAAAGAAACAAACGATACCACAAACAAATGTGATACAGAAAACAGAAAGAAAACAGATAAGTAATGGACAGCCGACATACAAACAGCACATCTGCAAGCCCACGCACAAGAGCCGATGCTTCAGCTTGCAAACGAGCTGTTTTTGCCGACACACTAACTATAACGCTAAATGATAAAAACTGAATATGGTAGTTTTGATGGTGACAAATGGGAAGCAATTTGTCAACTATGCTTTAAGAATAGATATGAATCTGAATCATATTTTGAAATAAAAGCTACACCAGGAGATTTTGGTATTGAGGGTTTTACAAGGTCAGGGAAAGCATTTCAATGTTATTGTCCTGATGAACATTATACTCAAGACATATTATTTGAAAAGCAAAGGGATAAAATAACGAAAGACCTACAAAAATTACGAACATTTGAGAAACAGCTTGCAAAAAAATTAGGTGGAACATTGATTAATAAATGGTACTTTGTTTCACCTAATTATAGTAAAAACGAAATCATCGACCATTGTACTAAAAAGAGGGATGAAGTTAGAGCGTTAAATCTTTCAATCATTGATAATTCAAACTTTGAAGTAATACCATGGGATATTGATAATTTGAAACCCGAGATACATACTTTTATAAAAATATCAGACAGAAAAGTTGAGATTGTTCCGAAGGATAATATTTCACAAGCAGATAAATTGAAATGGAAGGGCAAAGCAATATCACTTGTTGAAAACGCCCAAAGAAAACATAGATTAAGATTTGACATAAATACTTTGAATGTTGACAAAAAGGTAGATGACTTAACTGAAAAAAGCATTAGTCATTTTTTGGACGGTAATAGTATTCTAAAAAAATGGTCAATTGATTATCCGGATGACTATGAAAAATTTATAAAAATAGTCAGTTTGGTTGAGGAGCAAGTTGTTGAAGAATGTATGTTTCCAAACAGTGATAACAACAAGCTATATAAAAGATTTGCAGTCTTACTAAATGATAAAATTAAAAGCAGCTTCCCATTTATTGAAGATACTATGGTTCAAAATCTTTGTAATCAAGTAATGGCTGATTGGATTTTACGTTGTCCTATAAACTTTGAATGAAATGAGCGACTATTTTATAAAAAATATAACATTTGCAAAGAAGCCAATTTCTTTACCAGCAGACTATAGACCTGCATATAAAATTGCTCAAATATGCTTAATTCTGAAATATGCGTGTATTGGTGAAAAATCAAGTCTGTTAAAATTCCACCTTATTTCATGGGCTTTTAAAAGCATTGAAAATAGACAAACGCTTTTATCATTTATATCTAACCCTAAGAGTTCTGATTTGTCAGTTTGGGGAATTGAACCTACATTAAATAGGGCTTTACACATTGCTGTTGCTGACAAATTTTGCTCATATGAAAATGCTAACTACCAATTAGAAAACAAAGGATTGGAATTTACCAAAAAGATTGAAGATGATGGAGATATTCTAATTGATGAAATTGCTTTATTAAAGCAAATTGGGAAGAGAGGTGTTACTGAGAAATCAATTCAAGATTTAACTAATAAATGGACATTATTCAATGATTAAAATAAACGCAATAAAAATAGAAGTAAATACGGATTCAGGCTTATTTGGTGCGGAATACGAATTTTCGAAAGGATTTAATATTGTCCGAGGCGATAATACTTCTGGAAAAAGTAGTTTGTTTCAATCAATACTTTACTGTCTCGGTTTTGAAGAATTGATTGGAGGGAAAAATGAGAAAACAATGCAATCAGTTCTAAAAGACATTGTTGAATATCCCAAAGGTACAAGTCACAGAGTTCTTCAATCATTTGTATTATTAGAGATTGAAAATGAAAATGAAGAAATTGTTACAGTTAGGAGAAGTGTTATAAGTACTTCAAGGGCTCCCCAATTAGTAGACGTATTTAATGGGGCATTATTAACTGGTACTAATAAGGCACTTCTATCTCAACCAATGTTTATCCATGATAAAGGAGGAGCTTCTGATGATATTTATGGTTTTCATTTATTCTTAGAAAAGTTTTTTGGGTGGAATTTACCTTACGTAGTCAATAAAACAGGTGAAAAACGAAAAATATATATTCAGCAAATTGCACCATCATTTATAATCGAACAAAAATCAGGATGGTCTGATTTTTTAGCAACTATGCCATATTATAGTTTAACGAACAAAGAGGCAAGAGTAATTGAATTTCTATTAAATCTTGATGTATATGAGAATAAACAAGTTCGTCAGAATCTAATAACATCAAAGAGGATTTTAGATGATAAATGGTTTAGATTATATAAGCAATTTACACGATTCGCTGAACGTGGTGCTGGAAAGCTTATAAATCTTGATGCCAAGCCTTCAATTTTAAATAATTCCAACCCAATTTCAATATTACTTTCCCATGAAAATGAGAGTTATACTATTCCTGACTTTATTGAAATTCAAAACGAACAATTAAAAGAACTTGAAACCAAAATAATACCAAAAGTCTCTGAAAAAATTGAGCAAGATGAAGCAAAGATTGATTCACTAACGGAAAGTATAAATGCTGTTACCTTGAATTACGAATTCCTAACAGAGGAAGTTGGTTTCGATAGGGATAAATTGAAAAGATACGAAGCACAATTAGAATCGTTAAAAGAAGATTTGCGAAAAAATAAGGGAGCTCAGAAAGTTAAAAAGCTTGGAGCTGAACTTGACAGTAAAATGGCACAAGATATTTGCCCTACTTGTGAACAGACGATTAAAGATTCACTTCTGCCGTCAGATATTGCACAAAATCCTATGTTAATAGAGGATAATATCGTTTTTATTGAGGCTCAGATTAAAATGATAAAAGTCTATATTGAAGGTTTGGAATTCAGTATGTCAGAAAAAGAAGAACGATTAAATAGAATTCGATTGAACCTATCAAATAAACGTCAGTTATTAAGGGAACTAAAAAAAGAATTAGTCGCAGATGATAGATTACCTTCTGAATTGGAAATAGAGAAAAAATTGAATGTCAAGAAAAGGATTGAATTTTATAATCGCTATCTGGAAGATTTCAACGATTTAGTAGAAGAAGCGAAACAACTTTCTTCCGAACATGAACAACTATTAAAAGATGCAGAGAAACTTCCAAGTGATTTCTTTTCTGTTTCAGACAGAAAAAAACTTGATTATTTATTACAGCAATTCAAGCGTTTGTTGGCGGAATTTGATTACAAAAGTAAATCAAGTGATTTTATTGATATTTCAATGGATAATTATTTGCCTGTTGCACAGAAGCAGTTTGGCGATGACTTGAAAAGTTATGATTTGAGGTTTGATTCATCAGCTAGTGACTTTATTAGATGTATTTGGGCTTACACTTGTAGTTTATATTTAACATCTAACCACTTTGGAGCTAATCATCCAAAGCTTTTAATGTTTGATGAGCCCAAGCAACAAGATATTTCTCTAAACCATTTCAAAAGCTTTTTAACAGAGCTTTCAACTTATAGTGGTGCTCAAATATTACTGTTCGCGTCCTTTGAAAATTCAGATGAATCTTATTCAAGTGCAACTGACGGTTTAAATTTTAACTTAGTTTATATAGATAAGAAATTAATTAAACCAATTGAAAATTAGACAATGCTTCGTAGTCAAGCACATTGTCTGGTCGCTCCGTCTGCATGCGTTGTAAATTTAACCTTTACTTTAAAATGAATCGAATCCTACAAACTACCATACTTTCAATTACTTTAACATGTTGTACTGAGCCGGATAAACTATTAAACGGACAAGACTTTGATAAGGGTGACTGGCTTTTAGTAAATGTGAACTATGCCGAAAAGACCTTACAATTAATTGAAGACGAAACTATACTTAAAAATAACAAAAATGGAATTTGGGTGATGCAAGCGGGAGATTGTGATGGAACAACCTGCGATGGATTTTTAAAATTGTACAAGAACGGAAGGTTAATTGCACAGGATCAATATTTGACTCGTTCGACTTTGATCGAGTCGACTGAAATTAAAAAAAGTTATAAAAAAGGTATAGAATGGACAATAGATTCAATTAGCAACTTTAAGCAACTTTGGGATAGTTTAAAAAATTCAGGGAATTACCCTACAATTTATAATGAACAACCAGCTAACAAAAACATTATTTGGGTATATAGGATTATTAAAAAATAAATATAAAGCTTCAGCTGGCGCGCGTTTGTAACGCGTGCCTGATTCAACATAACAATGGCCTAAAAATAAACCCTACAGTAAACCCTAACTAAAGTAAAACTCATGGCAAAAAAGATATTATTCACTGTTTTAGTGTGCGTTTTGATAAGTTGCAAGCCTACAATTAAGCCATTGCCTGAAGAAAAACTATCTAAAGATTCGCTTGGTAAAAATGAATTTGATGCTAACGAATCTGAAAAGCTTCCAATTAATAATTTAAAGGTTTCAGAAGATTCATTTATAAATCCTACTGCTGATAATGAAAAGCTTTTAGAAGGTTACAAAAAGATAATTAGTGATCTTGAAAAAATTCGAAGTGATGCTTCCAGAATTGAATTATATGCTAAAATGGTTAAAAGTGATTCACTTATTAAAGTACCAAATAATGATTCCTGGCCGGAAGATACAGAAATTTCATATAATCTATTGAGGGGTAGTAATGGTGGAATAGTTTATTTTGCTGAGTACCCGATGAGCGAATCTGGCGATTGGTCGATTGGATACAGATATTACTTTAACGATAAAGGAAATACGATAATTTTTATAAGAGAATCCAACTTCTTTAATAGTGAATGTACTGATGGTGTTGCTAAAGAGCTGTCTTGTTATTCCTTTGACTCCAGCTTTAATTTAATTGCTAAAGATTATGAATTAAAAAGCTCCGATGGAAAGAATCTAGTAAATAGCAGATGCTATTTCCCCTATCATTACGAGTATATTATTGAAAGTAATAGCAATGAACTAATTAGTAAGCTAAAAATTAAGATGTAATAATTCCCTTAAGCTGGCGCGCGATTGTAACGCGTGCCATATTCAATATTATCATACTCCTCCCCAACTTCCGACAAACAATATCCATCTAACCATCTGTAGGTTACAAATAATTATTCTACATTTAAAACCTGAATTTAATCAACATTACCCGTTATGGAAAACACCAAATCCGTTCCTGCGCTGTTGCTTGAAGTAAGAACCGCCAAAGGAAACAAACTGATCGTTATCAGCCAGATTCTCTACATCCAGAGCTGCAACAAGCATTGCTTTATTTACTTTGCCAACGGGGAGCCTCCCCTGGAAACCCATGCACTGCTCAAATGGTTCGAAGAAGAACTACCTGCAGGCAGTTTCTGCCGGTGCCACGATTCGTATATCGTTAACTGTGCCTTTATCGACTGCATCTGCGGTAATAAGTTTGTACTTACAAACAACACCTACATCCCTGTTTCGCGTGGCCGTAAGGACTATAGCCGCGTGGCCCTGGAGTGGTTTATACTGGAACAACAGTTTGCTCCGAAATAACGGCATTTACTCCAAAAAGTTGCACGTTACGCTGGTTATCAGTTATATGTCCCGGGCTTTTTGCAGAGCCAAAGTGTATATTCCTGATCAAACTGACCCCCTGTTCCTATCAAATTGACCCCTCATTCCGAGGAAACTGACCCCTTTCTTTATCAAAGAAGGACTGTCATTCCGGCAAATTGACCCCTCAGGAATTAAGATGTTTGCTGCCATTCCGACATATTGACCCCTGCGGTAGAATGGCCTATGTAAGTTATTCCTGCAAATTGACCCCTCGATAGACAAAATGGTTTTTTGCTTTGCAGCAAAAAAAGAGCAGCAATGGCAAACAAAACCATAAGTATGGAAATTGTAAAACAGATCAGATTATTATCAAGCCTGGGACTGGGCAAGAAGACCATTGCCCGGCAATTGTCTATTTCCAAAAACACAGTAAAAGAATATCTTTCCAAAGAAGAACAATCTGTTGTCCATAGCACAGAAGATGATGCTGATAAGATGGAACGGCTTCGTAACTTCTTTCCATATTGCAGGGAAGAACTCGGGCGAAAAGGAGTGACCCGGCAAATATTATGGGCCGAATACAAGCATAAATACCCCCAAGGATACAGCTACTCCCGCTTTTGTGAGCATTTTGCCCAGTGGCTCAAAAACAAAGATGCCACCCTGCATTTGGAGCAGAAACCGGGCGAGAAGATGTACATTGATTACACGGGAGATAAGCTCTCGATTGTAGACCGGGAAACAGGAGAAATTATCGATGTGGAAGTGTTTGTATCGGTACTGGGCTACAGTGGCCTTACCTTTGTAAAAGCCTGCGCAAGCCAGAAGAAAGAAGATTTTTTGCCTTGTATTGCGGATGCCCTTGGTTATTATGGAGGAGCACCAAAGGTACTAGTCCCCGACAACTTAAAATCGGCAGTCGACCAGGCCAATACCTATGAACCCCAAATCAACCGCGACCTGCTCGATCTGGGCAACCATTACAATATGGCAATTATGCCTGCCAGAAGCCGAAAACCACGGGACAAAGCATGGGTAGAACGTATGGTGGCAATTGTTTACAACCGCATCTTTGCCCCTTTGCGCAACCGTATTTTTACCAGCCTCGACGATCTTAACCAAGCTATACTTGATCTTTTAGACGTTCATAACGATCAACTTTTGCAAAACCGCGAGGAAAGTCGCCGCAGCCTCTATGAGAACGATGAAAAAGGCCATATGCAGCCATTGCCAACAGAACCTTACCAGTTAAAAGAATATCAGAAAGCCCGTATTATGAAAAACAGCCATGTGCAACTGCACTGTGACCGCCATTACTATAGTGTTCCCTATCAATATATCGGGCAAATGGGCAAAATCGTATATACCAACACATCGGTAAGCATTTATTGCAATAACGAGCGTATTGCCTACCATTTACGGGATAACCGACCACATAAATACACAACGGTAAAAGAACATCTTCCAACCGCCCACCAGTTTGTGGCCGAATGGCATCCCGATAAGTTTATATCCTGGGCTGCCGGGATCGACCCTGTAGTTGAACAATATATCCGAAAGGTGCTGGAAAATAAATCTTATCCGGAACAGACCTACCGAAGTTGTGTGGGGATACTTTCCTTTGACCGCAAGGCCGGGCGGGAACGATTGGTTGCTGCATGCCGCCGGGCTAGCGAATTTGAAACATATAATTATAAAGTGATCGAACAGATTATCCATAATAAACTCGACCGCCAACCCATAGATGCAACCCAAGGCACTTTGCCTTTGCACGACAACATCCGTGGAGCGGAATATTATAAATAAACTTAAAATCAATATTATGACACACGAAATTGTACAACTGATGCAAAGGTTAAAACTCACCGGCATGCAAGCCTCTTTCCAGGGACTGATCCAGTCAAAGAACACCTCTTCCTTAGGAAACGATGAGTTTATCAACCTGCTCCTGCAAGCCGAATGGGAGGAGAGAGAAAATAAAAAGATATCACGCAGGCTTCAGAGTGCCCGCTTCCGGTACAGGGCCAGCATGGAAGAAATCGATTACATAACACCTCGCGGCTTAGACAAAACCTATCTGATGCGTTTTGCCGATGCTTCTTTTGTTAAAAAAGGCGAGAATATTATGATCACCGGGGCTACCGGTGTAGGAAAGAGTTATATTGCCACAGCACTCGGGCATCAAGCTTGTTTGTTCGGATACCGGACAGCATATTACGGTACCCAAAAGCTTTTTGCTATGCTCAAAATGTCAAAAGCCGACGAATCGTACATCAAAGAAATTAAACAACTCGAAAAACAAGACTTGCTTATCATTGACGATTTTGGGATGCAACCTCTGGATCAGAACATGAGGATGATGCTCATGGAAATTATCGAAGACCGCCATCAGGAAAAATCAACCATTATTGCATCACAGATACCAGTTGGTAAATGGCACGAAATCATTGGGGAAAGCACCATTGCCGATGCTATCCTCGATCGTTTGGTTCATACAGCACATCGCATCGAACTTAAAGGGGACTCTTTGCGGAAAAAGAAAAATTAGTACTTTTAAAAATATTATAAACGTTCATTGCATTTTGTCTGCCGATTGCCCTTCGGGATTAATAGCCTTCCAGGAGAGGGGTCAATTTCAGGAATGAGGGGTCAGTTTGTTCGGAATAAAC
>JAJYAG010000188.1 GCA_021779665.1 Bacteroidota bacterium | reverse complement strand
TTGAACCCAGGGCACCGCTTCACTTTGCCCTGGGCTGAATTATCAAAGGCTTTCAGCCTTAAAATTCAAAATACATTTTGTGCAACATAACTCTATGGACTATCAACTTGTATTCTGTATTTCCTATCGACTATCGACCATCGACTTGTATTCTGCATTCAATCAATTGCGGCGATGTTAAGCATAAAGCCCTTTTTAACATGTTTTCACGCCGCCAAAAATAATTCAATTTGATTAACCCAGGGCGTCGCTTCGATGAACTATGGCTGGTATTCTGCATTTGGCTGTGGACTGTCGTCGGTGGACTGTCGACTTTTTACCTTACAACTAGCTCGGGTAACTCCCACTTCGTTTTAAGCTCTTCGTAAAGTGATTTAGTTAACTGAACCATCAGAGGCTTTTTGGCTTTATCCATCCAAAATGCCAACGACTTCATATTTTCCGGCGACATGCTGGTACAACCGGCTGTGTAGGAGTCGGGGCGTGACCAGACATGCAGAAAAATACAAGATCCGCCGCCATTATTTACCGGGTTCATATTATGTTCAACAGTAGCACCAATATCGTAAACCGCTCCCATCTGGTGCATTTTCTCCGACGATTTCCAGTCGTACTTCCCTGCTTTCTCCAGTTCATCGCTCGCTACAATCTGGTTATAATAAGCAGAGTTCACATCGTCAACACATTCTGTCATCTGGTTAACAGGAATGTAGGGCATTTTCAGTGCACTCATGGCTTCGGCGGGAGCATATCCAAATACGGCGCCAATTCTGAAAATACCTGCCGGACTCTTTCCATCGCCTTCTCTTTTTACTGGAAAACCGGAAATGCTCATTTCCCTGTGCAAACCTTTACCCCAGGCGAGACCATTTTTACCAACGCACACCGGAATGTTCTCATGAAGAAACTCCCATCTTCGGGCAGACCGTTCAAAAAGATACATGGTACCTTGTGTACTTGTCTCAGAGCCGGTAATTACCAGCAGCATCTGTTGGCTTTCCTTAGGTAATACTGTTATTTCCTTCATCGAACTACACGAAACACTTAAAAGCACAAACAAAATAAAATAGATAGCTTTCCTCATTCTTATAAAAACAATTTTATGCAAGTTACTCCATTCCTTCATTCTTCATTTATGAATTTACTTCCTTCCATAAAAAAACCGGAACACAAAATTACTGCATCCCGGTTTGAATTGTATATAATTGCTTTGCTATTTCCTCCTCAGAAAAATATCGCCACTTATAGTTTCCAGGTCGATCGGTCTGCCTCCTCCATTCAGCTTTTCGTTCACTTTTAATTCAACTACTCGCTTGTTGAGACTTGCAAAACTCAGATCGGTGTAAATATTTCCGGTTATGGTTTTTAAATTCAGATCTGCACCTTTACCGGCTTCTATTCCCATATCGATAAACCCGCTTATAGTGTGAGCTTTTACCGAATTTGTCTTTCCCACAATAATTATATTCCCGTTTATTGTTTTCACCGATAATTCTGCATTCTCAGGAACCATAAGCTTCCACGCAACATTCACTTCGTTATTGCATTGTTTGCCTTTAAAGAACTGATCGTCGAATTTGGCTTTTATTTCAACCTTGTCCCCTGTATCATCGAACGAAGTTTTATAAGCCTCGTTATCCTTATTATCGTTTACATTGATAGATACATAGGCATAAACCTCGTTTTTATTCCATGTCTGGATATTTATGGAATCGGTAATCTGCAGATCCAGAACTAAAGCTCTCTTATTATTAAAGTTAAGTGTTTTCTCTACAATCTTTTGCGCATGCACTATGGGCATTATGCAGCTTATTGCTGCAATCACAGCTATTTTTCTCATAAGGTTTAGGATTTAAAAGTGAGTTATTTTCCTTTGCGGAGATAGATATTTCCCCCAACGGTCATAAGACTGAATTCAATGCCCCCGCCATTAAGCTTGTGTTTGATGTTGTTTCCGCCTACCTGTTTCATTTGCTTTTCCTGGGTCTGCGGGAAGTCAAAGTCGGAATAGATATTCCCCGAGATGGATTTGACTTCGAGATCAAGGCCTGTTTTTGCGGGTAAGGTAACATCAACTTCGCCTCCTATAGAACTTATTGAACAAGGTTTTGGAGCCATCATATCGGAGAAAACTACTTCAACATCTCCACCAATTGTGGAAAGTACAACCGGTCCGCTTACATTTTTCAATTTGATGGAATGACAGGTTTTAACCTCTATCTCGTTGCTCATATTCTGAAGGCTTATATCTCCGGCTCTTTCGCATGGACTCTCGTAACGGACGGCCATATTTTCAGGAACTCTTATTTTATATTCGCCCCGCTTGGTAATAGGCAATAAACAGGTAAGTGTAATATTGTTGCCATTCTTTTCAGCTGAAAGTCCAATTCCAGTGTTATCGTAACCTGCAGCAAATACTGGTTTTAGTCCTTTGGCTCTTTCCGGAACCACAACAGGTTCGCTTGTGGAAGTCACAATAATTTCCTTGCCATTGTACCCTTCAATTGGTAAATCGCCCATAAAGTTTACAAGAGAGAGTTTCCCATCTTTAGAGTTGTCAGCAGAAATTTTAAATTCCTGCGCGTAGAAGTCGGTCACCGACATATAAACGGCAACAGCAGCTATTATGAGTTTAATTTTCATCGTTTTTTTGTTTTAAAGTTTAACATACCTGAGAAATAAACCCGGTTTTTATTTCCCGTTGATAAAGATTGAATTCAACCTACAGCAAAACCTGCATGTTCTTTTTTGCTATTTCTTTAACCTCTTTTATAGTATTATCGTCGGATATAATTCTTTGCATTGGCTTTACAGCTCTTGTATCACGTTTTTGTACCAGAATATCCATCAAAACCACCTGGATAATCGGATCGGTTTGCTTTTCGAGCGATTTCACAAGTGAATCCATAACTACCTGCCTGTTTGTAAATTTTGAAAGTGAGTATGCCGCCGCCATGCGTACATTCACATTTTTATCGTTATTGAGTGTTTTTACAAGGGCGTTAATTACATCATCATTGGGCGACGAAATTTCTTCAGCATAATTCACTGCTTTAATCCTATCGCTCGGCGATTCTTCGTTCAGCATATTCATCATCACCATTTCTTTCATGGATTGCACTTCGGTTTTAAGCTGGGCTAACTCATTGTTTTGGTTATTGCTCTTTAAAAGAGGATTCAAAAACATTCCCAGAAAAGTTCCACCGATAAGTAGTGCCAGTCCTGCTGCGATTCTTGTAAAAGGAATCATTTTCCTGCCCTTTGGCTTTGAATATCCTTTCTGTTTATCAATTTCGGTTTGAAGCATATGGTAGAAGTTCATTTTCAGGGAATCACCCGGTGTTTCCATCGGTGCAACCGAAATTTTATTCAGTATCGTCTGAAAATCGCGAATTTCGTCCATGCATCTTTCGCATGTTTCCAGATGCTTTTCAATGGATTCTCTTTCGTTTTCACCAAGATTCCCATCAAGGTAATCCATCATTTTCGAACTCACATCTTCACAGTTCATCTCTCAAATATTTTGAAGTTTGAAATACAATGCTCTTAATTGTTTTATTGCCCGGTGAACCTGTACTTTAATTGCGGGCACCGACAAATCGGTAATTTTCGAAATCTCTTCATATTTGAGTCCCTGGTAGCGACTCAGAATAATGATTTCGCGCTGACCACTTTCAAGTTTTGAAAGTGCCGTATCCAGTCTGTCGAAATCCTCCTGCGAGAATGCATCAGTAGCATCGGAAACTTCTTCACTGTGCGATCCAACTCCGGTGAAATGTTCGTTTTGCTTTTGATGTTCACGGCAATAATCGTAATGAATGTTGCGCGCCATCTGGTAAATCCACGATTTAAAGCTGTTGCCTTCTTTGAAAGAACTTCTGTATTTAAGAATCCTGTAAAAAAGATTCTGCGTCAAATCCTGACTCAAATTACGGTCGCCGGTGAGCTTCAGAAAAAAATTAAATAAACGAACATGATAGCGCTCAAATAAAGTCGCCAACTCCTGAAGGTTTCCTTCTTTTACCCGTTGCATGATTATTTCGTCGGATATTGTCACGCTGTTTAATTTTTAACTTCTGAATTGGTTACCGCGGAATAAATAAATGGTTACAAACAAATTTCAACTTTTTTTCAAAATAAAGCACAAAAAAACCCAGAACCTTTGAAAGTCCTGGGTTTACATGTATTCAAATTTTTACTATAACGGCAATGGTATTACAGTGCCATCCTCATTAGCTGCCAGACTTTTTGCAACTTTTACAGAAGGATTGTAAGTATAAACAGCAAAATCGTCGAAACAAATTGATTCTTTTTTTGATGGAGGCTTACCACTACCCCCAAAAAAGTTGGCAAAAAAGATCCTGTCTATTTTCAGGGAAGGAATATCCCTGAACCGGATCCCTTTTTGAGAAGCACAAAGCTTTCCATTGATAAAGCCTTCCACTAGCCCATTGGCTTTGCCGGGGGTGTTCATTACAACTCTTTGGGTAATTGTATACCAAACACCCGTTTTTAATGTATAACCCGGATTGAACGACGGTCCCATTCCCCAGTACGACTTATTCTTAACAGGTTTTGAATCTCCAAACAGCTTGTAAACTTCAGGATAATACATGTAAAACTTGATTTGAGTGCCATGGAACATTAACCGCGCACTCCATCCGTCTTTTCCCGAAGGAAGATAACCACCACTATTGGATTTTCCCCCTGATAGCCCAGGCAATTTTCCCTGTAAGTTTTTATCCTTAAAACCATCGGAAAACTTGATTTTGTAGGAAAAATAAAGTTCATCGTACCCCTGGTTGAATTTTGCATGCCATTGATATCCGCCTGAAACATTAAATGCACCGCGGGCAAACTCCTGAGAGAGATAAATATTAGAGCCCGTTTTAATCATCTTTCCTAATCCGTTCTTCCGGTTAGCCCAGTTGGGATAATTCCAGTTTTGCAACCAGTCGGTTGTTTTATAAGTTCCCGATGAATTTTCATTCAAAGTTTCCGCAAGTACCATCAGGTACTTTTCAGAACTGACAATTTTAGCACGTTCTGCTTTGAATGTTTTTACTTCAGTCAAAGTATCGGCCACGATACCTGAAGAGTTAACGACCAGTTCGTCCTGCGACTCGCAGGAAGCAAACAAACCAATCACAGCAATAGTTGCGACTAACGTTTTTTTCATTAATTTCTGTTTTTAAAGGTTTATTATAATTTTTGGGTACTTAAGAAACCTTTAATTGCAGCTATTATTATATCGCAATTTTAGCGGCTACATGATTTTGTTAGGATTCAGAACAGGCCTTATAAATAATAATTCCTTTAATTATTTTAAAAACAGAATTTTATGGTTTATTGTTCTAAAAATATGATAAATCAATAAATAACTCTTTGCTTGCTTTGAGGTGTTAACCTAAAAAGAAGGCAAAGGAATTACCGTTCCTTTTGGATTTGCAGTATTACCTCTTGCCACGCTAACAGCGGATTTATAAGTATATACCGCGAAATTATCAAAACTTATCGTTTCTGTTTTTACAGGAGGCTGACCGCTACCGCCAAAAAATGTGGAGAAAAATATTCTATCGATCTGTAATGATGATACATCTCTGAACCGCATCCCTGTTTGAACTGCACACAATTTTCCGTCAATAAAACCCTCAACCAGGCCATTGGCTTTACCAGGGGTATTCATAACAATACGCTGGGTAACAGTATACCATGTATCGGTTTTCAAAGTAAAACCAGGTTGAAGTACAGGACCATATCCATAATAGGTCTTGCCCGAAACCGGTTTTAAATCGCCATAAACTTTGAACAGATCAGGATAATAGCTATAGAACTTGATTTCGGTTCCATGAAACATAAATCGTGCGCTCCAGCCATCGGAACCTGTAGGCAGATATCCTCCGCTATTGGAAGCCCCGCCCGATAACCCCGGAAGTTTACCTTGTAAACTGGTGCTTGAAAAGCCTGATGAAAATTTTATCCGGTAGGAAAAGTAAAGTTCATCGTATCCCTGAGAGAATTTTCCCTGCCACTGATATCCTCCGGCAACCTCAAACGACCCCGCTGCAAAATTCAATGCAAGGTATTTATTGGTATTCTCTAGCGCAATTTTACCATAGCCATTGGAATGATTTGCCCAGGCAGGATTATTCCAGTCAGCATCCCATTCGCTTTCTTTATAAGATCCGACGGTATTTCCCGGAAAAGACAGACGGAATATAAAATTAAAATTATCATTGGTAGGGGTAACTATAACGGGTGAAGAAGGAACCGGCGCAGGGGCAGGTGTTGGAGTTGGGGCTGGAGTTGGGGTTGGCGCTGGAGTGGGTGCAGGTGCAGGTGTAGGTGTAGGCGTGGTGGGTACAGGTGCAGGTACGGGTGCAGGCTTTACAGTATCGGCAGGAACCGTAGGTTTAGCTGCGACTGTATCCTTTCCCTGAGGTAACGATACCGGATTACTAATACTGTCATTTGCTTTTTGTTCAGGCAATAATAAAACTTCATCCTTTGATCCACATGAGCCTAAAAAGAGTGCAATTACCGTGTACAATATGAGTAGTTTGTGCATGTAACTAGTTTTGGGTTATTTCCATTTTTGACAAATACCAATTATCTAATGACCAAAAATCGGAAAATGAAGATATAAATTGTTTTGTTAGATATTTTTTATTCAGCTAACCTTAGATGATTTTAATAATGATATAATTGAAATAAGTGATTATTTATTGGCTAACAGGTATTTATAAATATAAATTTAAAGATATTATAAATAGGATGAATAACGTTTAGCTATCATGTGTAGTATTCATAAAAAAAAAGGAAGCCTTCACAGACTTCCCTTAACCAAACAATTGAATTACTGAACAGTAGGTAATATAATAGTAGTTCCGGCAGGATTCGTAACATTACCTCTGGCCACACTTACAGATGAAGCATAAGTGTAAACAAAAAAGTCGTCGAAGCTGATATTAACTGATTGTGAAGGAGCAACGCCACTTCCGCCAAAGAAATTTGCAAAGAACAAACGGTCAATCATGAGTGAAGAAACATCGCGAAAACGGATGCCTGTTTTTACTGCACACAATTTACCATTGATATAACCTTCAACAAGGCCATTGGATTTTCCGACTGTATTCATTACAATCCGTTGGGTTACAGTATACCAGGTGTCAGTTTTTAAAGTGTAACCCGGACTAAGATCGGGACCAGCTCCGTAATAAGTTTTCCCTGCAATGGGTGAAGAATTGCCAAAATCTTTATAAACTTCCGGGTAGTACAAATAAAAATTGATTTTAGTTCCATGAAACATATAACGGGCACTCCAGCCATCAGTTCCTGTAGGCAAATAACCGCCACTATTGGATGCGCCTCCTGATAAACCCGGGAGCTTACCATGTAAATTGGTATTTGTATATCCTGAAGAAAATTTGATACGATACGAAAAATATAATTCATTGTATCCTTTACTAAATTTTACCATCCATTGGTAACCTTTGGACACGCCAAAAGCGCCTGCCGGGAAAACCTGGGTAAGAAATTTATTGGAACCGGAAGTAACTACTGTACCATATCCTAAATTATGGTTTGCCCATATTGCATTCCAATCAGTTTTCCATTCACTTTCAAGATAAGATCCGGATTTATCATTATTCAAATCCTGACTATACACTATATTGAACTTATCCTGGTTAGTTAACATGAGATAACTCGAAGCTTTTGTAATTTGTGAAGAATCGACATTTGTAAGCTGTTCAGTAGTAGTTTGAGTTTTAGAAGGAACTAAAACAAGCTCCTCTTCTGTTTCGCAGGAGGCCAGCATCGATACAATCACACCCGCTGTTAATAACATTTTTTTCATAGGTTTTTGGTTTTTAAATCCATAATTGTTTTGACTAACGTGTTATTTATTTTGACTAATAATCGTATTTTGTTGATGAAAAATTACTTTGTTAGAGAAATTAGATTTATCACATCGGAAGGAGTAGTTTAAAAAGAGTACACACATTTTCACACGCAAAAACCTATCTAATAATAAATTACGCATGTTGTGTAAACTATCCTTAAAAAATGTTAAAATAACGGTCGGGAGGAATAAATAAAGATATAACGATCTTTTTATTAGCAACTTAAAAATAACCCGGATTTTGCAACACGTTAGAAGTTTAGAGTGGATCTAAATTAGAAAAGCCGGTCATAAATTCTTTGCAAAAATGTGGAATACGAACAAACTGCACGATATTATTCAAAAAAATACATCATAATTTTTTGTTTTAGGCAAAAAAATTACCTTTGCGGTTGCTTAAAAAAAATAAAACGAATCAAATGGCTAAAGAAAAACAGGAATCAACTGCTGATCAAAAAGTTGAAAACATAGAAAACGCATTAACAAAGACTGAAAAGTACATTGAAGAGAATCGGAAAAGTCTTTCGATTATTGTTGGTGGAATTTTGGCAATTGTGCTTATTTATATAGCATTCACTAAATTTTACTTAGGTCCACGCGAAAAGAAAGCAATTAACCAGATGTATGTTGCTGAACAATATTTTGAAAAAGATTCGTTTAAACTTGCTCTCAATGGTAATGGAATTTACCCTGGTTTCTTAGGTATTATTGATGATTATGGCTTTACAAAAGCTGCTAACCTTGCTAAATGTTATGCCGGTATTTGTTATCTTCATTTAGGCGATTATAACAATGCAATTACATACCTCGAAAAATTTGATTCGGACGATAAAATGATTTCAAATGTTGCTCTTGGAGGTATTGGCGATGCTTACGCAGAACTTGGCAAAACCGATGATGCTATAAAATATTACCTCAGAGCTGCCGATAATGTTAAAAACGATCTTACTTCACCTATATATTTAATGCGTGCCGGAATCCTACTCGAAGAAAAAGGTGATTTCAAAAAGGCTGTTGATACTTACACACGTATCGAAAAAGAATTTTCGAAATCGTCCGAAGCCCGCATGATTGAAAAATATATCACTCGCGCTGAGTTAAAAGGAAATTTAAAGAAATAACTTCTGAACTAACACTACTACATTTCTGTCCGGTTGAATAGACCGGACTTTTTTATTTAAAACAAGCGATATGGCAACACAATATAAAAATCTGTCATCGTATAACGAGAACACTATTCCCGATGCTACGGGAATGAAATTTGGAATTGCAGTTTCGGAATGGAACGATAAAGTCACCTATGCGTTAAGGGATGGCGCAGTTGCAACTCTTATCAAACATGGAGTAGTGGCTGAAGATATTAATGTTGTGACGGTTCCGGGAAGTTTCGAACTCACTCTGGGAGCACAGTTTCTTGCTCAAAAAAATGTTGATGCTGTAATTTGCCTTGGCTGTGTTATCCAGGGAGAGACTCCGCATTTTGATTACATCTGCCAGGGAGTTGCTTATGGTATTACCGAGTTAAATATCAAGTTTAACGTACCCGTAATATTCGGAGTACTTACCACCAATACAATGCAACAAGCCGAAGACCGCGCGGGCGGTAAGCATGGCAATAAAGGTGATGAGGCTGCTGTTACTGCCATTAAAATGGTCCAGCTGAAAAAAGACCTGAAATTATAGGATTATCGGCCTTTTCTTTCATTAATTTTCTTTTCGGCCAAAGAGCCTAAAAAATAACCGGCGGCTCCCATTGCCCCCGATTTTACTACTTTTCTTGTTTTGGTATCGCTGTTTCTGTGCAAAAAAACTGATGCCAAAACTGCTAGCAATGCTCCAATAAGTCCACCTTTCGAAATTTTGTTGTCCGACAACATACCTGTAATTTTTGCTCAAAATTACACTATCTTTATTTTTATCAATCATTCCATGTATTTATTTCACAAAATAACACATTATGAAACGATTACTGATACTTTCAACACTAATGCTGATTTCCATGATAACCTTGTTTTCGCAATCGTACGAAACAAAACTCATTCCCTATCCCGAAAAGGCAACATTCGGCGATGGAAAATACCTGATAACGCGCAATTTTCCTGTTTCGATACAGGGCAATTACGATAGCCGTATTTACAGTGCAGTAAACAGGTTTCTTCAGCGACTCGATGGCCGCACAGGCTTATTCTTCAACCAGTTTATCTCAAAAGAAAACAACCCGGGCAATGCCAGCTTTACCATCCGTATTAACCGGCCGGGAAGTATAAAGCTGAACGAAGATGAAAGCTATACGCTCAACATTACTCCGGATCAAATAATACTTAAAGCCGAAACTGACCTTGGCGCAATTTACGGTCTGGAAACCCTGCTGCAACTTCTTGCTGCAAACGAGGGGAATTATTACTTTCCGGCATGTAACATCGAAGACAAACCCCGTTTCGCCTGGCGTGGATTAATGATAGATGTTGGTCGCCATTTTCTGCCGGTAGATATAATTAAAAGAAACATCGACGGCATGGTTGCTGTCAAAATGAATGTATTACACCTTCATTTAACCGAAGATCAGGGTTTCAGAATCGAAAGCAAGGTCTTTCCGAAACTGCATCAGTTAGGTTCCGACGGACAATATTTTACTCAGGAACAAATCCGGGATATTATTCAGTATGCCAACGAAAGAGGCGTGAGAGTTGTTCCCGAATTTGATATACCAGGACACTCCACCTCCTGGTTTGTAGGTTATCCGGAACTGGCAAGCGCCCCTGGCCCTTATTCCATCGAACGCCGGTTTGGGGTAATGGATCCGACCATAGATCCTACCAAAGAAAGTACTTATGAATTCCTCGACAAATTTCTGGGAGAGATGGCTCAGCTCTTTAACGATGAGTATCTACACATTGGCGGTGATGAAAACAACGGAAAACAGTGGAATAAAAATCCCGACATTCAAGCCTTCAAACAACAGAATAACCTTGCCGATAACCATGCTTTACAAGCCTATTTTAACCGCCGGTTACTTACAATTCTTGGAAAATATGGCAAGAAAATGATTGGCTGGGACGAAATAATGCAGCCCGAACTTCCAAAAACAGCTGTTATACAATCGTGGCGGGGGAAATCGGGTTTAACAGCAGCTGCCAAGGCTGGCTATCAGGTATTATTATCGAATGGTTATTATATCGACCTGCTCTATCCTGCAAAGGATCATTACCTCAACGACCCGCTGCCACAAGGAATAGAGCTTACTGATGAACAGAAGAAACTCATTCTTGGCGGTGAAGCCACCATGTGGTCGGAAATTGTAACCTGGGAAACCGTCGACTCCAGAATATGGCCACGCACTGCCGCCATCGCCGAACGTTTGTGGTCGCCGGCCAGTGTTGCCAACGTTGAAAACATGTACAAAAAACTGGATGTAATATCCATTCAGCTGGAAGAACACGGCTTGACACACATAAAGAACATCGATATGATTTTACGCCGCCTTTGCCAGAATGAAGATATTGCTCCATTGCAGACCCTTGTGAAAATAATTGAACCAGTAAAAGCTTATGAAAGGGCTGGCAGTAAAAACGTTCCATACAGAAGTCTTTCTCCATTTACAAGAATTGTGGATGCAGCACAGGCCGATGCTCCTGAGGCACGCAGATTTAGCAGTGATGCAGAACAGTTTATGATGAAGCCGGACAAGGATAATAAGAATAAACTCTTCGCTACGACTGATGGCTGGATTGCAAATAACATTAAAGTAAGAGCAATTATTGCTGCAAATCCTGTTTTAAAAGAAATAGAACCTGTATTGGCCGATATTGATAAATGTGCTTTACTTGCCAGGGAAGCTGCCACAATGATTGCAAAGAAAAAGAAACCTGCCGCCACCTGGGCTGCTCAGGCAAAGGAAACAATTGCAAACGCAAAAAAACATAAGGCCGATGTGGAATTAGCTTTCTTGCCCGCCATCGAAAAACTTGTTGATTATGCTATCAAATAGTCCTCAGTCCTCAGACGTCAGTCTACAGCGGAAAGAGCAAGGGTAATTTTTTTTGTACGAACATTTGGCCATGAACTGTTTACATCCCAATAGCTATCGGCAGTCTGTCGACTATACTTCGGTTTATTAGCTAAACGACAGTTTCAATAAAATAATTGTTACTTTTGGCCCCTGTATAAAAAGAGGCTGTTTGAAACTCCTGCTGCTCAATTTGCAGGTTTTACGCAGGTTTCGAACAGCCTCTTTAATTTTGAAAGTAATGTGGGTAATTTTTGCAATCATCTCTTCCCTCTTTCTGGGCGTTTATGACATCTTTAAAAAGAATTCGTTAAAAAATAATGCTGTGCTTCCGGTATTGCTTTTAAGCACGCTTACCAGTGCACTCATTTTTCTTCCCATAATATTATTTTCAAAACTAAATCCGGGCTTCTCCGGCAATCTCCTTTATGTACCGGAAATAACCTGGCACCAGCACCTGCTTATTTTTCTCAAATCCATAATTGTGGCTTCCTCATGGATTCTGGCCTATTACGCCATGAAACACCTGCCTGTAACCATTGTTTCGCCAATTCGCTCCACGGGACCGCTATGGACACTGCTGGGAGCGTTGGTTATTTTCTCCGAAAAGCTCAATTCTCTTCAATGGCTGGGTATCGGCATAAGCCTTTTCTTTTTTTACATATTCACCGTTGCCGGCAGCCGCGAGGGTATAACTTTCAGACAAAACAAATGGCTTTATTTTATTATCGGAAGTACACTCATCGGGTCAGCGTCGGGACTTTACGACAAATTTCTTATCCGCAATATTAACAACATGGCGGTGCAAGCCTGGTTCAGTATTTACATGATACCTGTAATTCTCCCACTCGTCTACTTTATCTGGTACAGACGCATTAACCAGACTACAAAATTTGAGTTCAGGTATACCATTCCTTTGATTGGAATTTCACTGACCATAGCTGATTTTTGCTACTTTTACGCCTTAACTGACGAAAATTCTTTGATTGCAATTGTTTCGTCGTTGCGAAGAAGCAGTGTAATTGTAACATTTCTTCTGGGTGCATTTATTTTCAAAGAAAAAAATATTTTGCGTAAACTTCTGTTATTATTGGGAATGATGGTTGGTATACTCATCATTTTACTCGGATCGTTATAAGTTGTTTTTTTAATTATCTTTCAAAATTGATTTACTTTTTGTAATTTCACAATACTGTCCCATTAAATTCTAAAATTGTTCTTTGAAATATTTGAAATTTAGCGAGTTATACTGGTTTTTTAATTAAACGGATTTCAATTTGCATTTTGCAATCTTAAA